>PMYN01000086.1:13698-30186 GCA_003171215.1 Gemmatimonadota bacterium | reverse complement strand
CCGACGAAGTCGTCGCTCGTGACGAACGGCCTGTTGCCGCGACGGCGGACGATCTCGCGGGCCAGGCGCCCGCCCTTGGGTTCATCGCCGAACTCCTTGAAGATCGCCTTGAGTTCGTCCTCGTCCGCCGAGTTCAGCAGCTCCGCCGCCGTCTGTCCTCGGCCGTCTCGCTGCCGTCCGCCGTCCGCCGTCTGCCGTCCGATTCCTTCCATCCGCATGTCGAGCCGCGCGCCTTCGCGGAACGAAAACCCGCGCGATTCATCGTCGAATTGGTGAGACGAGACCCCGAGGTCGAGCACGATGCCGTCGAATGCGACGCCGTCGAGCTCGGGGATCTTGTCGATGTCGGCGAAGTTCGACTCGATGGCGCGGAAGCGGCCCTGCGATTCGAACGGCGCGAGCCGCGCGCGCGCGGCGGCAATCGCCTCGGGATCGCGATCGAGGCCGGTGACGTGGGCGCCAGCGTCGAGGAGCGCGAGCGAGTGGCCGCCGCCGCCGAGCGTGCCGTCGAGCACTCGCCGCGCGCCGCGAAGCGCGTCGAGCACCTCGGCGACGAGCACCGGCGCGTGGTACGTGGAATCGAAGCGGGTGGCGGGCACGGGGGAAAGATAGCCGGAAGCCGGAAGCCGGAAGCCGGAAGCCGGAAGCCGAGGACCGAAGACCGAAGACCNNTCCGGCTTCCGGCTTCCGGCTTACGGCTTCTGGCCTTTCGTATCCGGCTTCTTCGGTGGGGCGCAGAACACTTTCACGGCCTGCTCCACCGCCGTTTGCATTTGCTGAATGGCGGGCATCAACTGGTTCACGGCCGCAGGGTTCGTGGCGCCACCGAATTGCAGCTCACCCGACGCCGAGATCAGGTAGTCCTGCACCTGCTTGGCTCCGTCGCAGCTCTTCTGGGTGACAACGTCCGGATAGGTCAGCGTGGCGAGGTAGTAGTGACTCACTCCCATTTCGAACTTGGCAGTGTTCTTCGTGGTGCGATCCTTCGCCACGCTGTCCGCGTACGCGACGTAAGGCAGCACCTTTTGCCACGTCGGGATCGTCTTGGGCTGAGCATCGTTCGCGACCTTGAACAACCGGCTCCCGATCGCAAGCGCGAACTGCCCGATCCTGTCGGCGTCTTCACCGGCCTTCAAGGCCTCGTGCATCGCGACCATCGCGCTGTCGTACTCACTTGCGTCGACGAGCGACGACACGATCAGCATTCGCGCGCCGGGAATCTTTGGATCGAGATCGAGCGCGCGCCTGAGCGACGTGATCGCCTGCTTCACCTGCCCCGCCCGCAGTTCCAGCTGTCCGCGCTGCACCCAGTAATCCGCGCGCCGCGGATACTTCTGCGTCGCGCGCGCCGCCGTTTCCGCCGCCTTCGCCCACGCGCTGTCCGTGCGATACGCGTCGATCGTGCGGTCGTAGTACGTCGTGTCGGCGAACGAGGTGTCCATCTTCACCATCTCCTCGCCGACCCTCAGCATCGTCTTGTTGTCCTTCACCGCGTACAACACCTGCCAATAGAGCTTCACGAGCGAGACGTCGCCCGGGTTGTCCTCGACCGCCTTCGCGATGATCGTCTTCGCGATCTCGTACTTGCCCGACGCGGCAAGCTCGTACACCACAGTCTGCTGCAGCTTCGCGTTGGTCGGATCGGCCGCGAGCAGGTTCGTCAGCGTCGCGATCTTCTTGTCCTTGTCGCCCAGCTTGTCGTACGCGTCGATTTCGGCCTCGAGCGCCATCTTGCTCTTCGGGTCGATCGCCAGGATCTCCTGCGCGACTTTGAGCACTTCTGCGGGCGGCCTCTTCTGGTCGTTCATGGTCGCGATCTCGCAGATGCGCAGCAGCGTCGACTTCGGATACCGGCCGATCCCCGAGGTCGCGGCGCTCATCGCGTCGGCGTACTTGCTTTCGCGACGGGCCGAGCGGCACTTCGACACCTCGTCGTACACCTTGTGCGCGGTCTGGTACGACTTCGAGATCTGGCTCGCGACGTCCACGACCTTCGCGCCCTCGAACGTCCCGAGCGGCTGCACCATGTTCTGGTCGTACGTCAGCACCATCCATGATTCCGCCACGTAGCCGTTGCCGGCGGCGTTCTTGTTGATCGTCCCCTCGATGTACTCGTCCGCGCGCAGCTGCTTCGCGAGGAGGTTGGCGTCGCCTTCCGTGAGCGCGGCCGTCAGGTCGTAGCCCGAGGCCTGCAGCGTCGCGTCGATGTTCTGCTTGGACTGCACCTGCAGGTCGCGATAGGACACGTCGCCCGTGATCCGGTCGCGAACGGTTTCTGCGAAGTCGACGCCCGTCTTCTTGTCGTTGCTCTTGAAAGTCACGACCACGAGCATCGGGGCGTTCGGGTTCGGCGGACGCGTCAGCTGCGCCACCGACGAAGCCGGGAATCCACCGAGAAGCGTGACCGCGAGCGCTGCGAGCACGCGGGACTGGTGCCGAACCATCACTGTGTCATCCTCCCGATCGGTGACCTATCGTTCCCGGCGCGAGACCAGACGGCCCGCCGGCTCAAGCAAAGTGGGCGAAGAGGGACTCGAACCCCCGACACCCTGCGTGTAAGGCAGGTGCTCTAACCAACTGAGCTATTCGCCCGTCACGGCCTACGAGACAATCGCGACTGGTATCAGAATCCCGTAACCGATGACGAGCAGAATCGGAGCGACCGTCGCACCGCCGCGCGCCAGGTCGGCGTAGCCGGCGGCCAGGACCACGGCCGCCACGCCCCACTTCAGCGCGGAGGTGCCCTTTTTCACCGATTCCATTTCTGCCATAGGCGGCTGAGTTTAGACCCTGCGTAATATAGTGTCAAGCAAGTTTGAGCCACTTTGCCATCAGTTAATGAGAATCTCATTCTCCCGGCTTTGTTCCATCCCCGGGAGGTGGCGCGCTCGGCGTCTCAGCCTGTCCGTAAAGTAGCGCCTGCAGCACGTCTTCGCGCTCTCGCCGCTCCTGGACCTCGTCGGCCGCCCGCATGGTGGCCAGGCGCCGGCGGTCGCGCTGCCGGCGCATGAGCCAAAGCGGCCCGACCACCGCGAGAAAGAGCAGTGCCGCGAACGACACGTCGGCGAAGAGCGCGAGAGCGCCGTAACGCCGTCGCGTGCGTGCTTTCCATTGAGTCTCGAAGCTCGCTTCGGTCACTCCATAGGCCCGCCGCATCGCCTGGTCCATCGAGCCGGTCTCTCGCCAGTACCGAAAGAAGAGCGCGAGCCCGCGCTCCCGATCGAGCGCCGCGATCGCCGCGACCGCCGTACGAGCCAACGCGTAGCCGGTCTGCGCCCGGGCCTCCCCGCCCTGGAACAGCGCGTCGAGTGAATCGAGCGGCGGAATTCCCGTGAACGCCAGGGCAACGTTCGTCGCGAGGACGTCGTCGCGCGCCATCTCGGCGGCGGCGTACGATGCATATCCCTCGTCGAACCAGCGCGGCGGGAGGTCGCCGAGCGCTTCGTGGAGTGCGAGATGCGCGAGTTCGTGCCGCAGCGTCTCACGCGGATCGCCGGCCGCCGAACTCGCTCGGCTCCCCTGCATCACGATCCTGCCGTTCTCGGGCGTGGCGATCGCCGCGCCCCACTCCGGTGCGGTGGGACCGATCGCGTCGTGAAAATGCAGCGCGTCCGGCGTGACCAGGATCCGCGCATGCGCCCTCGGCCGCGGAAGCCCCGGGAAGGTGTCGCGCCCGAGCGCGTCGCCGAGCAGCGACCGTGCGAGCGCGGCGTCGCGGGGGAACGCCACGAAGGTGAACCGTCCCGAGTCGACCTCAACCGGGCGCGCCCGCACCGGTTCCTGCGCCGGGAGCGCGAGCGCCCAGGTGAGGAGTGAGGCGGCGACGCGAGCGGCGAAACTCAGGTTCGCGACGGCTCCCCTCCCGCTTCGACGGTCTTAAGGAGTTCGGCGCACCGCTTGGCCCACGGATTGAACTTGTTCGCCGCGAATCCGCGCTTCCACGCGTCGATCGCCTCGTCCCTCTGCCCGTTGAACCAGTACGCGCGGCCCATCTCGTAGTACGCCTCGAGGAGGTTCGGCCCGAGCAGGAGCGTCTTCTGGAAGAAATTCTCGGCGTCCTCGTACATCTCGCGCTCGAGGTACACGAGGCCGAGATAGAAGTGCGCGTATAGCGTCGCCTTCTTGTCGTTGTCGATGCGGATCGCCTTCGAGAGATGCTCGATCGCCTCGCCGAATATGCCCTTCTTAAAGCAGATGTAGCCCACGTTGATCCGGGCGAGCGCGTTCGACGGCTCGCGCATCAGCACCTTCTGGAAGGTCATCAGCGCCTCGTCGTACTTCTCGTTCAGCATCTGCGCCCAGCCGAGCAGCGCCTCGCTCTGCGGATTGCCCGGCGAGAGTTCGATCGCTTTCGTGAGCGCGGTCTCGGCGCCGTCGTAGTCGCCGAGCGAGAGGCGGCTCCACCCCTTCTCGATGAACGTCGACGCGCCGATGTGGTCGGCGTGCACGACGGGCCGGTCTCCCGAGAACCGCGGCGCGAGCGACGGCGCGGCCGCGGACTGCTGCGCCTTCCACTTGTCCACGAGCGCGCGAATCTCCTCCTTGAGCGCCGAAAGATCGAGCACTGCCTGCTCGACGGTCTTGAACAGTCCGATGATCTCCGACTTCACGCCCGCGCGATCGCCTTCCGGCAGTCCGGCGTCGAGACGGCGATCGATGGCGGCGTACCGCTCCCTGAGTTCCGTCAGCGTTTCGTCAGCCATTCGATGAGGCCCCGGCCACAGCTTGTTCGAGTACGATGCGTTCACGCGCCGTGAGCAGCTGCGCGACGTCCAGGACGACGATCACCGGTTCTTCCTCGGTCTTCGCGCGCACGAGCGCACGGACGTACAGTTTCGCCAGTCCCTTGAAGAGCGCGGGCGGCGGCAGGAGCTGGTCGCTCGTGACGGTGAGCACCTCGTCGACGCCGTCGACGATCGCGCCGATCCAGTCTTCGCCGGCGGCGACGACCAGAATGCGCGCCGAATCGCGCGTGGATGCCGCACCGAGCTCGAATCGTGCGCGCAGGTCGATCACCGGCACCACGCGCCCGCCGTAGTCGATCACGCCCTCGAGCCACGCGGGCACGTTTGGAATCGGGCGCGGCGCCGTGAACCGTAGGACGCGCTCGACCGAGAAGATGTCGGCGGCGAAGAGGTCGTCCCCCACGCGGAACGTCACGAGCTGCGTTCGCTCGGCGCCCTTGGCGCCGCTGGCGCCGTTCGCGGCACCCGCCGCGCTTGCTGCACCCGATCCGGATGTGCCGGTCATCGCGTCATCCCGTCGACGAAGGTTCCACGCGGCGACACCAACAAACACAGCGCCGCGAGCGCGTCCACTCGCACCACGTTCACCAGCGCACTGCCGCCATGAGAGGAGAAACAGACACCGGAGAGCACGCCGTCCAGGTCGGCGCCGCCGGGCACCGCGCGCACGTCGGCGGCCTCGATGCGGGCCATCTCCGTCACGTCGTCCACCACGAGGGCAACGCGCCGCGGTCCGTCGCGCAGCACGAGCGCCGCGCCGGCGGCCGCCGGCCTCGCGAGCCGGAACGCCCACCCCGCATCCCACGCGCCCACCATGCGCCCGCGATGCGGCAGCTGTCCGAGCATGCCGGCGGGTGCCACGGGCACCCACTCGACCACCGGCGCATCGAGCGCTTCCTCGACGTGCGACACCGGAAACGCGAACTGCTCGTCGCCCACGCGCACCACGATGTGCAGCGCTTGCTCGGCCATGAGCGCCGCAGGCGCGGCGGACGCGACGGCCGCCACTCGCGCGTTCATCGGCTGCTCCAGATCGCGCGCCGCGCACCGATCAGCTCCAGCACCGACGCGGCGATGGAGCCAAGCGGAGCGACGACGTCCGCCCCCGCGTGCTCGAGCGCGGACTGGGGCATTCCGTAAATCGTCGCGGTCGCGCGGTCCTGCACCACGGCTCCGCCGCCGGCCGCGCGGATCGCCGTCAGCCCGGCACTCCCATCGCGGCCCATTCCGGTGAGCACGACGCCGACGCACGCGGCGCCGAAGTGTTTCGCCGCGGACGCGAAGAGCGGGTCCGCGGCGGGCCGCACTCCCCACACGGGCTCCGATTCGTCGAGCACGATTCGGGCCTGCACGCCGTCCGACGACACCGTCATGTGCTGTCCGCCCGGCGCGATGTACACGTGATTGGTGAGCACCGCCTCGCCGTGCGTCGCCTCCGACACTTCGAGCGACGACAGCGCGTCGAGCCTCCGCGCGAGACCGGCCGTGAATCCCCTCGGCATGTGCTGCGCGATGAGCACCGCGGCGTCGAGCTCCCGCGTCAGCGCCGGCACCACCTCGACGAGCGCGCGCGGACCGCCCGTCGACGCGGCGATCGCGACGGCCGCGCGCGCGCCTCGCGCCGAGATTCGCGCCCGGGCGGTCGCGAGCGCGACGCGGGCGAGCGCGGGAACGCCGCGCAGGTTGACGACGGCCGCCGCGCGCAGCGCCTCGAGGAGCCGGCTCGCCATCGCGGGCATCGCATCGGCAAACGTGCCGGCCGGCTTGCGCACGAAGTCCACCGCGCCGAGTTCGAGCGCGCGCAGCGTGAGGTCCACGGCGCCGCGCGACTCGACGCCGCTCAGCATCACGACTGCGCGCGGCGCCTCGCTCATGATGTAGCCGAGCGCGGCGATGCCGTCGAGCACCGGCATCTCGATGTCGAGCGTGACGATGTCGGGGTCGAGCGCGTGCACCTTGCCCAGCGCGTCGAGGCCGTCGTGCGCGGTGCCGATCACCTCGAACTCGTCGAAGCCGGCGATCAGGTCGCACACCACCTGCCGCACGAGCGCGCTGTCGTCGACGACGAGGACCGTGCGACGTGCGTTGCGATGCGGGAGGCGGAACTCGCTATCACTGCGATGCGGGATGCGGGACTCTTTATAGGACATGCTCGCCCCCGCGCACCGACCGCACGTGCACCTTGCCAGTGGACACGTCGAACGAGACCGTCCGGCCGCTTTCGCCGCCCACATCCTCGGCCACCACCGGCACGCGCGCCGCGGCGAGCGCCGTGCGCGCCGCCTCGATGTTGCGCGCACCGACGGAACCGCCGAACGCGAGCAGCGGTCCGAACAGCGCCGCGCCGCCCGCGAGCGAGGCGGCGAACGGACCAGTCGCCCCGATGGCCTTCATCTCGTCGAGCAGCAGCGGAACGGCGGTCGACGCGTAGCGCGCGCGATTTTCCACGCCGCGGCCGAGCGCCGCGTCCGGCAGCAGCACGTGTGCGAGCCCGCCGACCTTCGCCGCGCGGTCGTGGATCGCGATCGCCACGCACGAGCCCAAGCCGATCGTCACGAGACGGGAGTGCCCCTTGGCCACGGCGTGATGAGCGATGCGCACGCGAATCTCCTTCACGGGCGCCGGAAGATGCGCTGCCGCGAGTCCACCGCGTCGAACAGCGCGCGCGACGGCCCGAGCAGCGTCTCGACCTTGCCGAGCACGAGGTACCCGCCCGGCACCAGCGCATCGTGGAAGCGCTGCATGAGCGCCTCCTGCGACTCGCGGTCGAAGTAGATGATCACGTTGCGGCAGGTGATCAGATGCATCGAGAGGGCCGGCGCGGGATCCAGCAGCAGGTCGCGGCGCTCGAAGCGGATGATCGCGCGCAGCTCCGGACCCGCCGTCCACGGCCCCCCCTTTTCCGCGCGTGCAAACCAGCGCTCGCGCACGCCGGCCGGCGCCTCCTCGAACGCATCGTCGGCGTACATGCCGGCCTCGGCCGCCGCGAGGCTCTCGCGATCGATGTCGCTCGCGGTCACGCGCACGCGGCTCGCACCGCCCGACTCGCCCTGCCCGGTGTGTTCGGACACGTACTGCAACCAGAGCGCCGCCAGCGTATACGCCTCCTCTCCCGACGCGCAGCCGGCGACCCAGCAATTCAGGCGCGGCGACGGCAGCGACCAGAGCGCGGGAAGGACGGAGTGCGCGACCGCGTCCCACGCCTCCGCATTCCGGAAGAGCTTGGTGACGTTGATCGTGAGCGCCGCGATCAGCCACTCGTACTCGGCCGGATCGCTGTCGAGCAGGCGGCTGTACGACGCGAAGTCCGCGGCGCTGCGGGCCCGCATGCGCACGGCGATGCGGCGGCGCATGCAACCGTCCTTGTAGTTCGGCGCGCCGAATCCGCGATCGCGGGAGATCTTCGACGTCAGCGCGACGAAGGCGTCGTCGTCCGCCGTGTCGGTCACGTGGCCGCCCGGGCCGCCTCGATGTTCTTGCGGGCGGTCTGGTTGGCCGGGTCGAGTTGCAGCGCATGCTCCCAGCACTTGATGGCGTCGTCGCGCTCGTTCCGCTTGAGGCGGATGTTGCCGAGCTTGAGCCACACGTCGGGTCCGAGCGTGTCGTTGAACTTCACCGCGCGCTGGTACGCGTCGTAGGCCTCGTCGAAGAGTGCCACGCGATAATGCGCGTCGCCGATGTTCTTGTGCAGCTGCGCGATCCCCGCATCCTCTGAGACGCCGCGTTCCGCTGCCGCGAGCGCCTCCTGATGGCGCCCGACCCGCTCGAATGCCACCGAGAGGTTGTTGTGGAGCACCGCGGCGTGCGGATACGCCTCGACGCCCTCCTGCAGCAGGGTGATCGCCTCGTCCGCCTTGCCCGCGAGCGCGAAGCAGAGCGCCGCATAGTGGAACCACGCGGGCGACGGCGGGCGATCGCCGAACAGCGGACGCGCGTCGAGGAAGCTCGCCTCCGCGGCGGGCAGGTCGCCGTCGCGCAGCGCGAGGACGCCGAGCGACGTGTGCACGCGCGCATCACGATCGCCGCCGCGTTTCACCGCCTCGCGCAATGTTTCACGCGCCTTGGCCGGCTCTCCCTTCCGCTCGAACGCGAACGCGAGATTGTGCAAGACGGCCGGAGCCGCGCCGCGCTGGTGCGCGGCGTGCTCGAAGTCGGAGACCGCGTCGTCCCAGCGCGCGAGCCGCAGGTGCACGAGCCCGAGGAAGAACCGCGCGTGCATGTCGGTCGAGCGCAGATCCACGACGCGCCGGAATTCGCGCTCGGCTTCGTCGAGCATGCCGGTCTTGTAGAACGCCATGCCGAGGTTGCGGTGCTCTTCCACTCGCGCGTCGGGCGCGATCACGTCCGGCGCGCGCGACTTGCCCACGCGATGCAGGAATCCCGCGGTGGAAAGGCCGTACAGCGCCTTGCCCACCTGGAACTCCACGAGCCCCGAATCCTCGATGATCGCGAGCACGTCGCGCCGGCCGTCGATCAGCGGCAGCAGGACCTCCTGTTCCGCTGTGAGCTTCGCGGCGCTCGCATCGAGGCGCCTGAGGTCGACGTCGAACACGATGTCGAACGACGGGATCTTCTTCTCGATGAGGCTCCACTCGTCCACGCGCCGCGCCCCTTCGAGCAGGAGCGACTCGGGGTTGATCAGCACCAGGAAGTCCTGCTCTTCGGGGCGGATGTCCGCCTCGAAGTTGAACGTGCCCTGCGTCCACGTGAACAGGAAGTACACGGCCTCCTCGATCTGCAGCCGGATCTGCCTGTACAGGACGTCGCGCGAAATGATGCCGAGCCCCACGAGAATTTCGCCGAGCCGCTTGTCGCGTTGCTTTTCCTGCGACTCGATCGCCTCCTGCAGCTGCGCGGGCGTGATCGCGCCGCTCTTGAGGAGGATGTCACCGAGCCGGTCGCGGCGGTTCACGATCGCCGCGTAGCAAATGCGGCCCTTGTCGAAATAGATGGAGCCGAAGTTGTTCCGGTGCGTGACCGACAGGCATCCGGTCTTCTTCCCCATCGCGAGGAGCTGGAGCACGTCGGGGAGGCTCGCCTCCTTCAAGCTGCCCTTGATGGCCATCAGCGGAACTCCTCGATCACGCGCGCGCCGACGTCAGGCCAGTCCCACACGATCTTCTCGGCGTCCATGAACGCGGGGTCGCGCCCGTCGTTCGCCTGCGCGATGACGGGCACGCCGGCGTAGGGCGTGACCGCGCCGAGTTCACGGCGCACGAGCGTGGCGTCGAGCGGCACGCCTGCCGCCTGCGCCGCCGCGCCCAGCCGGTTCACGACGCCGATGATCTCGCGCACGCTCTGCACCGGCTGCTGCCCGAGCAGCGCGAGCAGGTGCGCGTCGGACTCCCGGCCCGCCGCGGCGAGGAATCGCGCGAAGAGCTTCTCGCGCAGCGCGCGGTCGGGCGCCTGGATGGGAACGACGAGCCCGCCCTCGAACCGCGAGCGCAGCCGCGCCTCCAGATCGGGAATCACGGAGGGGGGCTGGTCGCTCGTGAGCACGACCTGCTTCCCCGCGTTGACGATCTCGTTGAACAGCAGGAAGAGCTCGTCCTGCGTGCGCTCCTTGTCCGCCACGAAGTGCACGTCGTCGATCAGGAGCGCGTCCACGGAGCGATACCGCGCGCGCCAGCGTTCGACCGTCCCGCCCTGGATCGACGTGATCAGCTCGTCGATGAACTGCTGGGCGTGCACGCACGCGACGACGAGCCGCGAGCCGCGCGCCAGCACGAGTGCGTTGCCGATGGCGTGCAGCAGGTGCGTCTTCCCCACGCCGCTCGCGCCGTGGATCAGCAGGGGATTGTACTTCACGCCGGGCGACGCGATGACCGCGTCGGCGGCATGCACGGCGAGCTGGTTCGACGTTCCCACCTCGAACGCGTCGCGCGTGAATGCGGGACTCGGCCCGCCCGGCGGCGTCTCGCCCGCCAGCGCGCGCTCGACGAGGTCCTCCGCCGCCGCCATCCGCTCGGGATCGCGGAACACGGGATCGCTGCCGAGCGCGAGATCCACGTCGACGGCGGCGTGCTCCAGGTCGCGCAGGTGTTCCACCGCCGCCGTGAACGTCGCGAGCAGGCCCGCGACGTCGGGGGCCTTGGTCAGCGTGAGCGCACGCTCGAGCACGGCAGTGCGGTATCCCTCGCCATTCCAGTACGCGATCGCCTCGCGCAGCCTCGCCTGCCACGACTCGACCTGCTGCTGCACGACCGTCGTGACTTCGGAGAGGAAGCTCTCGAACTCGCCGGTGGGACGCTCCTTCGGCGCCGGCTTTTGCACCGTCTTCGCGGGCGGTTCCTCGTCCGCGCTGACCGCCTCGGCCGCGACGAGCCGGTTGAGCGCGCCCTGCAACGCGCGCACGTTGTTGAAGTTGAACCGCGCGAGCTCCTCGAGCACGCCGCTCTTGAACTCGAGGTCGCGCTCCTCGCAGTTCGCGCGAAGAATCGCGACGCGCGTCTCGTAGTCCGGCGCGGTGACGTCCGCGATGAGTCCGCCCGAGAGCCGGCTGATGAGCCGCTCGTCCACGTCCGGGATCTCGGCCGGCGGGCGGTCGCTCGTCAGCACGATCTGGCCGCCCGCAGCCTGCATGCGCTCGAACAGCCGCAGGAGCTCGGCCTGCGTCTCGCGGCGTCCGGTGAGGAACTGCACGTCGTCGATGAGCAGGAGTCCCACGCGTTCGTAGCGGCGCGAGAACGCGTCCATCTGTCCGGCGGAGACCGAGGCGTGCAGCTGCTCGACGAACTCGTCGAGCGAGAGGTACTCGATCTCGAGCTGCGGCTGCAGCGCGGCCGCCAGGTGTCCCACGGCGCACAGCAGGTGCGTCTTGCCGAGCCCGGTGCCGCCATAGATGAACAGCGGGTTGTAGACCGCGCCCGGCGACTCGGCCACGGCTCGCGCGGCCGCCACGGCGAGGCGGTTTCCCGCGCCCACCACGAGGCTGTCGAACCGGAGCCGCGGATCGAGCTGCACGCTCAGCCGCCTCCGCCCGCGCTCAACTTGCGGAGCACCTGCTCGCTCACCGCCCGGAGCGTCTCGAACACGCCCGGACCGTGCAGCGCGTCGGCCGCGAACGACGGCACACCGCGGAAGTTGAGTTGCTCCTCGAGTTCTGGCACGCTGAGGATGAGGTCGGCGGGCAGGTCCTGCTTGTTGTACTGGATCACGAGGGGCACGGTGCGCGCGTCGACGCCGTGTTCCGCGAGGTTCGCGTGGAGGTCCTGCATCGACTCGATGTTCTCGCCGAGCTGCCGCGCCTGGCTGTCCGCGACGAACACCACGCCGTCGGCGCCCTGCAGCACGAGCCGCCGTGTGGTCTGGTAGTACACCTGTCCCGGCACCGTATAGAGCTGGAATCGCGTGGTGAAGCCCGAGATGAGCCCGAGGTCGAGCGGAAGAAAATCGAAGAACAGCGTGCGGTCCGTCTGCGTCGCCAACGAGACCATCTGCCCTTTCCGGTCGCCCGGCACCTGACCGTAAATGTAATGCAGGTTCGTCGTCTTCCCGGACCGTCCCGGGCCGTAGTAGACGATCTTGCACGTGATTTCGCGGGCCGCGTAGTTGACTAGTGACACGTCCGAGATCCGGGATGCAGATGAGGAATGCGGGACGCGGGAAGACCGGACATCATGAACGCCCGAACATCACGGCGAGATTGCGGTTCAGCTCGCGCTCGAAATCTTCGGCCAGCGCCGGCGCCGCCGGCGCATCCGCCGGCGCGACGGCCGCGAGGCTCGCGCAGAGTTCCGCGAAGAACAGCTGCACCAGGCCGAGCGAACTCTCGTCGTCGAACACCGCCAGCAGGATCAGCGGGCCGCGTCGCATCGGAACCTGCCCGAGGAAGATCTGCCGCACTTTCCCGGCGTAGTGCAATCCGGCGAACGGCTTGCCGTCCACCAGCCTTCCGAGCTCCGCCGAAGACGCCGTCGTCGCCGCCGCGAGCGCGCACGCGGTCATCACGTCCACGGAGCTCGCGAACCCGTACTGGCCGAGCACCTGCCCGCTCCGATTCAGCAGCACGGCCAGCTGCACGCGCGCCTCGTCGACGAACTGCTTGAGCGGGGCCTCGACCCAGTTCTCGGCGACGGACAGCCTCATGCCAACGCCTCCAGCGCCTTCAGCATCTCGACGCGCAGCAGCCCGACGTTCACCCTCGGCTCGGCCACGACGACAATGACGAGGTCGTTCCTGCCCGCCGCGCACATGCGGCCGCCGTCGGCCGTGAGCTCGAAGAATCCGGTCGGGCCGAAACCCGCCGCCGCCGCCGCCCGTCTCGCTTTGCGATACATCGACGCGGTGAGCGCCGCGAACGTCGCGCCATTCACGCCGATCTGCAGGCTCGAGTCGACGATCATGCCGTCGGCTTCGCCCACCACCATGCAGCCGGTGACGCCGCGGTGGCGGATGAGCGACGAGAGGAGCGCGGTGAACGGGCTGCTCATGGCTTCCTCATGCGCGCTGTCCCATCCAGTGTTGTGCGCGCTCGAGCGATCGTTCCAGCAAGCGCCGGACATATCCGAGCGGGACGGAACGCGGCGCCGCGACGAGCAGCACGCCGCCGCCGCTCGGCGCCATCGCCACGCTCGCGGCCTCCGCCTCGAAGACGATCTGGTGCCAGCGGCCGAGTCCGAGGTGCCGCATCGCACGATTCGCCTCATCGCTCACCCCGGAGAGCTGCGCGCCGATGTCGGCGCCGAGATCGCGGCCGTCCGCGGTGAGGTACTGGCCCGCCACGACGTAGCCGTCCGCGTCGAGCAGGATCGCGGTCTGCGGCGCGTCGCCGAGCACGTCGTGGAAGAGCGTGCGCGCATCGACGACCGGCGCGGGCTCGGTCGGCGCCTCTTCGATCGGCCGCCGGTCCGGATGCGACGCGCGAACCGTGCGGAGCGCCGCCGCGAGCGACTGGTCGAGCGGATCGCTCGCGAGCGCGGCGCCCAGGTAGCGCGCAGCCTCGTCGAGGTCGCCCTGCTGGAAGCAGAGGAATCCGAGTCCCTTCTGCGCGCCGCCGTGTCCCGGCGACAGCGTGAGCACCGACTCCCACTCGGCCCGTGCGCGCGGCAAGTCGCCGCGGTCGATGGCGATTCGCGCGACGAGATCGTGCGCATCGGCGCGCTGCGCGTGCCGTTCGAGACCGCGCGAGGCGACGCGCCAGGCGAGTTCCAGCTGTCCGGAGCGGCGCAGCGCCTCGCCGAGCTGCACGAACACCACGCTCGACGGATCGGCCGCGAGCGCCTCGCTGAGGGCGCGAATGTCGTCACTCATTTGTAGCGCGCCTCCACGAGCCCGCGCAGGCGCGCGGCGGCCTCGAGACCGGCGCGGACCTTTTCGGCCGTCGCGTCCATCGGATGCGACTGCAGCCACGTGGCCCACGACACCACCGCGCTGTCGAAGTCGCCGCGCAGCAGGTACTGGAATCCGCGCTCGAGATCGTCGATGCCGTCGGCGATGGGCGGCGGCTCGTGCGCCGCGGTGAGCGGCGGCAGGTCGTCCGTGACCGACGGCGCGCGCGGCGCCGCGGGAGCCGCCGGCACCGCCGCCGGAGACGTCACGGTGGGCGCCCCTATCACGGGAGTCGGGACATCGGCCACCGCGCGCATCGGAATCGCCGGCGTGGTCGCGCGTGCCGCGACCCGTTCGGCAACCGACGCGGGAACCTCGAGCTCGACCACGCCCGTGCTGACGAGTCCGTACACGACCTTGGCCGTGTCGAACTCGGTGCGCGCGAGCCTCGCCGCGATCGCACGCAGGTCCAGCGCGCCGTCGATCATCGTCAGGACTTCCCACTCGCTCGGCAGCAGGTCGAGCATCGGCGCGTGGCTGTCGTCCTGCAGCGACGTGAGCCGCGGAATCGCGAGCAGGCTCGGCACACGATCGGAAATCCGGGACCATTCATCGATGCGACGGGCGCCCTCCATCAGCAGCGCCTCCGTGCCGATCTGCACCATCGGCTCGCCCTGCATCGGTCCTTCCTCGAAGCGGAAGAATCCTTCGCGCCACGAGAGAAGCTCGAACACGACGGCCTCGATCTGGATCCGGATCTGCCGCTCGAGCTCCTTCTGCGTGATCGCGCCCATGTCGAGCAGGATCTCGCCCAGGCGGCGGGTGTCGCCGCGCTCCAGCTGCGCGGCGCTCGCCTCCGCCACCTGCGCGGCCGTCACGCGACCGGCGCGCATGAGCAGGTCGCCGATGCGGTGCGGATTGCTCCTGATCGTTGCGGCCACGACGCGGCCGTTCTGGAAGTGCACCGTTCCCTGGTTGTCGCGCAGCTCCGAGGTGACCGCCAGCGTTCCCGTCTTCCGGCTCAGGTCGAGCAGCTGGAAGACGTCGTGGATGCCGAGTTCGCGAAGGGGTCCTTCGATCGCCACGGTCAGTGACCTCCGTGCCGGTTGCCGAACACCGTGAGCAGGTCTTCCGCGGAGCGCATTTCACGCCGCGCGCGCCGGGCGTACTCGCCGGCCGGCTCGAGTTCCACCACACGGTGCCAGCGTTCGATGGCATCGCGGTAGCGCTTCTGGCCGGCGAGGATCACGCCGTCGTAGAACGTGGCGCCCGCGTGGTCGGGATCGAACGCGAGCACGCGCCGGAACGCGGTCGCCGCGTCGGCCGGGCGATTCAGTTCGATGAGCGTCTCGCCGAGCGAGATGTGGCCGTCGAAGTTGTACGAGTCGCGCCGCAGCAGGTCGACGAGCAGGCTCACGGCCTCCTGCTGCTGCCCCGTGAGCCGGCGCAGCGTGGCGAGCTCGAGCGTCGCCTCGGCGTACGTCGGCACGGCGTCGAGCGCGGCCACGAGTTCCCGCTCCGCCTCGGGCCACAGCTCGCGCTGCATGAGCAGCCGCGCGAGATCGAATCGCACCGCGGCAAAATCGGCATCGAGCGCGAGCGCGTCGCGATACGCGCGTATCGCGCCGTCGACGTCGCCCAGCGAGCGCGTGATGTTGCCGATCCAGCGCAGCACGTCGGCGCGGCGCGGCGCGAGGACTCGCGCGGCATCGAGCGCGTCGAGCGCCGCCGAAGGGTCGCCGGCCTCGAACCGGCATGTCGCCGCCAGCATGAGCGCGTCCACGTCCCGTGGCGCGGCGGCGAGCACCTGCTCCGACACGTCGCGCGCTTCCGGCCCGCGCCCCAGCAGCAGCAGCGTCTGGGCTTCGCCGCGCTGCGCGCGCAGATGCTGCGGATTCGCCACACGTGCCGCGCGATACTTCTCGAGCGCGTCGCCGTACGCACCCTGACGGCACAGGATGTCGCCGAGCAGCGCATTCCCTTCCGCCGCATCCGCACCCCGTGAAATGGCGCGGCTCGCTTCCGCCATCGCGCGATCGTACAGCCCCGTCGAGAGGTAGTCGGCGGCCATCGTGAACGCGTCCGCTTCCACGACGAGCTGCGGTGCCGGCTCGGGCGGCGGCGCGAGTTCGCTGAAGAGCGACTCGAGCAGGCGCGGGTCGAACGTGAAGCTCTCCACTTCGCCGCTCATGCGCTGCTCGCTGCCGAGATCCGGCACCACCGAGAGATCGGGATCCTCGTATTCGAGGTCGATCGCGAGCGAGAACCTCTGCGCGACGTAATAGGGATCGAGCTCGAGCGCCCGCTTGGTCTCGCGCAGCGCGCCCTCGTGATCGCCGAGGTTCGAGAGCGTGAAGCTCAGGTTGTAGTGCGCTTCGGCGAAACCGGGCCGCGCCTGGATCGCCCGCGCGAACGCGTTGCGCGCGTCCTCGAACTTGCGCAGCTCGCCGAGCACCAGCCCGATGCCGTTCCA
>PMYN01000086.1:10892-13668 GCA_003171215.1 Gemmatimonadota bacterium | reverse complement strand
CTCGCGATCGCCCGCGTGATAGAGCGCCACGCCGAGATTGTTGTGCGCGATCGCGTAGTTCGGATCGGCCTCCAGCGCCTTGCGATAATTCTCGGCCGCTTCGGCGAAGCGTCCGCCCTGGTGCACCGCGACACCGCGCTCGTTCCACAGCTTCGGGCTGTGCGGCGACTCGAGGATCAGGTTGTCGTAGAGCGCGATCGCGCCCTGCGGATCCTTGCGCAGCAGGTGGACCTCGGCCATCGCCTGCAGCACGAGCGCCCGATCCTCGCCGCGTTCGATCGCAAGCTCGTACTCGCGCTGCGCCTCGGCGTAGTAGCCCTTCTGCCGGAACGCGAGCCCGAGGTTGTAGTGCGCGAGTTCCACGCCCTCGCTCACCTGCATCATGCGCTGCGAGCGGCGCTCGTGAACGCCCGCCGGCAGCTCCAAGTCCCGGCCCGGCTTGCGCTGGTCGATCGCGAGGTTGGCCTGCGCGCGCGACAGCGTCGGATTGAGCTGCACCGCGCGCTTGCTCGCGGCGGCGGCCTCCTCGTGCCGTCCCATGTCGCCGTACACGAAGCTCAGCAGGAACTGCGCGTCGGGATTCTCGGGATTCAGCTCGATCGCGCGCTTGAGCGCATCGAGCGCTTCCTCGATGCGTCCCTGGTTGTAGAGCACCTCGCCGAGATAGAAGCGCGTGACCGAGCTCGCGGGATCGAGCCGGATCGCGTCCTCGAACCAGTGCTGCGCGCCGCCGAGATTGCCGCTCGCCTTCTCCGCGAGCCCGAGCTGGACCACCGCGCCAAGATCGTTCGGATGATGGCGCAGCAGCGCGGTGAACTCGGCGACGGCTTCGTCCGACTGCCCGAGCAGCGCGTACGCGCGGCCGAGCTCCCAGCGCGCGTCGCGGTCGCCCACGCGGAAGCGCAGCTTCTCGCGCAGCTCGGCGATGCGACGGTCGTAGTAGCCCGTGTTGAAGTACGCGACCTCGATGTTGCGCTGCGCCACTTGCATCTTGGGGTCGAGCTCGAGCGCCTTCGTGAACGCGGCCGCCGCTTCCTCGTACAGCCCCTTGTTGTAGTAGAGGACGCCCAGGTTGTTGTGCGCGCCCGCATCGGACGGATCGATGCGCCGCGCGAACGACTTCAGCGTGTCGCGGTCGCGGTCGGAGGCGAGGGGAGCGGACACGGCGTCGTTCAGCCCACGCGAATCGCGCGGAGGATGGCGGTGAGGCTGCCGAGGTCGGGGAGCAGCAGGAAGAACCCGCGCAACGTCTCGTTGAGCTCCTTCAATTGGAACTCGGTCTCGACGCAGAAGACGTAGTCGGCGCCCTGCGCGACCTCGAGGAACGTCGCGCTCATCACGGCGTCGGACAGGTCGATCGCCAGCGACGGCGGCGACGGCAGGAGGATCATCCCCATGAACTCGCTGAGCGCGTTGAGATACGCGGCACTCAGGATGTTCCCCGCCTCGCGCAGCGCCGACTGCCCGATCTCGTCGAGCTCCGTCAGGTTCTCCTTCTTCATCATGAGGCCCGCCACGCGCAGCGCGGTGGGCTGCGTGAACACGAGCAGCGCGAGGCCCGTAAGGTCGCCGAGGATCTTCATGAGCACGGCGGCCACCGGCTCCTCGTGGGAGCCGACCTGGTTCGGAATGTCCTCGAGCGGCGCGATGTTGATCTGCGGCACGCTGATCATGATCGTCTGGCCCGTCATCTGCGAAAGCGCGGTCGCGGCGTGACCCGCGCCGATGTTCGCCACCTCGCGCAGGGCGTCGAGCTGGAGCGCCTTGAGTTTGCGAATGTCGTCCACGGCTCAGTTTCCCTCGAAGAGACTGCCCACGTCCATGATCAATGCCGGCGCGCCGTCCGCGAGGATCGTCGCACCGCTGAACAGCGCGAGGCCGTCACGCGCCGCGTCGAACTGCTTCACCACGATGTCCTGCTGTCCGATGAGCTCGTCCACCACGAGCCCCGACCTCCGGTCGCCGCGCTCGATCACCACGATCTCGCGGTTCGGGCCGCCGGCCGGGACCGTGGCGTGCTGCCGCACCACCTCACGCAGGTCGAGCAGCGGCAGCACTTCGTCGCGCAGCACGAGCACCGGTTTCCCCTTCACGTGCTGCACGACGTCGCGATCGTACTCGAGCGTCTCGCGCACGTGCGTGAGCGGCAGCGCATAGCGTTCGGTGCCCGACCTCGCGAGCAGCGCGCGCACGATCGCGAGCGTGACGGGGAGCCGGATCGTGATCGTCGTGCCCTCGCCGGCGACGGTCTTGAGCTCCACCGAACCGCCGAGCGCGCGCGCCTTGACCTGTACCGCGTCGATGCCCACGCCGCGTCCCGAGAGATCCGAGACCTGCTCGGCCGTGGAGAGCCCGGGCCGCGCGATCAGCCGGAAGAGCGCGTCGTCGTCGACCTCGCGCGTGCCCTCGTCCACGAGTCCGAGCGCGCGGGCGCGCGCGAGCACACGCGGGCGGTCGATGCCGCGGCCGTCGTCGCTCACGCGGATCAGCACGGCCGCGCGGTCGCGCGCGGCGCTGAGCACGAGGCGCCCCGCGCGCGGCTTCCCCGCGGCGGCCCGCTCCGCCGGCGACTCGATGCCGTGCCCGATCGCGTTGCGCAGGAGGTGCACGATCGGCTCGCCGATTTCATCGAGCAGCGAGCGGTCGAGCTCGATCTCCTTCCCCTCGACGACGAAGGTCACGTCCTTGTTCAGCGCGCGTGCCGAGTCGCGGACGAGGCGCGGAAAGCGGTCGAACACCTGCCACACGGGCACCATGCGCATCGTCATGATTTCCG
>PMYN01000086.1:0-10802 GCA_003171215.1 Gemmatimonadota bacterium | reverse complement strand
TCGCGATTCGCGGCGCGTGCGCCCGGACACGTCCACCTCGACGAACGCGACGTCGCCCGCGGACCGCACGGCGGCCTCGATCTCGTCGACGGACGCCGTGGTCACCACGCGCATGGCGAACGATATCGGCACGGCCGACGCCTGCAGCGCGTCCAGCGATGGGTTCACCGCCGCGACTTCTCCGAGCGCGCGTACGCGCTGTACCGCCATGAACGCGCGCACGCCGGGGAGCATCGCGTCCGCGGCCTGGCGAACGCGCACGATCACGCCCGGGCCGTCGAGTGGGTCGGCGGCGGCGACCTCCACGAGCGCACCCGTCTCCTCGGTCGGCACGCCCGGGAACTCGCTCGTCGCCGATCCTCCGGCGACGTCGCGGAGCCGCTGCAGCGCCGCGACCATCGCCGGCGTCTGTCCCGCCTGCTCCGACGCGTCGTCGATCGCGGTCTCGAGCGCGTCGGCGGACGCGAACAGCGCGTCCATGAGATCGGGCGCCAGCAGCTGGTCGCCCCGGCGCACGCGGTCGAGCACGGATTCGAGCTCGTGGGCGAACTCCGCCACGGCGTGATACCCCATCGTCGCGCTCATCCCCTTCACCGTGTGCATGGCGCGGAACAGCACGCTGATCGGCTCCGCGGGATTACCACCCTCCTCGAGGAGCAGCAGCGCGCGGTTGATCGCCGACAGCTGTTCGCGGCTCTCGGTTCGGAAGAGCTCGGCGTAGCGCGACGGATCGAGACTCATCGTCTGCGGCCTGGGAACGCTCGGCGGGGAGACGGTCGCGCGCTCAGCCGAGCACGCGCTGGACGGCCTCCAGCACGCGGCTCGGCTGGAATGGCTTGACCACGAAGTCCTTGGCTCCCGCCTGGATTGCCTCGACGACGAGCGCCTGCTGGCCCATCGCGCTGCACATGAGCACTTTCGCGTCCGGATCGAACTTCGTGATTTCACGCACCGCGTCGATTCCGCCCATGTCGGGCATCACGATGTCCATCGTGACGAGGTCCGGGCGAAGCTGCTTGTAGCGCTCCACCGCCTGCGCGCCGGTCTCGGCTTCACCAACGACCTCGAAGCCGGCCTGCTGCAGGATGTCGCTGACCATCGTTCGCATGAAGATCGCGTCATCGCAAATGAGCACCGTTGGAGCCACCGTTCCCCCGCGCTAGAAAGAGTGATCGAGTCCTACAGGACGAGCGCCTGCCTGACGATCTCGGCCACGTCGACGACGAGTGCCGTCTCCGCGCGCGCGATCCCCACGTGCGCCAATCCGCGGATGATGCCGCCCGCCGCGCGCTGCGCGTCGACTTCCTCGAGCGCGTCTTCGGCGACGGACTGCACGTCACGCACTTCATCCACGCCAATGCCGAACGCCTTCCCCTCCGCTTCCGCCACGATGATCGACCTCGTGCCGCTGGCCCCGTCGGCGGAGCCGAACCGGACCGCGAGATCCACCACCGTCACGAGCGTCCCGCGCAGGTTGATCAGGCCGCGCACCCATTCCGGCGCCCCCGGCAACCGCGTGGCCGCATGCGCCGGGACGATCTCCCGGACTGCCTCCAGATCGCACGCACACAGCCGTCCCGCCACCCCGAACAACAAGAAGCGGCGAACCTGCAATTCAGCCGTCGACTCTATAGAAGCCAAGGTACTCCAGCGGATCGGGGTGGGCAATCAAATCTGCCATTTCCGACGCTGCAATCAGCGACTGCCGAAGGTCTTCCGGCAACTTCGAACGGAAATCGAGCAACTCACCCGTCACCGGGTGCTTGAAGACGAGCCAGGCCGCATGAAGGAAATGCCGTTTTGGAGGCAATCCCATGAGCCGGCGGGCCCCGCCGCCGCCGTACGTGTCGTCTCCCACCACGGGGTGGCCGATCGACGCGAGATGGACGCGGATCTGATGCGTGCGTCCCGAGTGCAGGTGGGCGCGCAGGAGGTCGCTCGACTCGAAGCGCGCAAGGCGATAGAAATCGGTGCGCGCGGCCCTCCCGGCGAGTGCGATCGCCATGCGCTTGCGGTCGTTCGGGTCGCGCGCGATCGGCCGGTCCACGCTGAGCATGTCCGTCTCGATGTGGCCCCAGCTCAGCACCGCGTACCGCCGCGCGACCCGGCGCTCCGTGATCGCCTTGCCGAGCGCGCGGAGCGCGCGGTCGGTCTTCGCGACGACGATCAGTCCNNCCCTTCAGCGCGTTCACGAGCGTGCCGGTCCAGTTCCCCGGCGCGGGATGCACCACCATGCCCGCCGGCTTGTCGACCACGAGCAGCTCGTCGTCCTCGAACACGATCGAGAGGGGAATGTTCTCGCCCGCGACGGTGCGCACCGATGCGTCTGGAAGCTCGACGACTACTTCGCTGCCGTCTTCGGCGCGGAAGCTCGCTTTTTGCCGGCGGCCATCGACCAGCACCGCGCCCGTCGCGATGAGCGTGGCAGCCTGGGAACGGGAGAGGTCGAGACGGCGCGCGACGAGCAGGTCCAGCCTCGCGGCGTCGTCCCCCTCAACCGTGAACCGCCGCGTCCGATCCACTCGCCGTCACCACAGCCGACGCGGATGTCTCCGCCGCGTCTTCCTTCCAGAGCACGATCGCCAGCAGCACCGCACCGCAGCTCACGGCCATGTCGGCCACGTTGAACGTCGGCCACCGCATCGTCCCCATGCCGACATCGATGAAATCCACCACGCCGCGTCCCGACTTGAGCCGGTCCACGAGATTGCCGAGCGCGCCGCCGCACACCAGCGACAGCGCGAGCGTGCGCACCACGTCACCCGCTCGCGTCGTGCGGTACAGCTCCCACAGCAGCACCAGCGCGCCGATGGTGAGCGCGATGAAGATCCAGCGCGACCACGGCCCGAGGTGCAGGCCGAACGCCGCGCCGGGATTGAAGACGAGCGTGAGGCGCAGCGTTTCGCCGAGCACGTCGCGCGGCATGCGCGACGGCGTCAGGCGGTCCACCGCCAGGATCTTCGTGAACGCGTCGGCCAGCACCACCGACGCGGCCACGCCGAAAAAGAGACGCGGGTTCGGGTTACTTCTTGCCATCTTCTTCGCGTTGCTTGCACTCGATGCAGAAGCGGGCGTGCGGCAGCGCGTCGAGACGATCGAACCCGATCTCGCCGCCGCACTGGTGGCAGCGGCCGAACGTCTCGGGCGCGCGGTAGAGGCGGCGCAGCGCTTCGTCGATGTGCCAGAGGAAGCGTCCCTCCTGGCTCGCGAAGAGAAACGCCTTCTCGCGCTCCATGGCGTCGGTGCCCTGGTCGGCCATATGAAACGAGTATGACGACAGGTCGCCGTCGGCGCCCTGCGGCGTGGAGCCGAAGGTCTCGTCGTAGTGGCCCAGCTCCTTGAGCACCCGCTTGCGTTCCTCGAGCAGCCGCTTCTCGAAGTGCGCGATCTGCTTCTTGACCATCGGCTTGAACTTCTTATCGCCTTCCGCTGTTGGCGCCATCGTCAGCTGTCCCGTGTGAGAGCAAGGTGTGCGGTCATGCCGTCGAGCTCGAGGGCGATGGCCGATGGATCAGCCGAGAGAGGGTCGGTCACAATCACCTCCCGGGCAAGCACTTCTCCAGCGATCCACTGCCGGTGCTGCTCGGCGATCGCGCGCAGCGCGTCGGGTCCGGCGATCTGCAGCCGGATCCGGTCGCTCACGGCGAGCCCCGTGTCCTTCCGGAGCCGCTGGATGCGGCTCACCAGTTCACGTGCTATACCCTCGGCGCGCAGTTCCGGCGTCACGGTCGTGTCGACCGCCGCGAAGCGCGCCCCGTCCTCCTGCACTTCGAGCGGACCGCTCGCGCGACGATGGATCATGAGTTCGTCCGCCGTCAGCCGGTGGTCCGTGCCGTCGATGCCGATGACGACCGGATCGCCGCGCTCGAAGGCGCGCAGCGTATCGGACGAAAGTGCCGCCACGGCGGCGGCCGCACGCGGCGTCTCCTTTCCCCACCGCTGACCCAGCGCGCGAAAGTTCGGTTTCGCCTCGAGCGACACGAGCGCGTCGGCACTCGACGCGAACTCCACCGATTTCACGTTCAGTTCCGCCGCGAGCAGCGGCACCAGCTCCTGCACGAGCGCGTCGATCGCCGGTCCGTGCACGGGCAGCACGCACACCATCCGCGCGAGCGGCTGGCGCACGTTCACCCCCGCGGCCTCGCGCGCCGCACGGCCGAGCGTCGCGAGCGTGCGGATCTCGCGCATCGCCTCCTCGAGCTCCGGCTTCGGCGCGAACGGGTCGGGCCTCACGTACGGCGCGACGTGCACCGACTCGCCCGTGAGCTCGCGGTGCATCCAGTCGGTCACGAACGGCGCGAACGGCGCGAGCAGCCGGCAGGTTGCGACGAGCACTTCGTGGAGCGTCGCGAACGCGGCGCGGCTGTCCGTGCCCCGCGCATCCCAGAAGCGCCGTCGCGAACCTCGCACGTACCACTTGGAGACGTCCTCGTCCACGAATTCCATCACGACGCGCGCCGCGCCTGTCGCATCGAACGCATCGAGCAGGCGGTTCGCCTCGGCCTCGGCGGACGCGAGCCGCGACAGCACCCAGCGGTCGAGCGGGGGCCGGTCATCGCGCCCCGGATCCGCCGGCGACGGCGCCCATCCGAAATTCGCGTACTCCGCGAAGAAACCGTACAGATTCTTCAGCGTCACGAGAAAGCGGCCCGCGGTCCCGCGGATCACGGCTTCGTCGAAGCTGCGCGGCTTCCACACCTGGCTCGCCGTGACGAGGAAGAGCCGCACGGCATCCGCGCCGTGGCGCTCCATCACCGCCATCGGCTCGACCGTGTTGCCCCGGCTCTTCGACATCTTCTGGCCGTTCGCGTCGAGCACCAGGTCGTTGACGACGACATTGCGGAACGGCGAGGCCAGCGGATTCGCGGCGTTCCCCGCGGCGTTCCCCGCGGCGTTCCCATCGGCCGGATGCACACCGCCCTTCACGAGATCGTCGCCGAGTCCGGTCGCGATCGCGAGCAGCGAGTAGAACCATCCGCGCGTCTGGTCCACGCCCTCCGCGATGAAATCCGCCGGGAAGTGGCGCCTGAACAGTTCCGCGTTCTCGAACGGATAATGCCACTGCGCGAACGACATCGAACCCGAGTCGAACCAGGCGTCGATCACTTCGGTCGCGCGACGCATCGTGCCCGTTCCCGACTTCGCCGGCCAGGTGTACGCGTCGATGAACGGCTTGTGCGGATCGAAATCGTCGGGCAGCGCGCGACCGGTGCGCGCGGCAAGGTCGGCGTAGCTCCCGATCACTTCGACTTCACCCGGATCTTCGTCGTTCACCCAGACCGGCAGGGGCGTGCCCCAATAGCGGTCGCGTGAAATGGCCCAGTCGATGTTGTTCTCGAGCCACATGCCGAAGCGGCCCGCGCCCATGTCGGGCGGAGTCCAGTTGATCGCGGCGTTGCGCGCGATCATCTCGTCCTTGAACGCCGTCGTGCGCACGAACCAGGAGGACCGGGCGTAGTACAGCAGCGGCGTCCCGCAGCGCCAGCAGTGCGGATACGGATGGTGCACCGTCCCCGCCTTCCAGAGGACGTCGCGCTTCTTGAGCTCCTCGATGATCTGCGGCGCGGCGGCCTTCACGGCCATGCCGCCCACCACCGGAACGTCCGCGGGGAATTCGCCGCGCGCGTTCACCGGCTGCAGGAACGCGAGCCCGTGCTTCTTCCCCGCCATGTAGTCGTCCGCGCCGAACGCGGGCGACATGTGCACCACCCCGCTGCCGTCATCGGCCGACACGAAATCTTCGGCGACGATGATCTCGTGCGCGCCCTCCGCGTACGGCACCCAGTCCAGCGGACGCTTGTAGCGCATGCCGGCGAGTTCGCTCCCGGAGAACTTCGCGACGATCTCCCACTTCGAGCGCCACTCCTGCCCGAGCACCGCGATCGCGCGCGTTTCCGCGAGCAGCAGCGTCCAGTCGGTGCGGCCGTTCTTGCGGACTTCGATGTACGTGAGCCCGGGATTCACCGCGAGCGCGGCGTTCGAGGGCAGCGTCCACGGCGTCGTGGTCCAGACGACGATCCGGCGCCGTCCGGACGAGACGATTCCCGGCGCGTTCTCGAGATCGAGGGCGAGATAAATGCTCGGATCTTCCGTGTCCTCGTAGCCCTGCGCGACCTCGTGCGACGAGAGCGACGTGCCGCAGCGCGGGCAGTACGGCAGGATCTTGTGGCCCTGGTACAGGAGTTCCTTGTCGTACAGCGTCCTCAGCGCCCACCACACGCTCTCCACGTAGTCGTTCGAATACGTGACATAGGGATTCGTGTAGTCGAGCCAGTACCCCATGCGCGCGCTGAGCTTCTCCCACTCCTCGCGGTACTTCCACACGCTCTCGCGGCAGCGGCGGTTGAACTCCTCCACGCCGAGCTTCTCGATGTCCTGCTTGCCGCTGATGCCGAGCGCCTTCTCGACTTCGATCTCGACCGGAAGGCCGTGCGTGTCCCAGCCGGCCTTTCGCGAGACGTGGAATCCGCGCATCGCGCGATGGCGGCAGAAGAGATCCTTCAGCGTCCGCGAGAAGACGTGATGGATGCCGGGGCGTCCGTTCGCCGTCGGCGGCCCCTCGAAGAACACGAACTCGGGCGCACCTTCGCGCGCAGCGAGCGACTGGTGGAAGAGATCCTCGGCCTGCCAGCGCGCGAGCAGCTCCTCCTCCATTTCGCGCGCGGCGCGCTCAGGCGGGAGCACACGATAGCGCACCACGGTCTCGCCGGCGCGCGCCGCCATCACATGCGCTCCAGCACGCCGCGCACGAGCGCGGTGAGATTCGGCTCGGCGCCGCGGGCCACGGCGAGAATCTTGTCGAGGCTCGCGGGCTCGAGCGAATCCGGCAGGCACATGTCCGTGATGATCGAGAGCCCGAGCACGCGCATCCCCGCATGGTTCGCGACGATCACTTCCGGAACGGTGGACATGCCGACGACATCCGCGCCGAGCGTGCCCAGCATGCGATATTCTGCCCGGGTCTCGAGATTGGGACCCGCGACCGCGACGTACACCCCTTCGCGCAGCGTGATCGCGAGCTCCGCGGCGACGGCGCGCGCCGTGGCGCGCAGCCCTTCGTCGTACGGCTCGCTCATGTCGGGGAAGCGCGGCCCGAGCGCGTCGTCGTTCGGCCCGATGAGCGGCGAGTCGCCGAGCAGGTTGATGTGATCGGCGATCAGCATCACGTCGCCGGCGTTCCAGTCGGCGCGCATCCCGCCGCACGCGTTGCTCACGACGAGCGTCCGGGCGCCGAGCGCGTGCAGCACGCGCACGGGGAACGTCACCTGCTGGAGCGAATACCCCTCGTAGCGATGGAAGCGCCCCTGCATCGCCGCCACGCGCCGGCCGCCGAGCGTGCCGAGCAGGAGCCGCCCCGTGTGCGATTCGACCGTCGAAAGCGGAAACCCGGGAATGTCCGAGTACTCCACCGACCCGTCGACGTCGATCGCCGCGCCGAGCGCGCCGAGGCCCGTGCCGAGCACGATGGCGACCTGCAACTCCTCACCCCTCACGCATCGCGCGCGAATCGCGGCTGCGGCGGCGCGCACGTGCTCCGCGCGATGCGCGTGCTCCGCTCCCTCGATTGCGTCGAGGTGCTCGCGTTCCCGCACTGCCTCCACGATCTACTCCGCCCGGACGTTCGCGTCGAGCCAGGAGGGGCTCTTCACCGGCGGATGCTCCTCGTCGCCCTCCTCCGGCTTGGGGCGCGCGGGAGCCGCGCTCGCCGTCTCGGCGGACTGCAGCTCGGCGAGCTGGCGCTCCGCCATCGAGCGCATCTGCGCGAGGTAGTTGCGGCGCGCGCGCTCGAGCGCGTCGATGTCGATCTGGAGGCGGCGCACCTCGGAGCGGGTCTCCTCGAGCAGGCGCTCGCCCTCGGCGCGCGCCTCGCGCAGGATCAGCTGCGCCTCGCGATCAGCCTGCTCGCGCGTCTCCGCGCGCAGTTGCTGCGCGGAGATCAGCGCGTCGTTCAGCGCCTTGTCGCGCTCGCGGAACGCGCGGAGCTGCTCGTGGAATCCCTTGGCCTTGGCCTCAAGTTCCTGGTTCACGCGGCTGAGCCGTTCGAGTTCGTCGGCCACCTGGTCGCGGAACTGGTCCACGCGCGTCTTGTCGTAGCCGCGCAGCGCCGACCCGAAGTCGTAGCGCCGCGCGTCCACCGGTGTCAGATGAAAGGCCTCGTCGTTCATTACGCCCTCGCTCCGAACAGGACCGTGCCCAACCGAACCATCGTCGCGCCCTCTTCCACCGCCAGCACATAGTCGCCCGACATTCCCATCGACAGCTCCCGCGCCGGATGACCCGCCTCGACCAACTCGTCACGCGCGGCCCGCGCACCGGCGAACACGCGTCTCAGCTCGCTCTCGTTCACGTCGAACGGTGCCATCGTCATCACGCCCGTCAGGCGCACACCATGAAGCGCGCGCAGCCGCTCGGCCTCCACCTTCACGTCGGACGCCTCGAACCCACCCTTCGTTTCCTCACCAGCGACGTTCACCTGCAGCAGCGCATCCACAGGCCGCCCTCTCCGCTCGCCGAACTCGTGCACGGCGTCGGCAAGACGCGAACTGTCGAGCGCGTGCAGCAGCGAGAAGCGGTCGAGGAATTTCACCTTGTTTCGCTGCAGGTGCCCGATCAGATGCCAGCGCATCTCGGCCGCCCACGGCCGCGATCCCGCGATGGCGTCCTGCTTGTCGAGCGCCTCCTGCACCTTGTTCTCACCGACGTCGAGGATTCCCACACGTCGTGCCGCCTCGACGGCGTCGGCTCCATGCGTCTTGGTGACCGCGATGATCCGGACAGCCTGTCCATGCCCGCCTCGCCTCACCGCGTCCGCGATGAGCCCCTGAATCCCGGCGACCCGTTCGTTGACGTCTGAAAATGGCATAACAGATGAAATTATCAGGGGTTACCGCATTCGGGCAAGGCCCGTGCTTCCGCTCGTCCCGGGTGCAGGGGCGGTCGCGGAACCTCCGCGGCCGGAGTAAGTCTCAGGCAGGACATTCAACGAGGGAACGCGGCAATGCGGCAATTCATCCTGGCGGGCTCTCTGTGCGCCATCGCATGCGTGGGCTGCACCACCGCCCCACCATATGGAGTCTCAGGCATCCAGATCGGGAGCGATGCGTCGCCGAACGGCGTGTTCGTCGGCGACCGGGTACAGATGACCGTTTTCACGTTCGACATCAACGGCAACCTGGTGTCCGCACCTGTGTCCTTCTCGAGCGTCAACCCGACAATCGCGACCGTCAGCGCATCCGGGTTGATCACCTGCCTCGCGGCCGGGACGGGTTCCATCGTCGTGACGTCGGGGCAAGCTCACCTGACGGTTCCGCTCCAGGTGGACGGGAACATGACCGGGAGCGTCTTATTGACGCCGTCGGCAGCGAGCATAGGGCACACATCTGCCGACAATGCGTTGGCGCTCATCGACAGCGTTTTCACCATCTTGCACAATCCGGCTCGCAACAAGACGGTGACGTGGTCAACGTCCGACGCCACCAAGGTGTCGGTGGACCAGACGGGAACGGCCACCGGGATCGCGCCGACAGCCGGCGTTTCGATCTGCGCGACGGCGACGGACGCGACGTCGGTGAAGGGGTGCGCGACGGTGATCGTGAATTAGCCCGAACGATCACGTAGTCCGGCGTTTCGCAGTTACGCCGGCGACGGCTCCGGCCCACCCAGCAGCGGCGGGCTGACGCGCTTCGGCTCCACAACCGCCGGCGCGGCCGGCGTGACCGGCGCGATCGCCGACGGCGGGCGCGGCGGGAGCTTGTCGCCCTTGATCAGGATGGCGAAGTCCTCGCGCGTGAGCGTCTCGCGCTCGAGCAGCGAGGCGGCGATCTCATCGAGCAGCGGACGGTTCTCCGTGATCACCCGCTTCGCGCGCTGGAATGCGGTGTCGATCACGCGCGCCACTTCGTCGTCCACCTGCTGCGCGGTGCGCTCCGAGACGACGCGCCGGCTCGTGAGCTGCTGGCCCAGGAACACTTCCTGTTCGTTGTCGCCGACGAGCACGGGCCCGATGGTGTCCGACAGTCCCCACTGCGAGACGTAGCGCCGCGCGATCCCCGTGGCCATCTGGATGTCGCTTGCCGCGCCCGTCGTCACGCGCTCGCGGCCGAACACGATCTCCTCCGCCGCGCGACCGCCGTACGCCATCACGAGCCGCGCCTCGATCTGCTCTCGCGTGACGCTCACGCGATCGTCCTCGGGGAGCGTGAACGCGAGGCCAAGCGCCCGTCCGCGCGGGACGATCGTCACCTTGTGCAGCGGATCGTTCCCCTTGACCATCATCGCGCACACCGCGTGACCGCCCTCGTGGAACGCGGTGAGGCGGCGCTCCTCCTCCTTCATCACGAGCGATTTCCGCTCCGCGCCGAGCATCACCTTGTCCTTCGCATCCTCGAGATCGACCATGTAAATCTTGTCGTGATTGCGGCGCGCGGCGAGCAGTGCGCCTTCGTTCACGAGATTCGCGATGTCCGCACCCGCCATTCCGGGCGTGCCCTTCGCGAGCGACAGGATGTCGACGTCGTCCGCTATCGGCTTGTTGCGCACGTGCACGCGCAGGATCCCCTCGCGGCCGCGCAGGTCCGGCGCGTCGACGACGATCTGCCGGTCGAAACGGCCGGGCCGCAGCAGCGCGGGATCGAGCACGTCCGGACGGTTCGTCGCCGCGATGAGAATCACGCCCTCGTTCGACTCGAAGCCGTCCATCTCGACGAGCAGCTGGTTGAGCGTCTGCTCGCGCTCGTCGTGCCCGCCGCCGAGTCCGGCGCCGCGATGGCGTCCGACGGCATCGATTTCGTCGATGAAGATGA
>PMYN01000039.1 GCA_003171215.1 Gemmatimonadota bacterium | reverse complement strand
TGAAAGCATCTAAGTGGGAAGCTGTCCCCAAGATGAATTCTCCCTGGTGCTTCGAGCACCCTGAAGGGCCGTAGGAGACCACTACGTCGATAGGCCGCACGTGGAAGACGAGCAATCGCCTCCAAGCGCAGCGGTCCTAATCGCCCGTGCGGCTTGACTACTCCCCCAGTTTTTCCCTCGGGAATTTCTGGGGCTGGAATACAAACGCCGCAGAGCATTCGCACGATCTAATCAGGATTCGCTCCTCCGAACACTACCCATTCCCATTGTCGAACTTTTCGACTGACGGCCCGCGCGCGAGCGCAGGCCTAGAACTAACGCTGGCGACCAGAGCGTAGGGGCCACACTCGTTCCCATTCCGAACACGATCGTTAAGCCCTACAGCGCCGATGGTACTCCGATTGAGAGATCGCGGGAGAGTAGGCCGTCGCCGGCACCCCTTCAACAACGCTCCAGCCGTTCTCGGCTGGGGCGTTGTTGCTTTAAGCGCGCCAAGCGAGTGGACGGCAGACGACGGACGACGGACGGNNCGCCGTCTGCCATCCGCCGTCTGCCATCTCCCCTCCGTTTCATCGTTGCGCACCAAATCGTCCTATACAGATGACCAAAGCAGGCACCGTCACCGTCGCAGGCAGACCCAACGCCGGGAAATCCACGCTCCTCAATCGACTCGTCGGCCAACGGCTCGCCATCACGAGCCCAAAACCACAGTCCACGCGGGAGCGTGTCGTCGGCCTCATCACCGACGACAACACCCAGATCATCCTGCTCGACACCCCGGGCCTCCTCGAACCCGCTTACGCGCTCCAGAAATCCATGCGCGCCTCCTCGCTCAAGGCCCTCGAGGACGCCGACGTCATCATCCACCTCATCGACGCACTCGAAGGAACCGTGGAGACGCTCGCGGCCGCCGCAGCACTCCCCGCCGATCGGGCACCGCGCGCACCCACCATCCTCACGTTCAACAAGGCCGACGGCCTCTCCGCCGGCCGCCGTGCCGCGCTCCTCACCGAGAATCCCGGCGCCGTCGTCATCTCCGCGCTCACTGGTGACGGCGTCCCAGAGCTCCTCGACCGCGTGCGCGCGCTCCTCCCCGAACATCCGTTCTACTACGACGCCGAAGATCTCAGCACGCAGAACATGCGCTTCTTCGCGTCCGAGATGATCCGGGAGACGGCGCTCGAGCAGCTCGAGGACGAGGTCCCGTACAGCATCGCGTGCGAAATCGAGGAATTTCGCGAGACGCGTTCCCCGGTGTACATTCGAGCGGTGCTGCACGTCGAGCGCGACAGTCAGAAACGCATTCTCATCGGCGCCGGCGGATCGCGCATCAAGTCCATCGGCACACGGGCGCGCGGCAAGATCGAGGCGCTCATCGGATCGCCCGTCTATCTCGATCTCCATGTGAAAGTGCTCCCCAACTGGCGCCGCGACTCCGCCGCGCTGCGACGACTCGGCTACCGCGTCGAGTGAATCGAGGATGGAATAAACGGCCATGACCCTCGCTCCACGCCTTCTCGAAATCCTCGTCTGCCCGCGCTGCAAGGGCGCGCTCGAATATCGCGAGCGCGAGTCGGCGCTCGATTGCCACGCCTGCAAGCTCCGCTATGCGGTCCGCGACGACATTCCCGTGATGCTCGTCGATGAGGCAACGCCGCTCTAGCGTGTCGTATCGCGTGCGGTCGCTCCAATGCCTCGCGTTCGTCGTGGCGCTCTGCGCCCCGACCGCGGCGTCTCGCGCGCAAGGCGGACTCTCCGCAGAGGGCGCACTTTTCCTGCTCGTGCCCGTCGGCGCCCGCGCGGTGGGTCTGGGCCAGGCCGTCGTCGCGTCCGACATCGGCAGCGAATCGATCTGGGCCAATCCGGCCGGCCTCGCGCGACTGACGAAGAACGAACTCTCGATCAACCACTCGCAGACCATCGTCGCCACCGGCGACGCGCTCAACGTCGTCGTGCCGATGGGCAAGGCGGGCGTGATCGCCGCCGCTGGGTACCTCATGAACTACGGCCAGCAGGAAGCGACGGACCAGTCCGGCGCGACCGGCACGATCTTTCCACGCTCGTACGTCATCGCCGCCTCGTACGCCGCGACCTTCGGCTCGCGGGTGAGCGCCGGTGTGACCTACAAGTTCATTCAGGAACGCGTCGACTGCAGCGGCACCTGCGGCAACATTCCGGCCTTCAGCGCCTCGACGAACGCGCTCGACCTCGGCGTGCAGGCGGTCGTCGACAAGGACCACCGCCTGACCGTCGGCCTCGACATCCGTGACGCCGGACTGAAGCTGCAGGTGAACGACGCGCCGCAATCCGATCCGCTCCCGACGCGCATCCATCTCGGCGCGCAGTACCTGGTGCCGGGCATCGAGAAGAGCATTCCCGACGGAGAGCTTCGCCTGAGTGCGGAAATCGTCGAGAACTCGTCCTTCGGCTCGACCTCGCTTCGGGCGGGCGGAGAACTCGCGTTCAAGAAGCTCTTCTTCCTGCGGCTCGGCGTCGCCGGCGGGAGCGGCGACGGCGCCAGCGCGGCCATCGGCCTCGGCGTGAAGCGCGGCGGCATCTCGATGGACTTTGCGCGCGGATTCGGCGGCCTGTCGTCCGACGCGGGGAAGCCGCCGACCTACCTCACGCTTCGCTTCCAGTTCTGATGCCGGCGCGACATGCGCTGATCGCCGCCTCCGCGGCCGCGTGCGTCGCCCTCGCGCCATGCTGCGCGAACGCGCAGCCGGTGCCGCGCCCCGTCGGCGTCTCGATGCCGGCGTGGCCTGCTGCGCCCGCCGCGCCCGCGGCACCCGCGGCACCCGCCGATACGGTGGCCACCATCCCCAAGAAGATCCGCATCGGTCCGATCGCGATCCCGCGGCGCGACTCATCGTGGTGGGTGCCGCTGGCCTCCGCGGCGGTTCCCGGCACGGGACAGGCGCTGCTCGGACAGGACCGCTTCATCGCCTACCTCGCCGTCGAGGGATTCGCGCTCCTCGGCTATCTCGATCAGCACGCGGAGCAGCTCCGCGAGCGCGACCGCTTCCAGTCGCTCGCGAGCAGCGTGGCGCGATCGCTGTTTCCTGGCGACCGGCCGGTAGGGCAGTGGGCGTATTACGAATCGATGGAGCACTACATCGAGAGCGGCGTGTTTACCCTCGTGCCCGGCGGGACCCTCACGCCGGAGGTGGATGTCACCTCGTACAATGGCGCGGCATGGCTGCTCGCGCGGCAGACGTACTGGAGTAATCCGAACGTCCAGCCGGATCCGGCGTCGTCCGAGTACCGCAAGGCGATCGCGTTCTACATTGCTCGGGCGGTGCAGCCACAGTTCCGTTGGTCGTGGCGGAACGCGCAACTCGAGCAGGACGTCTACATCCAGACCATCGAACGGGCGAATCAGGCCTCGCGCGATGCGCGCTTGCAACTGGGCATCCTGATCGCGAATCACCTGCTCTCGATGGTGGATGCGTATGTAACGCTTCGCGTGCACGGCGGACTGGGAGCCGGAGGATCGCCCACGTCGCTCTCGGCAACGATTCCATGGGCGCCGTTCGGGCGGCCCTCGCAGCCTTGAAGAAGTGACGCAAGTGCCTGCTGTTACATTGTTTGACACCTTCTGTTGGTGTCCCTATCTTGCGCCGATACCCTTCGTCCGAAGGAGTGCGTGGCGCTGACGACCGCATTCATCTTCGCGCCAGACGGCCAGCCGCTCCCGGTTCCGGTACGCGGATGGCTCGAGGCGCAGCAGTTTCCGGTGGCCACGGTGCGTTCCTCGGACGAATTGCTGTCTGCGGCGCTGCGGGCCCGCCCGAGGCTGGTCGTCATCGATGCGCGCACGCATCCGGTCGCTGCGCTGAAGGGATGCCAGCGCCTGAAGTCCGACTCGTACACCGGCATCGTGCCCGTGTGCGTGTGCACGCGCAACGACGACACGTCGTTCACCGCGGCGTTCGACGCCGGCGCCGACGAGGTGTTGCGCGAAGGGATGCCCGCCATGGACGTCTCGCTGCGCCTCACCGCCATGTTGCGCCGGTCCGATCGTGATACGCACGTGCATCCGTCGACGCGCCTGCCCGGCACGACCGAGATCGAGGCGAACATCACGCATCGCCTCGAGGCGGGCGAGACGTTCGCCGTCTGCTACGCGGATCTCGACCACTTCAAGGAATACAACGATCGCTACAGCTACTATGACGGCGACCGCGTCATCCGCATCCTGTCGCGGATCCTGCACGACGTCGTGAAGGGAACGTGCCAGGACGCGGCGTTCGTCGGGCACATCGGGGGCGACGATTTCCTTTTTGTGATGCCCGTCGATCTGGTTCAGGACACTTGCGCCGAGATCGTCGAAACGTTCGACGCCCTCATTCCGTTCCAGTATTCCGAGCAGGATCGGCGCGCCGGGTATTATTTTGGCAAGGATCGTCGGGGCGCGTTGCATAAGGTACCATTGATGACCGTTTCGATCGGAGTGGTCACCAACGAGCGTCGCAAGTTCACTCATGCGGCACAGGTGAGTGAGCTCGCGACGGAAATGAAGAGCTACGCGAAAACGCTGCCGGGATCGGTATTCACGATCGACCGCCGCGGCGACACGTCGGATGATGAGCCGTTGCCGATCGATCCGATCGACGAGGCGGCCATGTCGGAGGAACAGTGAACGTCTCGTGTCCTGATTGCCGCTCGATTTTTCGAGTCGACCCCGCGAAGGTGCCGCTCGGCGGCGTACGCGCGCGCTGCTCCGTTTGCGGCGGCGTGATTTCCGTCAGCGCGCCGGAGTTCGCGACCGCCGCAGCTGGGGCGGAGTCGTCGCCGGCAATGACATCGTTCGTGGTTGAACCGGCCGCGACTCTTCCCGCGGTGGAATCCTTCCCGGCGTTCGAGATCGTCGAGACCGTCGAGTCCGTCGAGTCCGTCGAGTCGATCGCCGGAATATCCGAGCACGGATTCGATTCGGATTTCGAGGCGATGCCAGAGCCGGTCGCCGCGGAGGAGCCGCGCGCGGCCGTTGCGGAGCCGCCGCGCGAGCCGACTCCGCCCCCGATGCCGGCTGTTCCGCCGCGCCTGACGACGCCCGCGTTCACGCCGCCGCTTCCGCCGCGCGCGCCGACGCCCGTGTTCACGCCGCTGGTTCCGCCGCGCGCGCCGACGCCCGCGTTCACGCCGTCGGTTCCGCCGCGCGCCCCGACGCCCGCGTTCACGCCGCCCGTTGCGCCTCCCGTCACTGCCGTTCCGCGCTCGGGAGTTCGGCCGCTTCCTCCGCCGATGCCGGGCTCCGGACCGGCGAGCACGCCGCGCCCATTCCCGTCCGTAGGCGTCACGGGAAGCACTCCGCCACGCGCGCCGTTCGCACCGGGCCGTCCGACGCAGGCACCGGGCGCGCCCATGCAGTCGCCGA
>PMYN01000122.1:8660-16485 GCA_003171215.1 Gemmatimonadota bacterium | reverse complement strand
GCGTTCATCAAGCAGCACATGAAGAAGCCCGTCGTCGGATTCATCGCCGGACAGACCGCACCGCCGGGCCGCAGGATGGGCCACGCGGGCGCGATCATTTCCGGTTCGGCGGGCACGGCAGCGGAAAAGATCGAGGCATTCGAGGCTGCTGGAATGGGCGTCGCCAGGCGGCCGATCGACTTCGTCGACCTCATCAAGTCCCGCCTGAAGTAGAGACGCCGCGAAACACTCCTCACTCCTCACCGCGCTGCAGTTCATGCCCTCCAATCGCACCCTGACGATCATCAAGCCTGACGCGTTCGCCGGCCTCAAGGCGGGCCTCATTCTCGCGCATCTCGAGAAAGGCGGCTTCCGGCTCATCGCCTCGCGCGTGATGAAACTGACCCACGAGCAGGCCGGTGAGTTCTACGCGGTGCACAAGGGCCGGTCGTTCTATCAGGAACTCGTCGAATTCATGACGAGCGGGTACTGCATGCCGATGGTTCTCGAGCGCGACGGCGCCGTTCTCGCTCTGCGCGACGCGATCGGCGCTACCGACCCCGCTGAGGCCGCCGCGGGCACCGTGCGGAAGCTCTACGCCGAGTCGAAGGGGCGAAACGCGATCCACGCCTCGGACTCCGACGAAAACGCCTTCGGGGAAGCCCGGTTCTTCTTCGCGGAAACCGACCTGATCCGCTGAAGGGCGCAACAGCTAAGTCACAGAAACACGCGGAGTTGCCCGATGCGGGTGCATCGGGTATAATTCGCTGCTATGCTGTCGTTTCCAACCCAGTCGCTTTCCGTCGCGGCAATACAGGTCAAAGGCAGTTTGGACCGCGACGATCAGGTCTGGATCGAGGGAGATGTGCGTCCCGTCGAGGACGTCCTGGTCACCGGACGGCTCTCAACGGCTGGAGCGGGGCGGTACTACTTCCATGGCAAGTTTTCCGGTGCCACGCTGGGGGAGTGCCGACGCTGCCTGGTAGAGGTCAGGACCGAGGTTGTCGGCGACGCCAACCTCATCTTCGCCGACGTCGAAGCTGAAGAAGAAGGCGGCGAAGATCCCGACGTTTTCCCTCTGGGAAGAGGGCGCAGCGGGGCGGAAGTCGATTTGCGTCCCGCGTTGCGTGAACAGTGGCTACTCGAAGCTCCCGCGTTCGTTCTGTGCCGCCCCGACTGCAAGGGGTTGTGTCCGACGTGCGGTGCGAACCTGAACCTCGGCGCCTGCAGCTGCGCCCAGAATACCAAAGAGTGAACAATGGCCGTTCCGAAGCGACGTACATCGAAGCGTAAGAAGCGTGCTCGCAACACGCACAACAAGGCGGCGACCACCGCCATCCAGAAGTGCACGAAGTGCGGGGCACAGAAGCGTCCGCACCACGTTTGCGCTGAATGCGGCTTCTACGCCGGTAAACTGCGGGTAGCGGCCAAGGAAGCCTGACCTTGGCTCGCATCGCGCTCGACGCGATGGGAGGAGATCGCGCGCCCGCGGCAACTGTCGCGGGCGCGTTGCTCGCTCTTGGCGATTTTGGATCGAAACACGTGATTCAGCTCGTCGGGCGGGACGAGATCATTCGCGCCGAACTGCAGCGCCAGCTCGCGGGCGACTTCGCAAGCCGCACGGCCGACGCCGCTCGCCTGCAGATCGTCCACGCGCCCGACGTCATCGCGATGTCGGACAAGCCGACCGTGGCGATCCGTGGGAAGCCGAAGAGCTCGATGGTCGTCGGGCTGCGCATGCAGGCCGATGGCCAGTCGGACGCGTTCGTCTCGGCCGGCAACACCGGCGCGCAGATGGCGGCGTCGATCTTCATCTTCAGGCTTCACGACGGGCTCACGCGGCCGGCCATTCCGACGCTCTTTCCGACGGCGCGCATTCCGATCGTCGTGCTCGACTCGGGCGCGAACGTTGATTGCTCGGCGGATGAGCTGGTGCAGTTCGCGCGTCTCGGCTGCGTGTATGCCGAGGACGTGCTCGGCCGGAAGAACCCGATCGTCGGACTGCTCTCGATCGGTGAGGAGCCGGAGAAGGGGAACGCGGTGGTGAAGGAAGCGAACGCCCTGCTCATGTCGGCGGGGCTGAACTTCCAGGGAAATGTCGAAGGCCGCGACCTGCCGATGGGCGCGAGCGATCGCGGACCCGTGGACGTCGTCGTGTGCGACGGATTCGTCGGCAACGTGATCCTCAAGTTCTACGAATCGGTCGCACCGATGATCGTGAAGCTGATCGGCGAGCGCGGCGTGGCCCCGGAGGTGCTCGCGGGCGCGCTGGAAACCCTCGACTACGCATCCACCGGCGGGGCGCCCCTCCTCGGCGTGCGGGGCGTGAGCATCATCGCACACGGGAAGTCGTCGGCGACCGCGATTCGCAACGCGCTGCACGTGGCCGCGCGCACGTTCGAAACGGGGATGAGCGCGCACATCGGACAGCGGATCGCACAGCGTGCGGCTGCGCAACAGGGGGTGGTCGCATGAAACGCCCGTGGGCAATGGTCGCAGGGACCGGCTATGCCGTCCCGAAGCGCGTGTTCCGGAACGACGAATTCGCCGCAATCGGCATCGAAACGGACGACGCGTGGATTCGCGAGCGCACCGGCATTCGCGAGCGGCACATCGCGGGTCCGGGTGAGACGCTCACGTCCATTTGCACGGAGGCGGCGCACAACGCGATGGCCGCCGCCGGGGTGAGCGCCGCCGAGCTCGACATGATCATCGTCGGCACCTGCTCGCCCGACCGGCTGCTGCCCTCCGCGGCGGTCGAGTTGCAGGCGGCGCTCGGCGCGTCGCGAGCCGTGGCCTTCGACGTCGGCGCCGCGTGCAGCGGCTGGCTGTACGGCATGCAGGTCGCCGAGGCGATGATGGCCGCCGGCAGCGTCGAGACGATCCTCGTCGTCGGCGCGGAGCTGCTGAGCCGAATCGTGAACTGGAAGGACCGCAATACCTGTGTGCTGTTCGGCGACGGCGCGGGCGCGACGATCGTGAAGCGCAGCACCAAGCAGCGCGGCATCCTCGCGAGCTACATGCGCAGCGATGGCACGCTCGCGGACCTGCTCGATCGTCCCAAGGGCGGCGCCGCATACCCGATGACGGCGGAGATCCTCGCCGAGGGTTCGCACCTGGTGCACATGCGCGGGCGCGAGGTGTTCAAGAACGCCGTGCGATCGATGGCGGACGCGTGCGATCGCGCACTCGACCTCGCCAAGCTCTCGTCGAGCGACATCGACCTGCTCATCCCGCATCAGGCGAACGTCCGCATCATCGAGGCCACCGCCAAGCACGCGAACGTGCCGATGGAAAAGGTGTTCGTGAACGTGGACCGGTTCGGCAACACGTCGGCGGCGTCGATCCCGATCGCGCTCGATGAAGCCATCGCACAGGGACGCGTGAAGGACGGAACGATCGTGATGTTCGTCGCCTTCGGTGCCGGCTTCACCTGGGGCAGCATGGTAGTGCGATTCTAGCCGTTGGCCAATTACGAATAACCAACGACCAACGACCGGTTACCCGTTTGGATATTCTCCTGCTGTTTCCCGGCCAGGGCTCTCAGAAGCCCGGCATGTGCAAGGATGTCGCCGAGGCGTTTCCCGCCGCTCGGGACGTCTGGAATCGTGCCGACTCCGCACTTGGAACGAAGCTCAGCACGCTCGCGTTCGAAGGTCCGGCCGAGGAACTGACTCAGACCCACAACGCGCAGCCCGCGCTGCTCGCTCATGGAGCAGCCGTCTGGGCGGTGACCAAGGAGAAAGTCGCGCCGCGCGTGCGCGCCGCCGCGGGCCACTCGCTGGGTGAACTCACGGCCTATCACACCGCCGGCGCACTCCCGCTCGACGACGCCGTGCGTCTCGTGCGCAGGCGCGGCGAACTCATGTATGAGACCGGCACGAGCCGTCCGGGCGCGATGGCCGCGATCCTCGGCGAGATGCAGCGGCCGATCGAGGACATCTGCCGGGAAGCCAGCGCCGCCGGCGAAGTCGTCCCGGCGAATTACAACGCGCTCGAGCAGGTGGTGGTGTCGGGCGAGGTGTCAGGAGTCGAACGGGCGATGGAACTCGCGAAAGCCGCCGGCGCCCGGCGCGCGGTGCGGCTCGGCGTGAGCGGAGCGTTTCACTCACCGCTCATGCGGCCCGCCGAGGACGGTCTGAAGTCGGCGCTCGCCGCGGCGCATTTCGACACAGCCAACTGGCCCGTGTACTCCAACGTGTCCGCCCGGCCGGTCACCGCGCCCGCCGAGGCACGGGCGCTTCTGCTCTCCCAGCTCACGAGTCCGGTTCGCTGGGTTCAGGTCGTCCAGGCGATGGCCGCCGCACACCCGGGCGCGCTGTTCGTAGAGATGGGACCGGGCAGCGTGCTCACCGGACTGCTCAAGCGCCTCGCCCCGGACAATCCTGCCATGACCTGCGGAACGGTCGCCGACGTGAACGCCCTCCTCGAGCGGGTATCACAATGAAGATCGATCTGACGGGAAGGAGCGCCCTCGTGACGGGGAGCACGCGCGGCATCGGCCGCGCCATTGCCGGCACGCTCGCCGCCTGCGGCGCGAAGGTCGCCGTCGTGGGACGCGACAAGGCGAAGGCGGATGCGGTGTCCGCGGAACTCCAGGACGCCCGCGGCTTCGCGTGCGACGTGGCGGTTCCCGCCGACGTGCTGAAGCTGGTCGAGGATGTCGAGAAGGAGTTCGGCGCGATCGACATTCTCGTGAACAACGCGGGAATCACGAAAGACAACCTGATGCTCCGCCTCAAGGACGAGGATTGGGACACGGTCCTCGACTCCAACCTCCGCTCCGCGTTTCTCGCCATCAGGGCCGCGAGCCGCGGCATGATGAAGCGCCGATGGGGGCGCATCGTGAACATCTCGAGCGTCGTCGGCCTGATGGGCAACAAGGGCCAGACGAACTACGCCGCGAGCAAGGCCGGATTGATCGGGCTGACGAAGTCGGTGGCCAAGGAACTGGCCTCCCGCAACATCCTGTGCAACGCCATCGCGCCCGGTTTCATCGAAACCGACATGACCGGCGCGATGGCCGTGGAAGCCCGCACGGCGCTGATGGCCCAGATCCCGCTGGCGCGCTTGGGGACGCCGGCCGACGTCGCGTGGACGACGGCGTTCCTGTGCTCCGAGTATGCCTCGTACATCACCGGCCAGGTGCTCGTGGTGGACGGAGGCTTGGTAATGTGACGAATTCGCACTCCTCCACCTATATTTCCGCAGGTCGATTCACCCCCTACGCACCGAGGATTTGAGTCATGGCTGATCATTCAGCGAAGGTCAAGGACATCATCGAGAAGGAACTCGGTGTCGAACGTGAGAAGCTCACGAACGAAGCGAGCTTCATCGAGGATCTTGGCGCCGACAGCCTCGACATCGTCGAGCTGGTCATGGAGTTCGAGAAGGAATTCAACATCGACATCCCCGACGAAGACGCCGAGAAGCTTCGGACGGTCGGCGACGCGATCAAGTATCTGGACTCGAAGATCGGCGCCTGATGAAGCGTCGCGTCGTTGTCACCGGAATCGGGTGCGTCACGCCCGTCGGAAACGACGTCGCGACGACGTGGTCCGCCATTCTCGGCGGCAAGTCGGGGGCGGCACCGATCACGAAGTTCGATGCATCGGCCTGGCCCGTACGATTTGCGTGCGAGCTGAAGGGATTCGATCCGCTCGGCTGCATGGACCGCAAGGAGGCGAAGCGCGCGGATCCGTACACGCAGTATGCGATGGCCGCAGCCGTCCAGGCGATGCACGACGCGGGGTTCGGTGAGGGCAAGGGATACGCGCCGGAGGACACCGGCGTCATCATCGGAAGCGGCATCGGCGGGCTCCGCAGCTTCGAGGACGAGCACGACGTGTACCGCGAACGGGGGCAGAGCAAGATCTCCCCGTTCTTCATCCCGAAGTTCATCGCCGACATCGCGGCCGGAGTCGTCTCGATGCGATTCCACGCGAAGGGGCCCAACTACGCGACGGTCTCGGCGTGCGCCACGAGCGCCCACGCGATCGGCGACGCGGCGCGCACGATCCAGTATGGCGACGCGGACATCATGATCGCCGGCGGATCGGAGGCGGCGGTCACGCCGATGTCCATCGGCGGCTTCGCGAACATGAAGGCGCTCTCGGAACGCAACGAGTCGCCGGCCACAGCCAGTCGTCCGTTCGATGCCACGCGCGACGGCTTCGTGATGGGCGAGGGCGCGGGGATCGTGATCCTCGAGGAGCTCGAGCACGCGAAGCGCCGCGGCGCGCGCATCTACGCCGAGGTTGCCGGCTACGGCGCCACCGGCGACGCATACCATCTGACCGCACCGGCTCCCGAGGGCGAGGGTGCACAGCGGGCGATGCGGCGTGCCCTGAAGGACGCCGGGCTCGAGCCAAGCGGCGTCCAGTACATCAACGCACACGGCACCTCCACGCCGGCGAACGACCTGAACGAGACCAAGGCCATCAAGGCGGTCTTCGGGTCGCATGCGGCCGGCGTCAACGTCAGTTCCACGAAGGGCGCCACCGGCCACATGCTGGGAGCGGCGGGCGCCGTCGAGTTCGTCCTCGGCACGCTCGCGATCCAGCACAACATCATTCCGCCGACGATCAACTACGAGACGCCGGACCCGCAGTGCGACCTCGACTACACGCCGAACAAGCCGGTGCAGCGGCGCGTGGACGCGGTGCTCAGCAACTCTTTCGGATTCGGCGGCCATAACGTCTGCCTCGCAATCCGGCGCTTCGCGGAGTAGCGTGTTGTCTCAGGTGGCAGACCCGGTCGTCACGCGCATAGCAGGCAAGATCGCCGCCGGTGAGCGGCTCGACGCCGCCGACGCACTGGCGCTGTACGACTCGCACGACCTCATCGCGATCGGCGCGCTGGCGGACCAGGTGAATCGCGCGAAGAACGGCGACACCGTGACCTTCGCCGCGAACCAGCACATCAATCCGACCAACGTCTGCGTGCTGCGGACCACGTGCACCTTCTGCGGATACGCGCGCCTCCCGAAGGAGGCGGGCGCGTATCGCTACACGATCGCCCAAGTGCTCGCCGAGGCCGCGACCGCGGCCGACGGCCTCACGAAGGAGTTCCACATCGTCGGCGGTCTCGACATGAAGGCCGGACTCGCCTACTACCAGGAGATGTTCCGCGCGCTGAAGTCGAACTTCCCGCACGTGCACATCAAGGCGCTCACCGCGGTCGAGATCGCGCACATCGCGCGCATCGAGAAGATGACCTGGCGCGACGTGCTGATCGCGCTGCGCGAGGCCGGACTCGACACGATGCCGGGCGGCGGCGCCGAGACGTTCAGCGCGGCCGTGCGCGAGCAGATCGCGGGAAAGAAGCTCGCGGGCGCGGACTACATCGGCGTGCATCGCACCGCGCACGAGCTGGGGATCCGCACGAACTGCACGATGCTTTACGGACACGTGGAGACGCACCAGGATCGGGTCGACCACCTGATGATGCTCCGCAACCTGCAGGATGAAACGGGCGGGTTTCTCGCCTACATCCCGCTCGCGTACCATCCCGACGACAACGAGCTCGGCAGGGAACTCGGGCGCGAGGGCACCGCAACGTCCGGCGTCGACGACCTCAAGATGCTCGCCGTGGGACGGCTCTTTCTCGACAACTTCCGCCACGTCAAGTCGCACTGGATCATGGTGTCGCAGCCCCTGTCGCAGCTGTCGTTGCATTTCGGCGTGAACGATCTCGAGGGCACCGTGGTGCGCGAGCGGATCTATCACGCCGTCGGCGCGCACACGCCGCAAGGGATGACGCTCGACGCGCTGCTCGAGCTCATTCGCGGGGCGGGGAAGATTCCCGCCGAGCGCGACTCGTTCTACAACGTGCTCCGCGTGTTCGA
>PMYN01000122.1:0-8632 GCA_003171215.1 Gemmatimonadota bacterium | reverse complement strand
AGCGCATGGCGGACGGCACGCTCGACGTGAGCGTGGTCTCGGCGGTGGAGTACGCGCGCGACTGGGAGCGCTACCTGTTGCTTCCCGATCTCGCGATCTCCTGTGACGGGCCCGTGCGCAGCGTCATGCTCTTCTCGCGTCAGCCGGCGGAGGAGCTCGGCGGTCGACAGGTGCTCGTGAGCCGCAGCTCCATGACCAGCGTCCACCTGCTCGAACTCCTGTTCGACAACGTGTGGAAGACGAGGCCGGTGTTCGTCGCCGGCGACGCCGAGGCCTCCGACCTGCGCGAGCCGGATACGGACGCGTCGGTGGCCGCCCGCCTCGTGATCGGCGACGCGGCGCTGATGCTTGGAACCGGCGCGATCGCCTCGCCGTACGCACATGTGTACGATCTCGGACTCGAGTGGAAGAAATGGACGGGTCTCCCGTTCGTGTTCGCCGTATGGGTCGCGCAGCGTACGGCCGATACACAGCAGGCGCTCGCCGTGCACGGCTCGTTGATCGAGTCGCGCAACTGGGGTTTGAAGCACCTCGGCGTTCTCGCCCAGCAGGCGCACGAGACCACGGGCGTGCCGCTCGCCGCGTGCAACGAATACCTCAGCGGTCTCGACTACGGCCTGAGCTATCCGCATCTGGGCGGACTCACGGAGTTCTATCGCAGGCTCACGCTCGCCGGAAAAATTGCGCCGGGCCGTCTCGCATTCCTTTCGGCGGCGTAAGATGACCGCCATCCGCCGTCCGTCGTCCCTATGAGAGACCTTCTCGATTGGTTTAAACGCGCACCGCTGCTGGAGCTCGGCGCCGAAGCCGACAACGTGCGCAAAGCCCTCCATCCCGAGGGCGTCGTCACGTACATCGTCGACCGGAACATCAACTACACGAACGTCTGCGTCGCCGACTGCGGCTTCTGCGCGTTCTATCGCCGTCCCAAGCACGACGAAGGCTGGACGCTCAGCTACGAGCAGATCGGCGCGAAGATCGACGAGGTGAAGGCGCTCGGCGGCGTGCAGATCCTGATCCAGGGCGGCCACAATCCGTACATCCCGTTCGAATGGTACCTCGACCTGCTGCGCTACATCAAGCAGTACCACCCGATCCACATCCACGGATTCAGCCCGAGTGAAGTCGACTTCTGGAGCACGCTCTATCGCATGCCCGCGGTCGACGTGATTCGCGAGCTCGTGAAGGCGGGGCTCGACTCGATTCCCGGCGGCGGCGGCGAAATCCTCGTGCAGCGCGTGCGCGACCAGGTCGCGAAGAAGAAGGCGGGCGCGGATCGCTGGCTCGAAGTCATGGAAATCGCGCATGGCGAGGGGCTGAAGACGTCGTGCACGATGATGTACGGCATCGGCGAGACGCTCGACGAGCGATTCGAGCACCTCCAGCGCCTGCGCGACTTGCAGAGCCGCACCGGCGGATTCACCGCGTTCATCTGCTGGCCGCTGCAGCCCGAGAACACGCCGACGATGAGCGCGCAGCCCAAGACCGACGCGGTGGACTACCTGCGCACGACGGCGTTCGCGCGCGTGGTCCTCGACAACATCCCGAACCTGCAGGCGAGCTGGGTGACGATGGGCCTGAAGGTCGGGCAGACGGCGCTCCACTTCGGCTGCAACGATTTCGGCTCGCTCATGCTCGAGGAGAACGTGGTCTCGGCTGCGAACACGACCTATCGCACGTCGATCGCCGAGATGGAGCGGCTGATCCGCGAGGCCGGGTTCACCCCGCGCAAGCGCAGGCAGAACTACCAATTCATCGACGAAGCGCAAGCAACAACGACGGCCGCGGCGTGAGGTCCCAGCAGTGAAGACGCGTGTGGGGATCGGGTACGACTCGCATCGCTTCGCGGAGGGCGACGGCGTCCTGCTCGGCGGCGTCAGGATCCCGGCGCCGTTCAAGCTCGTGGGCCATTCCGACGGTGACGCGGTCGCGCACGCGCTGACCGATGCCATCCTGGGCGGAGCGGGCGTCGGTGACATCGGCGAGATGTTCCCCGATTCCGATCCGGCCAACAAGGGACGCGACTCGATCGAGATGCTGCATCTCGCGCTGCATCGCGTGCGCGCGGCGGGGTGGTCGCCGGTGCAGGTCGACGTGTCGGTGATCTGCGAGCGGCCGAAGGTCGGACCGTATCGCGACGAGATGCGCGCCTCGCTCGCGAAGGCGCTTGGCATCGAGACCGGCGCCGTGATGGTGAAGGGGAAGACGAACGAAAAGCTCGGCTGGATCGGCAAGGAAAAGGGCTTGGCCGTCATCGCGGTCGCGACGCTGGAATCGCTCTGACGCATGTCCGGTTTCCTCGATACCGTCAGCAACTGGGTCGCGACGATTCCCATTGGCGCGCTGTATGCGCTGCTCGGCGTCGCCGCCTTCATCGAGGGGATCTTCCCGCCGGTGCCCGCGGATCTCGTGGTCGCGCTCGGCAGTTTCCTCGCGGCGCGGCGCGGGGCGAGCCTTCCCTTCACGGCGGCGTGCATCGTCGCCGGCAGCGTCGGCGGCGCGATGGTCGTGTATGCGATCGTGCGCCGGTTCGGCGCGCGGTGGCTCCATGCGCGGCTCCGGAAGGCGGGAATCGACAACGTCGAGAAGCGGCTCGAGGCGATGTACTCGCACTACGGAATGACGGCGCTGTTCGTGAGCCGCTTTCTCCCCGTGTTTCGAGCCGTCGCCCCGCCGATGGCCGGCGCGATGCGCGTCCCGCCCGTACGCACGACGGCGGTGTTCGTCCTCGCGTCGTCGATCTGGTACGGCGCGATCGCGTGGATTGCATTCCGTGTCGGCGACGACTGGGTCGCGATGCAGGCGGCCGTCCGGCACTTCGCGCGCCGCGTCGGAGTGGTGGCGCTGGTCGCGGCCGCGCTGTTCGCGATCGTCGTCATCATCGTGGTGCGCCGCCGGGCGGCGGAGCGGCTGGCACAGGTGATGGCGGCGGAGCAGACCGGAGAATCGGGCGTGACAAAGCTGGAGACGCCGGAGCCGAAGGAAGGCTGAGATGCTCGAGGACGGCGTCGCGCGCGCCTTCCTGCTGGAGCGATTCCAGGAGTACCTCGCGCTCGAGGACGGCGCGTCGCCCCGCACGCTCGAAGCCTACGGCCGCGATCTCGACCGGCTGGCCGTCTGGTGCACGACGAAAGGAGTCGGAGCACCGGCCGCGCTGACACCGGCCCTGTTGCGAGACTTCGTGTATCACCTGAAGGACATCGGCCTATCGCCAGCCAGCATAAGGCGTTCGGTGTCTGCCACACGCACGTATTTCAAGTTTATGATCGGCGAGGGGCAGATGCAGAGCGATCCGAGCGAACGCCTCGAGACGCCCCGCAAATGGCGGACCCTGCCCGAAGTCCTCACGGTCGACGAGGTAAGCCGGCTCCTGTCCGCCGTGTCGCTCGACGAACCCCTCGTCTTCCGCGATCGCGCGATGCTCGAACTCGCCTACGGCGCAGGGTTGCGCGTGAGCGAATGGATCGACCTCGGCGTGCAGGATCTCATGCTGGAGGACGGCGTGATTCGCGTGTTCGGCAAGGGCTCGAAGGAGCGCCTCGTCCCGATCGGCCGCTCGGCCATCGGGGCCGTCGGGATGTACCTGCGGGAACTGCGTCCGCGCCTCGAGCGCGGCGAAGGGAAGGGGCGCCTCTTCCTGAATGCGCGTGGGAAGCCGCTGTCGCGCATGGGAGCGTGGAAGATCCTCAGGAAGTACGTGACCCTCGCGGGCATCGAGAAGCACGTGAGCCCGCATACGCTGCGCCACTCGTTCGCGACGCACCTGCTCGAAGGAGGCGCCGACCTGCGGGCCGTGCAGGAGATGCTTGGCCACGCGGACATATCTACGACGCAGATCTACACGCACGTGGACCGTGAGTATCTCCGGTCGGTGCACAAGCAGTTCCATCCCCGGGGCTGACGACGAGATCAGGACACTCGACTAACCGCCGAATTATGATCGCGTTAGGAGATGATTAAGGGCGATGCGCGATCGGCAGGATAATCGCATGCTGTGGAATGGATCTCGCCCATCCAATCAACCAAATGGCCAGTTCCGGTGTCTTACACAGGTAAAATCGCGTATTGCAAACCGCGTCGAGTGTATTAGTATAGCAGTACAGTTGGACCACCCACCAACACGAGCGCAACATGAAACTTCTCCGCCGTCGCTGGTTTCAGGTCGCCGCCGTCGTCGTGCTGGTCCTCGTATCCGCGTCGTGGCTGATCGCGCGTGACGTCAAGGGCGGAGACGAGACGCTCATCGCGAAGGTCAAGAAGGGCGACTTCAAGGTGACGGTGACGTCGTCGGGCGAGCTGCGCGCGCCAAAGTTCGTGCAGATCACGCTGCCGCAGAACTCGCAACAGGCCGAGTCGTACCAGCTGAAGATCGCGTCGCTCGTGCCCGAGGGCACGGTGGTGAAGGAGGGCGACGTCGTCGCGGAAATCGACCGCACCACGGTCGCGCAGAAGCTCGCGGACTTCCAGCTCGCCCTGACGAAGGCCGACGCCGTCTACGAGCAGGCGATGCTCGATTCCACGCTCAACCTCTCGAAGGCGCGCGAGGACATCCACACGGGCGAACTCGAGCTCGAGGGAAAGAAGCTCTCCAAGGAAGGGTCGAAGTTCGAGGCGCCGAGCATTCAACGCCAGGCCGACATCGACTACGAAAAGGCCGACCGCGCCCTCGCGCAGGCCAAGCTGGATTACAAGACCAAGACGGAGCAGGCGAAAGCCAAGATGCGCGAGGTGGGTGCCGACCTCGACAGGCAGAAGAACAAGGTCAAAGTCATCCAGGACATCATGGGCGGATTCACCATCAAGGCGCCTTCTTCAGGCATGGTGATTTACTTCAAGGACTGGAATGGCAAAAAGCGCTCAGTCGGGTCGAGCGTGAACCCCTGGGATCCCACAGTCGCGACGCTGCCCGATCTCACACAGCTCGAGTCGATCACCTACGTGAACGAGATCGACGTGCGCAAACTCGCCGTCGGCCAGCCGGTGAGCGTCTCGCTGGATGCCGACGCCTCCAAGAAACTGGTGGGCACTGTCACGGCAGTCGCGAACGTGGGGGAGCAGCGTCCGAACGCGGACGCGAAGGTGTTCGAAGTGAAGGTGTCCATCGAGCAGCCGGACACGACGCTTCGCCCGGGCATGACCACGGCCAACAACATCGAGACGCTCTCGATCAAGGACGTGCTCTCCGTACCGCTCGAGGCGGTCACGAGCGAGGCCGGTATTCCGTACGTGTACAAGAAGAGCGGCGCGGGCGTCGTGAAGCAGGAAGTCGAACTTGGCGCCATGAACGACAACGACGTCGTGATCCAGCGCGGGCTCGGCATCAGCGATCGCGTGCTGCTCTCGCCGCCGGCGGACAAAGACAAGCTGAAAGTCGAAAAGCTCGCCGGTTCGCGGAACGTGCCGAAGGCGAAGCCCGGTGATGACGAGAAGCCGGCCCCGCAGTCTGTTCCCGTGAAGCCTGCGCCGGCGGCCAAGGCCGCGGCGCCCGCACTCAAGAAGGGCTGACGTGAAGTTCGACCGCGAACGCCTCGCAGAGCTGCGGGGCGCATTCACCGCGCACGTCACGTTTTCCATGCGCACGGCCGTCGAGGCCGTTGGCCACAACAAGCTGCGCGCGGCGCTGACCTCGCTCGGCATCCTCTTCGGCGTCGCCTCCGTGATCGCGATGCTCGCGATCGGAAAAGGCGCCGAGTCGGAGATCCTCGCACAGATGAAGCTGCTCGGCTCGAACAACGTGATGATCACACCCATTGTCGAGCAGAAGGACGAGAAGGCCAAGGACGACGGCGACAAGAAGCCCAAGAAGTTTTCGCCGGGCCTCACATTCAAGGACGCCGAAGCCATACGGCAAACGATTCCCGACGTCGACGCGGCGAGCTCCGAGGTGGTGATCAATACGCTCATCACCCGTGAAAGCCGGCGCCGGACCGGAAAGCTCGTCGGCGTGGACACGTCGTACTTCCGGCTCATGAACCTCGATATCGCCAGCGGCGCCGCGTTCACGCCGGCACAGGTCGAGCAGGGCCGCTCGGTGGCGATCATCGGATACGGCGTGCGCACGCGTTTCTTCACGAGCGTGGATCCGATCGGCCAGCCACTCAAGGTCGGCAACGGCTGGGTGACGGTCGTCGGCGTCCTCGCCGACCGCAAGCTCGCCGGGCAGAACTCGCAGAAGCTCGGCATTCGCGACGCGAATCTCGACGTATACATCCCGCTCACCACGATGCTGCTCCGCTTCAGGAATCGCGGCGAGGTGACGCAGCGCGACATCGAAGCGGCGTCGAGCCAGTTCAACGTGGTCGACCCGAACGCAACGCCGGACCCCGACGCACAGGCCGAGCGCACGAACTTCAACCAGCTCGACCGCATCATCGTGCGCGTGAAGGACGCCGCGCTCGTCCCCGGCGTGGCCGACGTGACGCGGCGGATGCTCGAACGGCGCCACAACACGGTGATCGACTACGAGATCACGGTGCCGGAGCTGCTGCTCAAACAGGAGCAGCACACGAAAGACATCTTCAACGTGGTGCTGGGCGCGATCGCTTCCATCTCGCTGATCGTCGGCGGGATCGGCATCATGAACATCATGCTCGCCTCGATCCTCGAGCGCATCAAGGAGATCGGCGTGCGGCGCGCGCTCGGCGCGACGCAGAAGGACATCCTCTTTCAATTCCTGAGCGAGGCGGTGCTCATCAGCGTCGCCGGCGGCACCGCGGGCATCATCGTGGGCGTGGCGATCAGTTACGGCATCGAGCATTTCGCGGCCATCAAGACCGTCGTGAGTTTCGCCTCCGTCGCGGTGGCGTTCGGCGTTTCATGCGCCGTCGGCCTCGCATTCGGCATCGTGCCCGCACACCGCGCGGCGCAGCAGGATCCCATCACCTGTCTCCGGTACGAATGACCAGCACGCCGCACGTTTCGATGAAACTCCGCACGGCACTCTGCGCCGTCGCGATGCTGGCGATCATCCCGTACGGCGGGATTCGCGCGCAGGCCATCACGATCCAGCAGGCGATCGAGATGGCGCAGCGGCAGGGGCCGCAGGCGCGCGCCGCCATCGCGCAGCGCGAAGCGTCGCGCCAGCGGAATCGCGGTTTCAACGCGCGGCTGCTGCCGCAACTGTCGCTGAACGGCACGGTGCCGCAGTACAGCCGCGCGATATCAGCGGTGCCGCAGCCGGATGGCACCACGCTGTACACACCGCTGGACCAGACCAACGGAAACCTCGGCATCAATCTCAGCCAGCAGGTGCCGCTGACGGGCGGCACACTCACCGTCCAGTCGCTGCTCTCGCAGAACCAGTTGACCGGCGGTCAGCAATACAAGAGCTACACCACGACGCCGTTCCAGGTGCAGCTCTTTCAGCCGATCTTCCGCCCGAACGAACAGCGATGGAGCATACGCGAGCAGTCGCTCACCATCGATATCGCGGAAAAGCAGTATCTCGAGGCGCGCGAACAGATCGCCGTCGCCACGACTGGCGTTTTCTTCGATTTTTACTCGGCGCGCCTCAATCTGCAGAACTCGGTCGCCAACGCCGCCGTGAACGACACGCTCTACAACCTGAACAACGGACGGTTCCAGGTCGGCAAGATCGGCGAGAACGACCTGCTGCAGAGCGAACTCGCGCTGCTCAGGGCGCGCGCCGCGGTGGACCAGGCGAAGCTCGAGTTCGACCGTTCGCTCGCCGCGCTGCGGATCGCGATCAACGTGCCGGCCGGGGCGGCGCTCGATGTCGTCGTGTCGTCGGACGTTCCGCCGGACTTCGCCGTGGATACCCTCGTCGCCGTGCAGCAGGCGCTGCGCAACCAATCCCAGATCCCGGCGAACGAGTTTGCGGACGTCGACGCGAGGCGCAAGATCGCCGAGGCGAAGCTGCTCGGCGGACCGGGAGCGAACGTCGTCGCGAGTTACGGCCTGAACCAGACCTCGTCGGTGCTGAACCAGGCATACAAGAGCCCGCTCGATGCGCAGGCGTTCTCGATCCAGGTGCAGACGCCCATCTTCCTTTGGGGAGCACACTCCGCGGATGTGCAGGCGGCGGAAGCAGCGCGAGAGCAGACCCAGTTCGTCAACCGGCTCTCGGTCGCCACGATCGAGCAGAATGCCCGCTTCGCCGCCCTCGGATTCGTTCAGTCGCGCCGTGGCCTCATCATTTCGGCCAAGGCGGACACCGTCGGCTCCAAGCGCTACGACGTGGCGTACAACCGGTATGTGATCGGCCGGATCAGCTACACGGATCTCTACGTGGCACAGCAGGAGAAGGACGCGGCGCTGCAGTCGTACGTACTGGCGCTCCGCTCGTACTGGACGAGCTACTACCAGCTGCGCGCGCTCACGCTCTACGATTTTGAGAAGCGCGCGCCACTCAGGTAGTTTTCCACATGCTGCTCGTCATCGACAACTACGATTCGTTCACGTACAACCTCGTCCAGTATCTCGGTGAGCTTGGCGAGGATCCGCGCGTCATTCGTAACGATGCGATCGCGGTGGAGGACGTGGATGCGCTGGGCGCGACCGCGATCGTCATCAGCCCCGGACCGAAGACACCGAGCGAGGCGGGGATCTGCATCCCGCTCATCAAGCGATACGGCGCGCACATCCCGATTCTCGGCGTGTGTCTCGGCCATCA
>PMYN01000098.1 GCA_003171215.1 Gemmatimonadota bacterium | reverse complement strand
GCGTCCTTGGGCCAGTTCTCGACGTCCACGTCGGGCGCCTGCCCCTTGTTCTCCACGTCCCACTGGTTTTGGCGGTTGAAGAACCCGCCGCGCGGCGCGATCGCCGAGCCACCGTCGACGAACGTCGGCGTGTCGGCGGTGTGCACGAGCCCGCCCCATGTCCGCTTTCCTACCAGCGTGCCCACCTTGCGGTAGTGGAACATCCACGGCATCAGGTCGCCACCGGAGCCGGCCATTTCGTTGATGATCATCACCTTCGGGCCCCAGATGCCGGCCGCCGGGCTCGTGAACGGCGTGCGATCGCCGGCCACATTGTTGAAGTAACCATCGAAATCGCGCTGTAGCACGTCGAGGATGTAGTCGGCCGCCGAGCCGCCGCCGTTGTAGCGCTCGTCGATGATCGCGCCCTTTCGATCCTGCTGCGCGAAATAGTAGCGGTTGAAGCTCGTAAAGCCCGGCTGGCTGGTGTTGGGGATATACACGTAGGCCAGCGTTCCCTTGCTCAGCGAGTCCACCAGGCGGCGGTTGTGCTCCACCCACGCACGGGTGCGCAGCCCCTGATCGTTGGGGACGGGGATGACGGTGACGTGCCGCGCACCGTCCATCACCGGCCGCGAGTTGAGCGTGAGCACGACCTGGCGGTTCGCCGTGCCGTCGAGCATGCGGAAGAGATTGTCCGGCGCCCTGAGTTCCTCGCCGTTGATCGCCAGCAGGTAGTCGCCCACGTGCGCGTCGATGCCGGGGCCGGCGAGCGGCGCGCGCAGGTCGGGATTCCAGCTCTCGGCGTCGAGAATGCGGGTGATCTTGTAGCGTCCCTGGTCGATCGTGAAGTCGGCACCGAGCTGTCCGCCCGTCGAGGCCGGCACTTCAGGCATGTCGCCGCCGCGCACGTACGAGTGCCCGATCGCGATCTCCGAACCCATCATGTCGATGAGGTAATTCAGGTCNNTAGTCGCGCTGGTTGCGCCACGCCTCGTTGAAGATCTGCTTGAACTCGGCCTTGGGATCGACGTTGGCGCGCAGCGTGGCGTTGATGCGACCCGCGCCCGCCAGCGGCACGGCGCGATCGGCGTCGACGATGAACATCGCGGGCGCGGCCGCTGCGGCCGCACCGCCGCGTCCGCCGCCTCCGGCAGCACCGCTCGTGCGGTAAAGCAGCTTGTGTCCGTCGGCGCTCACGTCGTAGTCGGCGATCCCGGTCATGAACGNNGTGCCCGAGGCCGCGACGGTCTCCGTGAAGAACACCGTACCCGCGACACCGGCCTTGACCCGGCCGTACTGGCGAAGCGCGACGCCCGGAACGGCGAGGATGCGGCCCGCCAATCCGTCGAAGTCGATCGTGACGTTCACCGGAACGCGCGAGGCAGCAGCGGCTGCCGGCGCGCCAGTGCTGTCCGCGCCGCCACCGCCGCCACCGCCGCCACCGCGTCCGCCGCGCCCGCCGCCGGTTCCCGGAGCGGGAACGCCAGTCTCTTCGTCACTCTCCGGCATCAGCGGCGAGGGATCGCTCTTGTTGAGCACGGCGAAGTACAGCGCCGACGTCTCCTCGTGGTCGTAGCTCGTCATGTCGAGCCACTGCGACTTCAGTGCAAAATCGGTGCTGGCGAGGAACCACAGGTACTTGCCGCCAGCGTCCCAAGCCGGCCAACTGGCGTCCGAAAGCCCGTCGGTCACCTGCCGGGTCTGCCCGGTCTCCACGTTGTACACGACGATCGCCTTGTAGAGCGAGTTCAGGTGCTTCACGTACGCGATCCACTTCGAGTCGGGGCTCCATGCCGGATTCATCGTTCGCGTCGGCACCATCCACGGATCCTCGCCGACGATCTTGGCCTGTCCGGATGCGACATCGAGCACCCAGAGCTTGAGGTCGGTGTCGTGATACAGGATCCTCTTGCCGTCGGGCGACCACGCCGGCGTGTAGTAATGCTTGGCGTTCGGCAGCGCGATTTCGCGCGCCGGCGTGAGGCCGTCCTGCGCCTCGATGTACAGCCGGTACTCGCCCGACTTGTCGCTGAAGTACGAGACGAGCTTGCCGTCGGGCGACCACGCCGGATCACGTTCGGCTGTGCCGCTCGAGTTCGTGAGGTTGCGCACGTCGCCCTTGTCGGCGGGAATCGTGAAGATCTCGCCGCGCGCCTCGACCAGCGCGCGCTTGCCGGTGGGCGAGAGCGCCATGCTCGCGATCCGGCCCGACACGTCCTTCCATTGCGGCATCATCCACGGGAAGTCGCCGTTGGCGGTGATGTTCACGATGTGGTGCTTCCCGGTCTTCGGATCGAGTTCGTGGACGTAGCCCGCCTGTTCGAACACCAGCGCACCGGCGCCGGCGTCGAGTGTCTTCACGTCGAAGTCGGAGAAGTCGGTGACCTGGGCGAGTTTCTTCGACTTGCTCTCGTACGACCAGACGTTGGCCACGCCGTCGCGGTCCGAGATGAAATAGACGACGTCACCCACCCACGCCGGATCCATGTCCTTCGAATCCTTCCAGGGCGGCGACTCGAGGTCGAGCGTCTTGAGGTCCACGATCCAGATGGGACGGTTCTGGCCGCCGCGATAGTTGCGGCGCTCCTCGTCCCACGAGTTGTTCATGCGATATGCGACCTTCTGCCCGTCGGGCGAGATCTTCCCCTGGTATGCGCGATTCAGCGGCAGCGGTTCCTCCACGCCTCCGGCCGCGGGCACCGTGTAGAACTTCGGCGCCGCCGTGGGCCCGTTGGTTTCGCGCGTGGAGGCGAACAGCACGCTCTTTCCGTCGGGCGTCCAGCCCTGCACCATGTCGGGCGCGGTATTCCACGTAAGACGCTTCGGGTCGCCGCCGTCGATGCTCACGACGTAGACATCCACGTTGCCGCCGTATTCCGCGCTGAACGCCACCCACTTGCCGTCGGGCGAGATCTTCGGATTCTCGGTCGCGCCCTGGAAGCTCGTGAGCCGATGGGCGGCGCCGCCACCGCGCGGGGCCACCCAGATGTTCTGTGCGTACGCGAACGCGATGCTGCCGGCGCTGACCGATGGCGAACGCAGCATGCGCGTCTGTGCGCCGAGCGCGGACGCCGTAAGCGCCAGCAGCGCGCCCGTGAATCGAAGACGGGTCATGACGGCGGTCACTGGACCGCCGCCTTGACCGTCGGTTTGTTGGCGTACTTGTCGAACCAGCTCCGGAGGTAGAGCTGCGTCCGCATGAAATTCGACGGCGTGCTGCTCGTTCCGTGGAACTCGTTGTTGAACCGGAGCAGCGCCGTCGGGACGCCGCGCAGCTTCAGGGCGCGGTAGAACTCCTCCGACTGCGGCATCGGTGTCCGCAGGTCGAGCACGCCGGTCATCAGCATTGTCGGCGTCTTCACGTTGCCGACGTACATGATGGGCGAGCGGCGGAGATACTCGCTCGGATCCTCCCAGAACGGCTTCTCGAAGTTGCGGTACCACCCCGACCCGTCGGTCTCACCGACGAAGCTGATCCAGTCGATCACCGGGCAGAGTGAAGCAGCCGCCGTGAAGCGGTTCGTGTGGCCGACGGTCCACGCCGTCAGCACGCCGCCGCCCGAGCAGCCGTACACGAACAGGTTCTTGGTATCGATGTATCCCCGGCCGATCACCGTGTCCACGCCGGCCATCAGGTCGTCGAAGTCCTTGCCGGGATAGGCGTTCTTGATCTCGTTCGTGAACTTCACGCCGTACCCGGTGCTGCCGCGCGGATTTGTATAGAGCACCACGTACCCGTTGGCGGCGTTGTCCTGCCGCGCGAAGCTGAACGCGACGTTGTACATCGACTGCGGCCCGCCGTGGATGTCGAGGATCAGCGGGTACTTTTTCGCCGGGTCGAATCCGGGCGGCTTCACGATCCATCCCTGGATCTTCAGGCCGTCTTTCGACGTGTACCAGACCTCTTCCGTCTCGGCCAGCTCCTTTCCGCGGAGCACGTCGTCGTCGATCGTCGTGAGCTGGGCGAACGTCGAGGTCGTACCGGTCTTGGGAATGGCGATCGTCACGACGTCGTTCGGCTTGGTGGGGGTCGAGCGCACACCGACCGCGACGCCGTTCCGCCCGACATCCGTGACGGTGAGGACCTGCTTTCCGGACGTCACGGCGCGCACCTGCCCGCTCACCGACGCGAAATAGAGGTTCTTCGAGCCTTCACTCTCGACGTTGAAGTACACGCCGCTGCCGTCCGGCGCCCAGAGCATTCCCGAGATCGGGCGATCGAGGGTGCCGGAGATGACGCGGCGGTTCGATCCGTCGGCGTTCATCACGGTCAGCTTCGTCTCCGACCACGCGGAGTGATCGACCGAGTCCGCCGACATGTAGGCGATGAGTTTGCCGTCCGGCGAATAGGCCGGGCTGTTGTCCGGGCCCGCGTGGTGCGTGAGCTGCACGATGGCGCCGCTCTCAAGATTGGCCGAATAAATTTCCGATTCGCGGAAGGCGTGCTCGGCGTCCTCGACGCGATTCGACGAGAAGGCGATCGTCTTGCTGTCGGCCGAGAAAGTCGGGCCGCCGTGGTTCCAGTCGCCGCTCGTCACCTGCCGCGGCGTGCCGCCGTCGGCCGAGATGACGAAGATGTGGTGGTACGATTCATCGGTGTAGCCGATGCGGTCGGAGCGGAAATCGAGTCGCATGACGATCTTCGGCGGCTCGATCCACTTGGCCCCCTTGGGCGCGGCAGGCATCGCGATCCGCCATTCCTGCTTCACCGGCACGTTCATCGTGAAGGCGATCGTCTTGCCGTCGGGCGACCACTCCAGGGCGGCCGGCGTCTCCGTCAGGCGGGAGATCTGGCTGGCGGCACCCTCGGCGTCCATCCATCGCACCCAGACCTGCGAGCCGCTGGGTTCACCCTTGGCCACGTAGGCGATGCGCTTTCCGTCGGGCGACCAGCGCACGTCCGAACCCTGCACGAGAACGCGCTGGTGCGAGCCGTCGGCGTTCATCATCCAGAGGCTCGTTTCCCACTTGTCGTTCATCTTGTCGATCCAGCGGCGCGTGTAGATGATCTGCGTGCCGTCGGGGGAAAGCTGCGGAGTCTGCACGTCTCCCCAGTCGAGATACTGCTCGAGGGAGAGTTTGCTCTGTGCGTGTGACTGTGACTGCGCCGGCCGCGGGCCGGCGGCAGCAGCGAGTACGAGGGCGCAGAGAATGGCGCGGGTATGAAGACGCATGGGAATTCCGGGTGGAGGAGAGCGTAAATGGTCGCCGAATCGGCGCGGCGACGCTAGGGGGGCGGGCCTTCATTGATGCCGGATGCGGGGTTGGAG
>PMYN01000099.1:17519-18840 GCA_003171215.1 Gemmatimonadota bacterium | reverse complement strand
CGGAGCTCGCCCGCCGCGAGCAGACGTATCGCGGCGAAGCCGCGCCCTTGGACGTGACAGGACGCACAGTGATCATCGTCGATGACGGTCTCGCGACCGGAGCCACGATGTCGGCGGCCGTCGCCGCGATTCGCGCGATGCGTCCGGTTCGCATCGTCGTGGCAGTACCTGTCGCCTCTCGCGACGCGATGCGCCTGCTGAGACAGACTGCGGATGACTGCATCAGCGTGCTCGAGCCGGAGCCATTCCACGGGGTGGGACTCTGGTACGAGGACTTCGCGCAGACCTCGGATCGCGAAGTGCAACAGCTGCTCGCCGCGTCGCACCAGCGCCCGCTCGCGCAGGCGCTCCCGTCATGAGCACGCGAGCCGCGCCATTGCCGTCGTTCGCCGCAGGCACGGCGGCCGAGACGGTGGGAGGTCTCGTCCATCCGCTGACGGGTGCGGTCGGCGACTTCGATCCGCTCATCGCCCGCGTGGGCGACGCGCGTTTCGTGCTCATCGGCGAGGCCTCGCACGGGACTCACGAGTTCTATCGAATCCGGGCGGAGATCACCAAGCGCCTCATCACGGAGAAGGGATTCGGCGCCGTGGCCGTCGAGGCAGACTGGCCCGACGCATATCGCGTCAACCGATACGTTCGCGCGACCAGCGATGACGCAGACGCCGTGGAGGCGCTCGCGGGCTTCCTGCGGTTCCCGCAATGGATGTGGCGCAACGCGGACGTCCTCGACTTCATCGGCTGGCTGCGCGCCCACAACGACTCGCTCGCGCGCCACGAGCCGCGAGTCGGCTTCTACGGAATGGACCTGTACAGTCTCCATGCTTCGATGGCGGCCGTGCTGCTCTACCTCGACTCGGTCGACCCTTCGGGCGCCCGCCGCGCGCGCAATCGCTATGCGTGCTTCGACCAGTTCGGCGATGATCCGCAGCGCTACGGCCACGCCGCGAGCGGCGGGTATGCGCGATCGTGCGAGGCCGAGGTGGTGGCGCAGCTCGTCGACTTGCGNNCTGTTCTACGCGGAGCAGAACGCGCGGCTGGTCGCCAACGCCGAGGAGTACTACCGCGCGATGTTCGGGAGCCGGGCGTCGTCGTGGAACCTGCGCGATCGTCACATGGCCGAAACGCTCGAGGCGCTGGACACGCACCTCTCGCGCGACGAGCGGCCGCCGAAGATCGTCGTGTGGGCCCACAACTCGCACCTGGGCGATGCCAGGGCGACCGAGATGTCGAGAATGGGTGAGCTCAACGTCGGGCAGCTCATGCGGGAGCGCCACGGACGGAACGCCGTGCTGGTGGGCTTCAGCACGTACAGCGGGAC
>PMYN01000099.1:0-17489 GCA_003171215.1 Gemmatimonadota bacterium | reverse complement strand
GGGGTGATCTACCGGCCCGAAACTGAGCGGCAAAGCCACTACTACCACGCAACACTCCATCGCCAATTCGACGCGCTCCTGCATTACGACATGACACGCGCGGTGGAGCCGCTCGAGCGCACCGCCGCGTGGGTCCGCGGCGACACACCTGAAACATTCCCATCTGCACTATGAGGCGCGCCATGGCACATGTAACTGAGCCCCTTGTTCGATCGCGTCACGTCTGGCTTCCAGTGGCCGGAGGCGCAATCGATGGTGACCTTTCGGTGCCGGACCGGGCCACGGGGATCGTGCTGTTCGCCCACGGCAGCGGAAGCAGCCGCCTGAGCCCGCGAAACCGGAAGGTGGCGCGCGAGTTGCAAGACGGAGGGCTCGCCACCCTGCTCTTCGACCTGCTGACTCCGATGGAAGAGGAAGAGGACAAGCGGACCGGTCAGCTTCGCTTCGACGTGAAGCTGCTCGCCGACCGCTTGGTGACGGTCATCGACCTCGTCGCCGAGGGTCTCGGCGAGGGCGCGTTTCGCATCGGCCTCTTCGGCGCGAGCACGGGATCGGCGGCGGCGCTCATCGCCGCGGCAAAGCGTCCGAAGATCGTACGTGCGATCGTATCGCGCGGCGGACGCCCCGATCTCGCGGAGTCGGCGCTCGCCTCCGTGCGCGCGCCGACGCTGCTGATCGTCGGCGCCCAGGATCCGCAGGTGCTGCAACTCAACATGAACGCGCTCGCCCAGCTGAAGTGCATCAAACGCATGGAAGTCGTGCCGCGCGCCACTCACCTCTTTGCGGAGGCCGGTACACTGGAGCAAGTCTCGTGGCTCGCGAGGGATTGGTTCAACCAGCACCTCTCGATTCCGACGTATTCCTGACATGCCCACCGCGAATCCGGCGCTGAGCGCTCCCGCGAGCAAGCCGATTCCGCCGCCGGTCGTTCCGCCGGTCGTTCCGCCGGTGATTTCGCCCGCGACGGCGACGCCGTTCGTCCGCGCCTTCGCCGACCTCACCCGGCGCGACGTCGCGTCCGCCGGCGGCAAGGGAGCCAACCTCGGAGAGCTGACGGCGGCCGGCTTGCCGGTGCCTGCCGGTTTCGTCGTGACCGTGGACGCCTACGAACGCTTCGCGGTCGCGTCCGGCCTGCACGCGGCCATGGCCGCGCTCCTGCGCGACCTCGACATCGAGGACTCCGGCGGACTCGCTGCGACGGCGAAGAAGGCGCGCGAGCTCGTGGTCCGCAGCGAGATCCCCCCGGACGTGCGGGCCGTGATCGCCACGGCGTATCGCGCGCTTGGGGCTGGCAACGCGTCGACGGCCGTCGCCGTCAGGTCGTCGGCGACGGCGGAGGATACGGCGCAATTCTCGTTCGCCGGCATGCACGAGAGCTTCGTCGAAGTGAGGGGCGAAGCCGCCGTCATCGAGATGGTGCGCGCGTGCTGGGCCTCCGCGTATCACGCACGGGCGATCTACTACCGGGTGAAGCAGGGATTCCCCAGTGAGATGGGGCTCGCGGTCGTGGTACAACGGATGGTCGACTCGCAGAAGTCCGGCGTAATGTTCACGGCGGATCCGGCCACGCACGACGTGAGCCGGATCGTCATCGAAGCCGCATGGGGACTCGGCGAGGTCGTGGTCGGCGGAGAGGTCACGCCCGACCGGTACGTCCTCGACAAGAATTCGCTGCGCGTGCTCTCGCGAACGGTCGCGAAGAAGGAGTTCATGCTCGAACCGGTGCCCTCGACGGGCGGCGTGAAGCGCATCGACCTGCAGGGCGATCCCCGCTCGAGCGCCACCGTGCTGACCGACGCCGAGCTGCAAACCCTCGGTTCGCTCGCGCGCCAATCCGAAGCGCACTACCGCGCGCCGCAGGACCTGGAGTTCGCCATCGACGCGGACGGCCACGTGTTTCTGACCCAGACGCGGCCGATCACCACGCTCGGACGGGAGGGTGAGCCAGCCGCTCCGCAGGACGAGACTTCCCCGGGCGCGGTGCTCGTGCGCGGGCTCGGTGCGAGCCCCGGCGTCGGCTCGGGAAAGGCGCGCGTGCTCGACACGGTGGGCGAGGCCGCGACGCTGGAGAAAGGCGAAGTGCTCGTGACCCGCATGACGTCGCCCGATTGGGTGCCGATCATGCGCCGCTCGTCGGCGATCGTGACGGATGCGGGCGGGATGACGTCGCACGCGGCGATCGTCGCACGCGAACTCGGACTTCCCTGCATCGTCGGCACGCATGACGCGACGCGCCTTCTCGCGACGGGAACGGTCGTGACGGTCGACGGCGGCGCGGGTACGGTGGTCGCGGGAATTCCTGGGGCCGCGAAGCTCACGGCAGCCGCCGTGCCGGTGACATCCGGCGGCCCGGCTGCTGCGCCCGTCACGGCCACGCGCCTGTATGTCAACCTCGCCGAGCCCGATCGCGCCGACGAGGTCGCCCAGCTCGACGTGGACGGCGTGGGACTGCTGCGCGCCGAGTTCATGATGGTCGAGGCGCTCGAGAACATGCACCCGCGCGCGTTTCTCGCAAAGCGAAGCGCCGATGAGTTCGTGAGCCGCATGACCGACCGCCTGCGCGTATTCGCTCGCGCCTTTTCTCCGCGACCGGTCATCTACCGCGCGATGGACTTCCGGTCGAACGAGTTTCGGAACCTCACGGGCGGCGATGCGTACGAGCCGACCGAGTCGAACCCGATGATCGGCTATCGCGGCTGCTTCCGGTACACGCGCGAGCCCGACCTGTTCGCGCTGGAACTGCGCGCGATCGCAGAAGTACGCCGCGACTACGAGAACCTCCACCTCATGATTCCGTTCGTGCGCACGGCGCACGAGCTGACGGCGTGCCTGCGGCTCGTCGACGCGAGTGCCCTCGGCGCCGACACCCGGCTCCAACGCTGGATCATGGCGGAGGTGCCCTCGGTCGTGTACTGGCTGCCGCGCTACGCGGCCATGGGCATCACCGGCGTCTCGATCGGCTCCAACGACCTCACGCAGCTCATGCTCGGGGTCGATCGCGACAGCGAGCTGTTCGGTCTGGCGTATGACGAGCGCGACGGCGCGGTGCTGCACGCGATCAAGTCGATCATCACGGAGTGCCGGAAGCTCGGGCTCACCTGCTCGATCTGCGGTCAGGCGCCGTCGGTGCATCCCGAATACGCGGAGCGCCTCGTCGAGTGGGGCATCGACTCCATCTCGGTGAACGTCGATGCCATCGGCCGCACGCGGCACAACATCGCGGTCGCGGAGCGGAAGGTGTTGCTGGATTCCGTGCGCGGACGAGCAACGAGTGAGGGGTGAGGGGCTTACCTGTCGCCCGTCGCCGTTGGTAATCGCGTCGTCGTTCGGGTTCTAGCGGCGCCCCTTGTGGAGGAGCTTCAGGAGCGCCTTCAGCGGCCGGGTATTCGCGACGTCACCCTTGGCCGCCCAGCCGCGCCGCGCCTGGTCGACGCCCCATCGCATGTTCCGCAGTTCGTCGCGCGAGTGGGCGTCCGTGCTGATCGTGATGGTCGCGCCCAGCGCGATCGCGGCACGGCACGAGATGTCGTCGAGGTCGAGCCGGGTGGGCTGAGCGTTCACCTCCAGCATGACGCCGTGATCCGCGGCCGCGGCCGCCACCCGATCGAGGTCGAAGCCGGCTCCGCGCCGCCGGCCGATCAACCGGCCGGTGGGGTGCGCGAAGATGTCCACCGCGGGATGCTGGATCGCGCGAAGGACTCGCTCGGTCTGGCCGGCCTTCGGCAGGTCGAACTTGGCGTGCAGTGATACGAGCACGATATCGAGCGACGCGAGCGTTTCGTCGTCGAGGTCGAGCGATCCGTCCGCGCGGATATCGACCTCCGCCCCGGCCAGCACGGTGAGCTTGCGCAGCCGCGCGTTCAGCCGGTCGATGCGTTTGCGCTGGAGAAGAAACCGAGCGCGGTCGAGACCGTTGACGATGCGCAGCATGGGCGTGTGATCGGTGATCGCGATGTACTCGTATCCGAGCTCCTGCGCCGCTTCGGCCATCGCGTCGAGCGAGTCGCGCCCGTCGCTGTCGGTCGAGTGCATCTGCAGGTCGCCCCGCATGTCGCCGCACTCCACGAGCTTCGGAAGCTTCCCCCGCGCCGCAGCCTCGATTTCCCCGCGATCCTCGCGCAGCTCGGGCGGAATCCACGGCAGCCCGACGGCATCGAATACATCCTGTTCGCGGCGTCCGCCGATGGATCGTTCGCCCTTGAAGACGCCGTACTCGTTGATCTTCAATCCGCGCTGCTGCCCCATTTTTCGAACAGCGATGTTGTGCGCCTTGGAACCGGTGAAATAGTAGAGGCCGGCGCCATAGGATTCCGCCGGGAGCACGCGCAGGTCGACCTGAAGGCCGGATGCGAGCCGCACCGACGCGCGCGTGGGCCCCTTGGCCAGCACGGTGCGCACCTCGGGATATGTCACGAATCGCCCGGACACCTCACCGCCACGGCTCGACTCCACCAGCAGGTCGAGGTCGCCCACCGTCTCGCGTCCGCGGCGAAAACTTCCCGCGAGTTCGGCGCGCGTGACGCCGGGCTGCGCCCGCATGTACTCGAGCAGCGCCTCGCCGTATTGCGCCGCCGTCGCGCGCAGGATCCGCTTCTCCTCGCCGCGGCGCGCGGCCAACTCGCCCACGATCTTCTTCTCGATCGCCGCACCGAATCCCGCGAGTGTCGCCAACTTCCCGGCCCGGGCGGCGCGCGCGAGCCCGGCCAGGGACCGGATTCCCAGCGTGTCGACGAGTGCGCGCGCACGCTTCGGGCCGATGCCCGGAACGCGCAGGAGTTCCACCGCCGCGTGCGGAACCTCCCGGTGCAATTCGCGCAGCAGCGTGAGCGAGCCGGTCGCTGCGATCTCCGCGATCTTCCCCGCGAGGTCGTCGCCGATGCCCGGCAGATCGCGAAGGCGCTCCGGCGAGAGCGTCGCGGCCGGTTCCGGCAGCTCTTCGATCACCCGCGCCGCGTTCGAGTACGCTCGCACGCGAAACGTGTTCGCGCTCTCGAGTTCGAGCAGTTCCGCGACCTCACGCAGCAGCCGGGCGATCTCGGCGTTCGGCATCCGTCGACGCGTCGTGCGTGCCCTCGATGGCACAGGCGTTCGTCTCGTCACACGCGCCTCACGGGTGGCTCACGGGTGGCTCACGCGCGCTCATGCGCGGCTCGCGCGCACCGCGTTCAGGATCACCGCCACGTCGATCGCCTCCTGCAGCAGGGCGCCGACCGCCGGCGGGAAGTACCCGAGGCCGGCCGCTACCATCGCGATTCCGCTGAGCCCGAGGCCGGCGACGATGCTCTGTCGGGCAATGTGCATCGTCCGTCGCCCGATCGCCAGCGCGTCGGTGACGCGATCGAGCGAATCGACCAGAATGATCACGTCCGCCGCCTCCGCGGTGATCCCGCCGCCGTGACCCGCGAGCGCGACGCCGACGTCCGCGCTGCTGAGCGCCGGCGCGTCGTTCGTCCCGTCGCCTACCATCATCACCACCTCGCCGTCCGCGCGAAGCCGCGTCACGACCGCCGCCTTCTGGGCGGGAAGCAAGTCGCCCTCCACCTCCGTGATCCCCACGCTTGCTGCGACGGCCCGTACGTTCGGCGCGTGGTCGCCGGACAGGAGCAGCACCCGCGAAATGCCCCAGCTCCTCATACCCGAGAGCACTCCAGCGAGCTCCGGACGCAGCTCGTCGGCGTACTCGATGACGCCGGCGAGCCGGCCGTCGATCGCGACGTACGCGCGCAATCCGACATCCGATCCCTCGAGGCGCGCGAGCTGCGCCGAATCGATCCGCCCGTGAGGCAATACGAAGCTGCGGGAGCCGACGTGCACTTCGTGTCCTTCGACCGTGCCGACCGCACCCTGCCCTGGCGACTCGATGTGCGCGGATGCCTGCGGAACGGTTCCGCCCCCGAGCGCCTCTGCCGACTCGACGATGACGCGGGCAAGCAGATGGCTCGATCCCTGCTCCACCGCCGCCGCGTAACGCAGCACCTCGTTCGCCTCGAATCCGGCTGCGGGATGCAACCGGCGCACGCGCGGCTGTCCCACGGTCACCGTGCCGGTCTTGTCGAATACGGCGACCGTGACCGCAGCGAGCCGCTCGAGTGCGGCGCCGTGTCGCATGATGATCTGACGGCGCGCCGCACGATTGATACCGCCGATGATCGCGACGGGTGCCGCGAGAATGAGCGGGCACGGCGTGGCGACCACGAGGATCGCGAGCACGCGCAGCGCATCGTGCGTCGCGAACCAGGCGACGCCGCAGGCTACGGCGGTCGCGGGCGTGAACCACACGGCGTAGCGATCGGCAAGGCGCTGCATCGGCGCCTTGCTGGACTGTGCCGTGCGCACGAGCTCGACGATTCGCGCGTACTGGCTCTCGGACGCGAGTGCGGTCGCCCGCAGCCGGAGCACTCCCGTGCCGTTGAGCGTGCCGCTCATGACATGCGTGCCCGGAGACGCATCAACGGGCGCCGCCTCGCCGGTGAGCGCCGCGACGTTGAGGTCTGACCGGCCCTCGACCACTTCACCATCGCAGGGAATCAGGTCGCCCGGCCTCACGAGCAACAAGTCGCCAACGACGACGACGCCGACCGGCACGTCTTCGACACGCTCGCCCGCGACGCGATGCGCGATCCGCGGCGCCGCCTCTTCGAGTGCGCGTACGGCGGCGGAGGCTCTGCCCTCAGCCCAGTGCTCGAGGGCCTCGCCGCCGCTCTGCATGAGCACGATGACGAGTCCCGCCAGCGGCTGCATCAGGAGCACAGCGCCGACGATAGCGAGCGACGCCACGATATCCGTCGCGAAGTGTCCTTTCCGGGCGGAGGCGATCGTCTTCCAGACGACCGGCGCGCCGGTGAGTACGAGCGCGACGCTCCAAACGAGTCGCGCAGCGTCGGCGCCGAGCGCTGCATAGAAAACGCCGCCCGCCGCTATCAGGATCAGGACGGCAGCAGGCAGCACGACAGCTCTGGTTCGCGTCACACGAAGGGGGTCGACATGACGCAACTTGCAACACCTCGCGCGTCAGCGCCGTCAGGTGTCGGAGTGCCGCCCTGTCAGCAAAACCCCTACCGCCTTCTCCCGATGCTCAGAGCGCCGCATCGACGATCGCCTGCGCCTCCACGAGGATCCGGTCCAGCTCCGCCCGCCCTCGGAAGCTTTCCGCATAGATCTTGTAGATCTCTTCGGTGCCGGACGGCCGGGCGGCGAACCAGCCGGTTGCACTGGAAACTTTGATGCCACCAATCGGTGCGCCGTTGCCCGGCGCCTCACTGATGATGCCCAGGACGCGTTCACCGGCGAGCGTATCACAGCGCACATCGGCCGCCACCAAGCCTGCGAGGCGACGTTTCTGCTCCGCCGTGGCCGGCGCCTCCACACGGTCATAGGCCGGCTCGCCGAATTCGCGCGTGAGTGCTCCATAGAGCTCGCCAGGGTCTCGTGCTGCGCGCGCCGTGATCTCCGCCGCGAGCAGTGCGGCGACGATGCCGTCCTTGTCCGTCGTCCATACCGACCCGTCGCGGCGCAGGAACGTGGCGCCCGCGCTCTCTTCGCCGCAGAAGCCGAGCGAGCCGTCGGCGAGGCCACCCACGAACCACTTGAAACCGACGGGTACCTCGTGAAGGCGGCGGCCGAGCTTCGCGCTGACGCGGTCGATCATGCTGCTGCTCACCACCGTCTTTCCCACGCCCGTTCCCGCGCGCCACTCTGGCCGATGCTGGAACAGGTGCTGGATCGCGACCGACAGATAATGATTCGGCGGCAGCAGTCCCGCGCTCCGCGTGACGATTCCGTGCCGATCGTGATCGGCATCGCACGCGAAGGCAATGTCGAACCGGTCCTTGAGATCGACCAACCGCTGCATCGCCCACGCGGATGAAGGATCCGTGCGGATCCGGCCATCCCAGTCGAGCGGCATGAAACGGAACGTTTGATCCACGACGTCGCTCACGACCGTGAGGTCCAGGCGGTAACGATCCGCGATCGCCGGCCAATAGTGGACGCCCGCGCCGCCGAGCGGATCCACGCCCAGGTGCAGGCCCGCGCCGTGAATCGCTTCCATATCTACGACGTTCGCCAGGTCCGTCACGTACGCGCCGAGATAGTCGTGCCGGTGTGTCGTCGCGGCGCGCAGCGCGCGTTCATGTGGCAGGCGCTTCACACCTTCGAGGCCGCGTTCCATCAACTCGTTGGCCCGGGCTTCGATCCAGCGCGTGACGTCGGTATCCGCCGGCCCGCCATTGGGCGGGTTGTACTTGAACCCGCCGTTGTCCGGCGGATTGTGCGACGGCGTGATCACGATGCCGTCGGCGAATCCCGATGTGCGCCCCTTGTTGTAGCACACGATGGCATGCGATACCGCGGGCGTCGGCGTGTACTCGTCGCGCTCGGCGAGCATCACTTCGACTCCATTCGCCGCCAGCACTTCGAGCGCCGTCGCACCGGCCGGCACCGACAATGCGTGCGTGTCGAGGCCCAGAAAGAGCGGACCCTCGATTCCGCGGTGCCTGCGATAGCGGCAAATGGCCTCGCTGATCGCCACCACGTGCCATTCGTTGAACGTTCGCTCGAACGCCGAGCCACGATGTCCCGACGTGCCGAACGCGACTCGCTCCGCGCTCACGCCGGGATCGGGAATCTCGGAGTAGTACGCCGTCACGAGTTTGGAAACGTCGAGCAGCATCGCCGCGGGGGCGGCATGGCCGGCGAGCGGACTGATCTTCACGCTACCCCCAGCACCACCCGCACGTGATGAACGTGGCCATCGTCCGCGAGCGGAACGCCCGAGCGATCGGCCAGCGCCGCGCCGTCGAGCTCGAGCGTCGCCACTCCGCGGCACACTCCACCCGGATTCTCGACGGCAATCTCGTATCGAGCGGAGCGATGGCGGAACGTCAGCGTGAAGCCGGGCCAGGCCGCCGGAATGCACGGGTCGATCATCAGTCGCGATCCCCGCTGCCGCACACCGAGGAGCCATTCGATTCCGGCGCGATGGAGCCAGCCGGCGGACCCGCTGTACCACGTCCACCCACCGCGGCCGACATGCGCCTTCGCAGAGTAGACATCGCCCGCGGCCACGTACGGTTCGACGCGATATCGCTCGACGTCGTGCGGAGTCGTCGCGTGAGTGATCGGGTTGAGCATTCCCAGCAACTCGGCGGCCTTGTCCCCGTCACCGAGTTCGGCGAACGCGATCGCCGCCCACACCGCGGCGTGCGTGTACTGCGCGCCGTTCTCGCGGACGCCTGGCACGTAGCCCTTGATGTAGCCGGGCTCGAGCTTGGTGTGGTCGAACGGCGGCGTCAGCAGGAGAATCATGCGGTCGTCCCGCCGCACCAAGTGCTCGTCCAACGACTCCATCGCGCGCCGCGCGTGATTGGGATCGCCCGCGCCCGTCATGACGGCCCACGACTGCACGATCGAGTCGATTTCGCAGGCATCGCTTCCCGCGTGTCCGAGCGGGGTGCCGTCGTCGAAGTAAGCGCGAAGATACCAGTTCCCATCCCACGCGTCGCGCTCGATCGCCGCCGAGAGCTTGGTGGCGTGTTCCTCCCAAACCCCGGCGCGCTTCACGTCGCCGCGCGCAGCCGCCACCGGAGCCCACGCCGCGAGGACGCCCTGCAGGAACCAGGCGAGCCATACGCTCTCTCCCTTGCCCTGGTCTCCGACGCGATTCATGCCGTCGTTCCAGTCGCCGGTCCCCATCAAAGGCAAGCCGTGCACGCCGACGGCGAGGCTGCGATCGATGGCGCGCGCGCAATGCTCGAAGAGCGTTTCGCTCTCGCTCGAGATGCGCGGCTCGAAGTACGACGTCAGTTGCCCCGCCGCCAGCAGCGCTCCATCCATGAACGGGACCTTCTCGTCGAGCAACGCCTGGTCGCCGGTCACGTCGAGATAGTTGCTCGCGACGTACGGCAGCCAGAGAAGATCGTCGGAGAATCGCGTGCGAATGCCGCGGCTGCAGGGCTCGTGCCACCAATGCTGTACGTCGCCCTCGACGAACTGGTGCGCGGCCGCCTTGATGATGTGCGCGCGCGTCAGGTCGGGGCGCGAGACGGCGAGCGCCATCACGTCCTGCAACTGGTCGCGGAAACCGTACGCGCCGCTCGACTGATAGAAGGCCGTGCGCGCCCACAGCCTGCACGCGAGGGTCTGGTACAGGAGCCACTGGTTCAGCATGAGGTCGAGCGCGCGATCGGGCGTCTTTACCTGCACCGTCTCGAGGACCCGCGCCCACCCGTCCGTCACCAGCTTGAGGCTGGCGGCGATATCCACCGAACGGTATCGCTGGATCAACCCTCGCGCCTGCTCGCCGGTCTCGGCCTGTCCGAGCATGAACACGACTGTCGCTTGTCCGCCCGCAGGGATCTCGAGGGTCGCCTGGAGGGCGCAGCAGGGATCGAAGGCGGCCCCCGTGCGCCCCGACAGCGGTTCGCGTCGATGGAGCGCGGCGGGACGGTCTGACGCACCGTTGCGCCCCAGGAATTCCGCCCGGTCGCCGGTCCACGTCGTCTGTGCGCCACCCAGGTCGGCGAAGGCCACACGCGAGCCGAAGTCGCGGCTCCACGAGTTTCGCGCGAACATCGCGCCAGTGGACGCATCGATCTCGGTCGTCACGAACGGTGCAGATCCGCTGCGGGACGTGCCGAGCACCCACTCGAGATACCCCGTCACCGACAGGCGCCTCGGAAGCGGAGAATTATTCGTCAGCGTGAGGCGCGAGAGCTTGACCGGGTCGTCCGCGGGCACGAACTGCAGCAAGTCGAGCGCGATGCCGTGCGATTCGTGCGCACATGTCGAGTAGCCGTGACCGTGCCGGACGACGTAGCGCCCACCGTCATCGCGAATGGGCAACGGCGTCGGACTCCAGACTTCTCCGGAGTCTTCATCGCGAATGTAGAGCGTCTCGCTCGGCGGGTCGCGCACAGGATCGTTGGACCACGCGGTGAGCAGGTTCTCCTGGCTGTTCACCGACCACGTGCAGCCGGTCCCCGCCTCGGACACGAGACAGCCGAAGTTCGGATTGGCGATCACGTTGATCCATGGCGCAGGGGTCCAGTTCCCGTCACGAAGAATGATGACGTACTCCCGCGCCCCGGCGTCGAAGCCGCCAAGACCGTTGAAGAACTCGAGGTCCGCCGGCGGCGCGATCGTTTCCGGCACGGTGCTCACCGCCTGCGCGTGCGGGCGAGGCGCCGGAGCCGGAACCGTCACGGCGATCGCGTCGGGCCGGTACGCCCGCGCGGCCTGCTCGGCGAGCGTTCCGCGCCGGTTCGACAGTTCCACGCGGGCCACACTGCGCAGCACGTCGCGCTGATTGGCCGTTACGCGGTCGGCCCGCAACGTGAACACCCGCCCCTGCAGCTCGAATCCCCCGGGACGCGGCATCGACTGGCTCGTCCGCACGATCGTTTCGATCAGCGTCTGCAGGTCCTGCACGTATGACGGCGCACGGTCGTTGAGGATGACGAGATCGACAGGCAGCCGTTTCATGCGCCAGTACTGGTGGGCGCGGAGCAGCTGCCGCACGATGCCGATGTCGTCGGCGTCGTCGATCTCGACGAGGACGATGGGCAGGTCGCCGGAAATCCCCTGCGCCCAGAGCGCCGATACTCCCTCGACGCGTCGCGCGAGCACCTCGGGGGGGGCGCGCAATGCGCGGTCGACATATACGATGGACCCGCCCAGCATCTGGAACAGGTGGGCCTCGTCCGGCGCGATGCCGAGATGGTGCAGCTGGACCTGCGCCTGCGTCCACGCAAGCGTCGCGACGCGCTCGAATGTCGTCACGTCGTGATACTTCTCCGCCAGATCGAGCACCGCGCCACGCGACGATCCCACCACCGTGGAGAACACCACGCGAACGGTCTTGCCGGGACGGACGCGCACGCGGCGCCGCAGGCTGACGATCGGATCGAGCACGGCGCCCACCGTTCTCGAGAGCGGCCCGCGGTTCATGAGCGCGTGAGGATTGCGAAGGCTGTGCCCCCGCCCGACGAACCGGTCGCGGTCGGTCTCCCATTCCAGGTCCCCGATCGCCTCGCCTTCCACGGCGAGCACATGGGCGAGCCAGATCTCGGCGTCCGTGTCCGATCGCGGCCGGCGCGTCGCGAGCAGGGTGTCGCGTTTCGCGATGCTCTCGGTCTCGATCGACAGATTCGAGAACGCGGGATGCGCCGTGTCGGCCGCGCCCGGCGCGAGCACGATCTCCGCGTACGACGTGACCTCGATCTCTCGCGGGCGGTCGCCGTCGTTCGTGATCGAGACCCGCCGGACCTCGGCATCGTCCTCCGACGACACGATCAGCTCGAGGCGCGTCGTGATCGTCCCGTCACGACGGATGAACTCGGCGCGGTCCTCCGCGAACGACACGTCATAGCTCTCGGGCGTTTGTCCGCTCGGCTGGAATCCCGCGGACCAGCTCTCGTCGCTCGCGACATCGCGGAGGAAGACGTACGACCCCGTGTCGTCGCGGGTCGCGTCCTCGCGCCACCGCGTGACCGCCATGTCCCCGCAGCGGCTGTATCCCGAACCCGCCGCCGTGATCATCACGGCGTAGCGACCATTCGAGAGGAGCTGCGTGCGCGGCGTCGGGGAATGCGGGGACGAGAAATGGCGGGTGGCCGGCGCCACCAGTTCGCGCACGTCTCCCCTCACGGCGGCCGTATCCACGCGCGGCCGGGCGACGGCGACGTCGCGCGGCGTCCGCTCCTGGAGGAGGAGTTCGCTCGCCCGAATCATCGGCTCCGCGTGAAAGCGTGTGCGCATCGCGCCGTAGTTCAGGGCGTTCGAGATGGCGACGATCGCCATGCCCTGATGGTGCGCCATGTACATGCGGACGACCGCCAGCGACTTGCCCGCCGGCAGCCGCTTCGGCGTGTAGTCCACCGACTCGTAGAATCCGTGCTGTCCATCGGCACCAGCCACGTCGAGCGCGCGGAAGTTGCCGATCGCCTCCTGCGGCTCATACATCGCCGCGAGCGCCGTGGCGTACGGAGCGACCACGACGTCGTCGCCGAGTCCGCGCCGGAGGCCGAGGCCCGGCACGCCGAAGTTCGAGTATTGGTACGTCATCGCGATGTCGCGAACGTGATACCCCGACTCCGACATGCCCCACGGCACGCCGCGTTCGGCTGCGTAGTCGATCTGTCGCTGGATCGCGAGGCGGCAGGTCTGTTCGAGGAGGCTCCCGATCGGCGCGCGCATGATCAGGCCCGGCATCAGATACTCGAACATGGACCCCGACCATGAGAGCAGCACGGAGTCCTTCCCCACCGGCGTCAGCAGCCGGCCGAGCCGGAACCAGTGCCGCATCGGCACGTCCCCCTTTGCGATCGCGAGGAAGCTCAGCAGCCGGGCCTCGGAAGCGAGCAGGTCGTAGCGGCCTTCGTCGAGGCTCCCGTCGCTCATGCGATACCCGATGGCGAAGAGCATTCGCGTCGAGTCGAAGAGAAAACCGAAATTCATCGCCGTCACCATCGCGCGTGCGTCCGCCGCGAGCTGGTGCAGTCGTGCGTTGAGCGCGGCGACGGCGGCGACGGAGCCGGCGGGGTCTCGGGCGAGCGAGTCGAAATCGCGCACGTGCGAAGCGACCGTATCGCGCAACGCGACCACTGCGTCGCCGAAGGTGGAGGGCGGAGTTGCGCCGGCCCAGTCGCGAGGGAAACGGGCGCAGTCCGCCACCACCTTCGCCGCAGTCTCGAGCTCGGCCAATCGCGCGGCCCAGGCCGCGGGCGACTCGGGCCGCTCGGCGACGAGGCTCATGACCACGTCGAGGGCGTCTTCGAAACGCGCCGGCTGTGCGAGCCCGCCTTGACGGCCGAAGACCGTCGTGTGCGCGGCCTCGCGCAGAATCATCGCGGCGTCGGCAATACCGGAGAGCGCGGGCTGCGCGGCGGGCGCCTCCTCGGCCATCTCGCGCAACGCGTTCGCCAGCGTGATGAGGGCCCCGGCGAGATTGCCGCTGTCCACCGACGACACGTACTTCGGCTCGAGCGCACGACGATCGTGCGTATCGTACCAGTTGAAGAGATGGCCCTGGTGATGCTCGAGTTCCTTCACACTGCGAAGGGTCGCCTCGATGCGATCCGCCACGTCGAGCGTCCCCGCCCAGCCGAAATCGCGGGCCGCCACTGCCGACAGCAGGTATAGTCCGATGTTGGTCGGTGATGTGCGCTGCGCGACCACCGGCTGCGGCGTCTCCTGAAAGTTGTCCGGCGGCAAGTCGTGGCTTTCCGCCGTCACGAACGTCGCGAAGAAACTCCAGGTGCGCCGGGCGATCAGTCGCAGCGTGCGCCGCTCGTCCTCGGACAACGGCGCGGTACGCGCCGCCGTGCCGGGACGGCTCGCCCAGCGAGCGATGGCGGGCGCGAGCGCCCAGAGCGCGAGGAGCGGCAGCACCGCCGGCCATTCGCCGGGGCGCTGCCATGCCATCAGCGCCGCGGCCATCACGGTGAGCAGCACACCGCCGGCCATGCGGCGATAGTACCCCAGCAGGGTGGGCGGCACGCGCGACGCCGCGAACTCCGTCGTCTGCCACTCGAGCATCCGGCCGTGCGTCACATACAAGCGTCCGAGCGTCCGCGTCACGGCGTCGACCATCAACTCCGCCTGGTGCGCCATGGTGGTGAGCGTCAGCGCCACATGGCCGCACGCGGAACGGAAGTCGCGCGCGACGGCGCGGCCGTGACTCCGCTTGGAAATTCCCGGCGCGCGTGGCCACACGCCTGCCAACGGCGGGAGCATCGGAGGCACGGCGATGACCGCGAACACGAACAGCGTCCACGGCACCGGCGACGAGCCCGGCCAAGTCCATCCGAGCAGCAGCGTGAGGAACGCGGCCGGCATGGACAACGTGCGCCGAAGGTTGTCGATCATCTTCCAGCGTCCCACGAGGGAGAGCCGCTCGCGCAGGATCCAGGGCAGAAGCTGCCAATCGCCGCGCGCCCACCGGTGCTGGCGCGCCGCAGCAGTCAGGTAGTTTGCTGGAGCGCTCTCGAACAGTTCGACGTCGGTCACGAGTCCGGCGCGCGCAAACAGTCCTTCGAACAGGTCGTGGCTCAACAGCGTGTTGTCGGGAACACGTCCCGCCAGCGCCTCCTCGAAGGCGTCGACATCGTAGATCCCCTTGCCGGTGTAGGATCCCTCGCCGAACAGATCCTGGTACACATCCGACACCGCCGCCGCATACGGATCTATCCCCGACGCCCCCGAAGAAAGTCGCTGGAACACCGAGCCCGAGCGGCCGGGGAGCGGCGCGGTCACGCGAGGCTGGAGCACCGCATGTCCCTCCACCACCCTTCGCGTCAGCGGATCGACGCGCGGCCGGTTGAGCGGATGCGCCATCGTCCCGACCAGCCGCTTGACGGCGCCGAGCGGAAGCCGGGTATCGGCGTCGAGCGTCACCACGTAGCGCACGCCGCCCGGCGCGACCGGAGCGGCCCCGTGCTCGGGTAGGAACGTCGTGGTGGCGACACCACGCAGGAGCAAATTCAGCTCGTGCAGCTTGCCGCGCTTGCGCTCCCATCCCATCCACACGCGTTCGCTTGCATTCCAGAACCGCCGACGGTGGAACACGTAGAAACGCGGACTCCCGTCGGCCGCGGGACCATGACTCGCATTCAGTCGGGCGATCCCCGAGTGAACCGCCGCGAGGATCTCGTCATCGCCGGGCGCCGCTTCCGCAGGCGCGTCGACCCAGTCGGAGACGAGGGCGAATCGAACATCGCCGTCGGAGTTCGCGAGATAGTGCACTTCCATCTGATCGACCTGATCGTCGACGTCGACGAGCCCCGTCAGCAGCGTCGGTACCACCACCAGCGTGCGAAACTCCGGCGGCACGCCGGTGGCCCACTCGAGTCGCGGCAGGAGGTTCGGTGCCACGACTGCGGTGATGAACCGATTCAGCAATGCGACGGCGAGATCCGACGCCGGTACCACAGCAATCACGCCCAGCACGATCAACCCCGTGAGCGCGACATGAGCCGCGGCGACGTGCAGCGGAATGGAGAGAATGCCCGCCGTCAGCAGGACGAACGCGCCCAGATATGCCGGCGTGGCGGCGTCGATCAACGCACGCCGCAAGCGAAGAGTGACCGGCGGACGGAAGCCCATCGCGCGCTCGAAGTCCCGCCGGCCATCACCCACGAGATAGAACCCGGGGTCGGCCTCGCGGACGCCGGAAGCCGTCCCCTCCAGAGGCGCCTGCGCTCGCACGCGCTGGGCGTGCGCCAGCGCATTCCGCGCCACATCGAGTTCCGTGCGCCCCGACCCACGCGCGAGCGCTTCGATCGCGTGCCGATAGCCGTCGCGGCTCGCGAAGTCCATCTTCCCGAAATCGCTCCGGGCGCGGAGCTCCTCGTCCACGAGGCTCACGCTCTCGAAGAACGCCGTCCAGTCGAGTGCCGACATCAGCCGCATGCTCGTGATGATGTTCCGCACCGTCACGGTCATCGCCGCCTGCCGCTGGTGCTCGACCAGCGCGATCTCGTCGGCCGTCGTCCCCTGCGCCGCGAGCCGCTGGTTCAGCCACGTCAGGGCGGGCGTCACGGCGGGATCCTGGTCGCGCAGCCGCTGCACCAGTTCCACGGCGAATGCGGTCACGAGGCGCGGACTGTCGTCGCGTGACATCACCTTCGCGAGCGTCGGCTCCGCGCGGACTCCCAAGCCGAGGAATTCATCGGCCAGGGCGTCGGCTTCCTGGCGAGCCGTGCGCCCGCGAACGATCGCGTCCGCGAGACGCCGAAGATTCTCCACCAGCACGACGCGAAGCGAGATCGTGACCGCCCACAACTCGCCTATGGTAAGCGGCTGCACCTTCTGGTACGCCCGTACGAAACGGCGGAGCGTATCGGGATCGAAGCGACTGTCGGTATGCGCGACGAACGCCCACGCGATGCCGTAAACCCGCGGATAGCCCGCCAGCGGCCCGCCGGCGAGCGCCGGCAGCTCGCGATAGAAGCCCACCGGCAGGTCGTCACGAATCTCGCGCAGCTGCTCGTCGACGACGAAGAAGTTGTCGACGAGCCACTCGGCCGCCGGCGTGATCCATCGTTCTTCGCGCAGGGCTTCGGCGACGGCGCGGTTCGCGTCGCGCAACACGCGCCCGTTTTCTTCGACCCGTGGCAGGAGCGCGGCCCGCGGCTTGAGACCGCTGGTGACGTGCTGCGCGGCGGCGAGACTCGCCGCGTGCTGTTCGAGTCGTTCGATGCCGAACAGCTCCGAGCGAATCGGATCTTCGAGCGGAGGCAGCGACGGAAAGAAGATTGGGAGCGGAACGCGCATCGGACAGCAATTTCAGCGCGGGCGCCGGCATCGGGTATCGCACAAAGTGACTACTCGCGGGCGCGATCTCCGAAGCAGTGGAGCTGGTTCCTATTATAGAGTGAGGGCGGAGAAGCAGTCAGCTCCTCCGCCCTCACTCGTTCAGCGAACCACTAGCGAACCACTAGCGAACCCTTACGGCAGTTCGATGATCAGCACCCGACGGTTCAGCGCGCGTC
>PMYN01000156.1 GCA_003171215.1 Gemmatimonadota bacterium | reverse complement strand
CCCCGGCGGCCACCCCAAACTCCCCCACTCGTGGCCGGGTCAAACTCCCCCACCCTCGGGCGGCGGGACTGACCGAAGTTAGTTGACAGTTCCCCGCTTCGCCGCGCGCGCGGCGGCTTCTTTGAGCCGCCAGCTCTTGCCGTCGAATTTGAGGAGATGGCCATGATGCATGAGGCGATCGAGGAGGGGCGTCACCACCACGACGTCGCCCAGCAGTCGGGACCAGTCCTCGACGGGCCGATTGGACGTGATGATCGTGGAGGCTTTCTCGTGGCGCGCCATGATCACGTCGGCGAGTTCATCGCCAGCGTTGGCCGGCAGCTTCCGGAGAAAGAGATCGTCGATGAGCAGGAGCTCCGCGCCGGCGATCTGCGCGCGCAGCTTCCGGAGCTGGCCGAGTTCCCGCGCTTCCGTGATGTCTTCGAGGAGTTGATGCGCTTCGCGGTACAGGACTTTGTAGCCGCCGTTGACCGCGGCCGTCGCGAGGGATTGGGCCACGTGACTCTTCCCCGTCCCGGGCGGCCCGAGCACGAGGACGTCTTCTTTCGCCGCGATGAATTTGAGGGTCGCGAGTTCGAGCACGTCGCGTTTCGGCAGCCGCGGATTGTAGGTCCAGTCGAAGCTCGAGAGATCTTTGCGATCGGGCAGGCCGGAGAGGGTGTGGCGCCGCTCGAGCAGACGGGAGCGTCGCCGATCGAGCTCGTCCTGCACGAGCCACGACACCGCCTCGAGAAAATCCATCTCGTGCTGGGCCACCTGGAGCGCGCGGGCTTCGAGCGTGGCAGTCATGCCGGAGAGACGGAGCTGGCGGAGCGCGCGTTCGAGTTCAGGGATCGACATGGGCATGTGGCGTGTCCTGGGTGAGAGAGGGGAGCACCGGCGTGTGCGTGTCCCAAAACGCCTGATAGTCGGCGATCGGGCGGATGACGGCATCGGATTGACAGAGCGCAGGGGCGCGCGCGGCGGCGGCGAGCGTTCGGGTCGCGGCGACCCGGTCGAGCGCGCGTTTGACCGCGGCGTAGGAGTAGCATTCGGCGGCGAGGAGCCGGGCGCAGACCGCTTCGACGTCGGCGCGCGGATGCGTGCGCGTGAGATTCGTGAGCCCGTAGAGCGCGCGCTGGCCGGGGCGCCCGAGCCGCGCCAAGAGGGCCTGCGCAAAGGCCGCGGTCTGCGGGCCGATCTGCTGCGCCTTGCTCAAGAGCCGCGCGGTCTCGCGCGATGGGTTGAAGAGCCGGTCGCTCGCCTCGAGGTGGAAGCTTCCCTTGCGCTGCGCCTTTTCGTGCCGACGCACGACTTGGCCCGTGCGATCGAGGATCTCCAGCTCCTGCGCATAGAGGCGCACCGTCACGACGCTGAGCGGCGCCGCGGGGAGCGCCGCGTAATAGGACGCGCCGACCTGAATCAGGCCGCTGTCGTCGACCGTGCGACTCTCTTGTTTGAAGAAACGAAATCGCGTGGCCGGCAGCGGCCGGAGATGCGGGAGTTCTTCGCGGTAGAGTTCGAGCACCTGGCGTTTCTTCCGGCCGTGTATGCGCGGCGCCGCCCAGCGTTCCTCCCACTGCACCAGCCACGCGTTCTGCGCCTCGATGGTCTCGAAGCGTTTCCCGGTGAGCGCCCCCTGCGTATGCTGAATCGCGCTCTCCACGGTGCCCTTGCGATTCGGATCGCGCACGCGACACGGATCGGCGACGACCCCATAGTGCGCCAGCAGCGCCGCGTACACCGGGTTGAGCGTGGGCTCGTACAGATCCGGACGGATCACGCCCTCCCGAAGATTGTCGAGCACCACGTACTCGACACACCCGCCCAAGGCGTGAAAGGCCTGCTCATGGAGCTGCGCCCAAATCTCTTGGTCGGTCTTCCACACGGTCGTGCGAAAACTCTTGCCCGAGTACTTGAGCGTCATCACAAACAGCAGCGGCCGCTGGTACTTACCACCCGGACGGACGAGCGTCAGGGCGCCCTGCCCGTAGTCGACTTGCGCCTCTTCGCCCGGCAGAAACTCCAACACGTCGAAGCGCTCCGGCGCGCGCGCGCGAAGCGTCGCGACGAAGCGCTTCACCGAGTTGTAGCGATGCGCAAAGCCTTGGGTGTCGACGAGTTCCTGATAGAGGCTCACGGCATTGCGGCCGAGCTGGACCTGCGCCTCGATCCACGCGCGGTGCGGTTCGCACGCCGAGGACGCGATCGCCGACGGCGCGGCGACGGCGCTTCCCGGTGGGATTCCCGGTGGCCGGGGTGGGGGAGTTTGCCCCGTGGCGGGCTCCGAGCCGGTGGCCACCCCGGGGGAGTTTGCCGCCAGCGCGCGGTAATACCGGCGGATGGTCTTGCGCGCCACCCCCGTGCGCCGGGCGATCTCATGCTGGCTGGTGCCGCTCGCGAGGAGCGTTTCGATGGTCGTACGGAGATGCGGCTTCAAGACGTTCACTCCTTCCTCGCCCGATGTTGAGTCGGGGAGCAGTGTACGTCCCGCCGTGCGGTGCCTACGCTAAGGCGCCGCTAATCGATCCCGATGAATGGGGGAGTTTGGGGTGGCCACAGGTGGGGGAGTTTGGGTGGCCGCCGGGGTAAGGCGGCTCCGAGCAACTTCGGACAGAATCGGAATGCGAAGAACTCGCAGATTTCGGACAGGATCAATCTTTCACCGTGATAAGTCCGGACAGATTTCACGGCGAAATCCGGACGAAATGCGGTGATCCCTACAGCTGACGTAGGGCGAAATCGATGTAACTTTGCAAAGTTTATCGCAATTGTTTGACACGCTTTATCGCAATGTCTGACGAACGTATCGCAATTCGGCCCCGCCGCTCCTCGAGCGTCGGGGCCGAATGCGTTGCACCGCCTACATTTGCACAGCTGTCGCATCTTGGCGGGCGGCGGCTTGATTGCGTATTCGCTGTCGCGCAGGTGCCGCTCCAGCGCACTTCACGGCCCACCATCATCGGGCGCCAGCAGGCGGGGCGCCCACCACTGACGATCCTGAGTCCAAGACCCGGCATGCGGCCTGGCGGGTTTTCTGGTGGCGGCCGGCGAGTACGTGCGTGCGCACCACCCGGGAATGCTTCGCGACCAAAAGTCGAGCAGGCACTTCCACCACGGAATGTTCCACGGCTTCGATTTTGACGCGACCACGCTCCGCATCGGAAGTATCAACATGCTGCTGCACGGGGTCGAGAATCCGGATATCCGTTTAGTGCTGCCGCTGCGGATTCATCAGCTGCTGCGCCAGGCTGTAGTAGCGGTGTGCGGCGGTGGTATCGCCCAGCTTCTCGTAGGTCATGCCCATCAACTGGTTCAGCTGGGGATCTGAAGGATTGACATCCAGTCCTCTTTTAAAGACTTCCAGCGCTTTGTCGAGCCGGTGCAGGTTGCCGTACGCACTGCCGAGGTTCTTATAGCCATCCAGGCTTCGTGGATTGACCTGCAGCGCTTTTTCAAAACACTCTTTGGCCTTTTCAAAGTTGTTGGTGCTGGAATATGCTCCGCCCAGGTAGTTCCAGGCACTTTCATCGCTGAGTCCTTTGTCTGTGGCAATGGTCAGATACTTGATGGCATCTTCGTATTTACCCAGGCTGTAATCCGCGCTCCCGAGGATGGAATACGGTTTAGGATCGGCATCCGAGATTCCTATGGCAATGGAAGCATGTTCCGCGGCCTTGGCATAATTGTCATCGTACATATAGGCCGAAGCGAGGTTCAGGCGGTACAGGAACGCGGCCGAGTCGATCTTCACGGCCGTTTCCAGCTCGCTGATCGCCACGCGGAGGGCGCTCTTGCGCGTGTCGGCATTCCTGTCGCGGTTGGGCAGCACAAAGCGGCCGAGCATTTCGGTGCCGGCATTGTAATGCGCGCGCGCGCTGCCGCTTGAAGATCGCACATCGGTCATGAACAGGCTTAGGTTGTCATGCCAGTCCATGTTGCGCGTGTATGTCTCATACGAATAGAGCGCGAGCAGAATGTAGATGGGAAAGAATTTGGGGTTCGCAAATCCCAGCGAAGATGTTCCGCCGCCGGGCACATCCAGGAAGCGGATCCAGAAATACGTGAGTATGATGCAGAAGCCCAGGGAAGGTACGTACAGGAAGCGGTCTGCCATGGTGGCCCCGATGAGCATGATCAGGTTCGAGGTCATGGAGATGGTGATGAAAAAGAAAAGTATTCCAAACGAAACGAAGCTTTTCTTCTTCAGTTCCCTGATGGCAATGAAGACAAGAACAGCAGAAATGAGGAAAGGTATAATGGCTTTTGCATTGGCGAAGGAGACAATGGGAATCTCGTTGTATGAATAATCGTACGAAAGCGGGTGCGGAAAAAAGAGAAGGAGCAGGTATCTGCCCATCATGTAGAAGGCAGTGGCCTCACGCTCGAAAAATGTTTTGGCGCCCACCAGCGAATTGTCATCAAGGTTGTATGCATGCATCGGGGGGGCGTTGCTGTGAATGACCCACTGGTACAGCGCGAACCAGAGCACGCTCACCACAACCAATGGCACCATTTCCCGGACAAGCGCCTTCAGTTCAATATCGCGGAAGAAGTAAAGCATGAGCGGAATGGCCCCGAGGAAGACCAGCGCACCTTCCTTGGCCAGCAGGGCAAGAAAGAAGCAGGCGCAGGAGAAAAAAACACTTCCCCGTGAAGGGCTGTCAATATTTTTGAGGATGAGCCGAACCGTAAGCAGCGCGAAGATGAAGCAGAGCAGTTCATCCTGGCTCTTGATGTTGGCCACTACTTCGGTGTGCGTGGGATGGGCGGCAAAAATTAGAGAAGCGACAAATGCTACGATCGGTGAATAATTGGAAAGCAGCCGGCGAAGTGTGCTGAACAGCAGAAGAATGGTGATCACATACAGCAGCACGCTCACGACGTGATACCAGCCCGGAACACCCTTAAAGAACTGCCACTGCGTGGCAAACCCGATGAGCGAAAGGGGGCGGTAGAGGCCGGTGTTGTAATCCCAGTAGCCCGCCCAGTAAAACGTGGACAGCATTTTGGGAATGCCCGCAAGACCCTGCTGGGTGAACTTGTTGCCCTGCACCACAACCATGTCATCGAACGCAAAGCTGTGGCCGAAGGTGTTGGCATAGAGGGCCAAGGCAAAGACCCCGAGGATGATCTTCATCCATAATTGCTGCCTATTTCCTGGATCAATAGCGCGCTGCACCGGCTTCGGGCCGGGCGATTGTGCGTGTGGTTTTTTCGTTGGTTTGTTTTTACTCACTTGCAGGCGCTCCAAGGGATTCCGCGGGAATCTAACCGTCCTGGTACAGGAAGGCGTTTAGCTACGCCGCCGCACAACGCCGCACTGCGTCGCCGCTTCATGAGGGTGGGTCTTCACTGCGCGGAGAGTTGGTTTCGCTCATAATGCCGCGAAATGCATATTGCGCGCGGAAGAAGACAGCAGGTGCAACAATTACACGAAGCGCGGCGCCGATCAGGCGCCGCGCTTCGTGTAGTGTCGGAAGATTGACCCCTACTTCCTTACAACCTTTGCGTCCTCAACAATGATCGCGTAGCTGTAGCCTGCACCAAAATCCCTGTTCGCGTGAACCGTACCCTTTATGGTGATGGTCTCGCCCTTTGCCGCCCCATCCAGGGAAGTCACGGTGATGTCGTTGGTGCCCTGCTTCGCGTCTCCGCTGCCGTCCTGCAGGTGTATCCAGTTCTTCCCCATGACGCCTTCGTTGTATTTCACAACCGTGCCACGGATGCTGACGGTCTTGCCCACGAGACTCGCCTTCTCGGCCCAGAGCTCGGATACGGTGCGGGCATCCGCGCCGGTGGCCTTCTCCACCTTGCCCACGGCGACCTGCGCGACGGGTTGCGGCGCACCGGCGGGCGACTTGCCGGTGGGGCCGGCTGTCTCAGCGCTCGCCGGTGCCAGCGTTCCGAAGTAGACCTCATCGAACGTGCGCTTCAGCGACTTGGATTCGAATTTGCTCATCAGCATGGGGTTGAACACCGTCACGACGGCCCCGTTCTCGATCTTGGCTCCGGGAACGGCGGCCCAGACTTCACCCTTGGACGTCTTGATGCGAAGATAGATGTACGGAGGAGCGTTCAGCTGCTCGAGGACCGGGCCGGTCAGGTCTTCACCGGTGGCCGGGGCCGCGGCCGGCGCCTGGCCCAGAGGAACCTTGGCGGGCTCGGGCGTCTTCGACTGGCAGCCGACGACGGCAGTCGCGAGGAGCAGAAGGGAAAGAGCGCGACGCATGAAAGGAACTCCTGGAATGGACGAGGGAATGATCGCGGGAAGCTCAGTCAATAAATGTAAGACTCCGGGGCGCCTCGCGCGGGTTCTAGTCGGCGGCAGGCGCGCGATGCCGCCAGGGCGCCTCGAAGGCGGGGCGCCCCAGTTCGTTAAGGCGACATTACATGTCGATTAACTACTATCTGGATAGTTGACACGCGCCTCCGGCCGCCGCATTACTACTATCACCGTAGTAGTAATCGCGACCTCCGGAGGACGGCATGGCGGACGATCGATCGCTCGGCGAGCGGGAACTCGATGTGATGGCGGTGCTCTGGGCCCATGGCTCGGGGACGGTGGACGAAGTGCAGCGCCGGCTTGGCGTGAAGCTCGCCTACACCACCGTGCTCACCATCCTCCGCAACCTCGAGGCCAAGAAGTTCCTGCGCCACGAGGAGGAAGGGCGGGCGCACCGGTATTTCGCGCGCGTCCAGCAGGGCACCGCGCAGAAGAGTGCGCTCACGCGATTGATCGATACCCTGTTCCACGGATCGCCGGAGGCGCTCATCGCGCGGCTCGTGGATGACCACGATGTCTCGCCCGCGGAACTCCAGAAGCTCGCGGCACTACTCGACAGGCGCGGCGCACGCCGCAAGGGGACGCGATGATCCTCACATGGATGCTGGCGGCCACCTTTTTCGCGCTGCTGCTCGGCGCGGCCGCGCGCGCGCTGGAATCGGCCGCGCGCCTTCACTCGTGGCAGGGGCGTGCGCCCTGGGTCGCGGCGCTGGGCGCCAGCCTCGCGTGGCCTGTGCTGCTTCCGCTCATCGCGCGGCAGAAGACCGTGCGGCTTTCGCCGGTCGTGGTGGGCGGCGGGGCGGTGCACTCGATCGCCGAGAGGCTGCCGCCGATTCCGTCATCGATCGCGTCACACCTCGATACGACACTGGTCGCACTCTGGGTGCTCGCATCGGTGCTGCTGGCGGCCCGGCTCGTTCTCGCACAGCACGCACTCAAGCGAATCTCGCGTTCGGCGCGCGCAACCGAGATTGACGGACACCAGGTCCTCGTCACCGACGGCGTCGGTCCGGCGGTCGTCGGAATCTCGACTCCGCGCGTCGCCGTGCCGGCCTGGCTCACCGAACTGGACGAGCCGCTGCGCGCACTCGTGCTGCGCCACGAGCGCGAACATTGCACCGCGCACGACACCGTGCTGCTCTGGCTCGGGGAGGTGGCCGTCGCGTTGATGCCGTGGAATCCGGCCATCTGGTGGCAGGCGCGGCGACTGCGGCTCGCGCTCGAACTCGATTGCGACGCGCGCACGCTGCGCAATACCGAAGCTGCGCCAACGTACGGCAAGCTGCTGCTCCTGATCGCTCAGCGTCAGCGCATGACTCGTCTCGCGCCGATGCTGGCCGAGTCCAACTCACATCTCAGCCGGAGGATCACGGCCATGACACGTACATCGGTCTCACACCAGCCGCTGCGCATGGCAGCGTTAGGCGCCATTGCGGTGGTCGCGATCATCGCGGCCTGCTCGTCACGCATCGGAAGCGACCTCACCGGCCCTCAGCCGATGGGCGGCAAGCGCCTCTCGGCGCAGGCGAGTAAGAGCATGCAGCCGGGAAGCGACGCCGTTTATTTCGAATATCAGGTCGAGCAGCCCGTCTCGTCGGTGCAGGGCGGTGCGCATCCGCAATACCCCGACATCCTGAAGCAGGCGGGCGTCGAAGGCGAAGTGTACGTGTCGTTCGTGGTCGACACGATGGGGCTCGCCGACGTCACATCACTCAAGGTGATCAAGTCGTCGCATCAGCTGTTCCTGAACTCGGTCGTCGCCGCGCTCCCGGACATGCGCTTCGCTCCCGCGATGGTCGGCGGGCGCAAGGTGAAGCAGTTGGTGATGGAGCCGTTCGTGTTCCAGCTGGCGGGCAGCACGCCGGCAGCGTCGAAGTCGGTGCCGGGCATCCTGAAGGCTCCCGACCGCCGTTGATGCGAATTCTCAGTGCCGGTGTGGCCGTGCGATGACCGTGTCCGTGAGCGTACCGAGGAACGCGACGATCGCACCGCGTTCCTCGGCGGTCAGATGCAGTGAGTCTGCGCCGAGGGTCTGATTCGTGATCCGCGCGCCCGCGCCGAGCCCGCCGCCGCCGTCGTAGAACCGGATGACCGCGTCGAGGCTCGCGAAGTTGCCGCGATGCATGTACGGCGCGGTGAGCACGACGTTGCGCAGCGACGGCGTCTTGAACGCCCGCAGGTGCGCCGGGAGGTGGTCTATCCGCGCGCGGCCGGAGTCCGGATCGGGCAGCGAGGGCCGCGACGGCGAGGCCGGCGTTCCGATGACCTCCACGTCGGACGCGTGGTAGAGCGGGGGAGTGTCCCCGCTGAACAGCGGCGCGAAGTGACAGGTGCCGCAACCGCCCTTTCCCATGAAGAGGGTGAACCCCCGCCGCTCAATCGGCGTGAGCAGCGCGGTATCGCCACGCACCGCGCGATCGAATCGCGAGTTCATCGCGACGAGCGACCGCACGTACGCCGCGAGCGCCTGCCGCAAGCGCAGCGGAGAAATCGCAGCCGCAGCGTCCGTGTGGAACGCGAGCGCAAACGCGCGACGATATCCGGCATCCGCGCCGATCGCCGCGACTGCCGCGACATCCGAGCTCCCCATCTCCGCGGGACTGCGCAGGACCTCGAGCGCCTGATCCTCGAGCGTCGCCGCGCGTTCGTCGGCAAACTGCCGCGGCTCCAGCGCGGCGTTGATCAGGGTGGGAGTGTTTCGCGAGACGAGCGTGCCGCGACGATCGATGCTCGCGGCCGTCGGCAGTCCATCCATGAAAGCGTTCTTCGGATCGTGGCACGACGCGCAGCTTCGCATCCCCGTTCCCGAGAGACGCGGATCGAGAAAGAGCCGCGCGCCGAGTGCGACGAGTTCGTCCGTCGAAGCCGGAGCCGACGACGGCGCGTACGCGCGCGGGTCGAACGCATCCGCGACGTAGACCGACGGCGCAGCTGCGCGCCACGCGCGCGGCATCAGCAGCGCCGTGGTCTGCGAGGCGCGGCGCAGCTCGTCGAGAGCGCGTGCAGTCGGCGCGGCGTACTCCGCGAGGAACGTCAGCCGGTCGGACGACTCGAAGTCGGAGTGCACTCGCAGGTAGCGAGCCGCAGCCGCCAGCGTGGAGTCGAGCGCGGCGCGCTCGGCCCCCAGGCGCGGCCACCGGCGCGAGCCGACTTGCGCGAAAATGGCGCGGATGCCTTCGATGGCCTCGGCGCTCTCGCGCATCGCCTCACCGGTCTTCGGCGCGTCGAATCCCGCGATTCCCAGCGTGCACACGCGCGCGAGTTCGAGCCGCGTGATCTCGATGACCTGCGCATCCGTCGGGGTGACGCCCGCCGAGAGCTCGCGCACGCGCGCGACCGGCGCGCGCATCGCGTCGACGAGCCGCCGCGCGCTGTCGGCGTCCGCGCGAGACATGGCAGGCGGAAGCATCCGCTCCAGCGCCGGGAACCCGCTCGTCGAGATCGTCGAGGGCGGCGGTGCGTCGTCGTCGTCCACTTCCTGCCGCCGCGAGTTCAGCGCTGCAGCGAGTGCGGGCGCGTAGAACTCCACGACCCCCTCGACGCGCTTGTAACGCGCCCGCGTCAACCTGAGCGCCGCGCGGATCCGTCGCGCGCCGGCGACATCGTCCGGACCGGCCGCGAGCGCCGCGCTCAGCGCGACGAGCGCCGCGTCGAGCGAGTCGGCATCGCCGATGATGACCGCGCGGACGTCGTCGCCCGTCGCGGCTGCCGGCGTGTGACGCGCATCGGCGGCGACCAGCGCGCCGAGCCCGAAAACGGCGAGCCCGGCGCCCACCAGCCACGGTGAACGCCGGGCAGCCCAGCGCCTGAAGCTCACTGGATGCTTTCGCCTGCGACCTCTTACTTCCAGGTGATCTCGACGGAGTCGCGGAGCGTGGTGGCGGCCGTCGGCGCGGCGGCATAACCCGCGGCCGGCACGTCGCGGCCGTAACTCTTGCTGAATACCCTGCCGCCGTTCGTCACAGTCACAAGGGTGTAGCCGTACCAGGTTCCCGTTCCCGCGATCATAAGGTCCGCCGTCGCGTCGATGGGGCTGCCGCCGTTACCGGCGATGACCATCCAGGTGTGGCCCGTCGGCTGGGCGCGATAGTAGACGTGGTTGTGCGCCGCGAACATCGCTTCGACCTGATTGCTCGCGAGGCTGTTCCAGAACGCATCTCGCGCGACGGGATCGAACACCAGGCCGTCGGTCGGAACCGTAGGATATGGATACGCGGGCTTGTGTCCGATCGCGAAGATGTGCTTCAACCCGCGCGCCCGCGCGGCGGCGAGGTCGGTCACCACCCAGTTGGTGGGTACGTGCCAATCCTTGCCGACCGGATCGGTGTTCAGCGTCACGAAATGCGCATCCTTGTAGTCGAACGAGTAGGTGAGCTTGCTCTGGTCGGTCGCGAGGGCATCGGCTCCGCCGACGCCGGGCCCGTTGCCGCCGCGCGTGATGTACGCCGACATGTCGCGCAGCCAGGTGCGCTCGCCGGGCGCGTACGCCACTTTCGCCAGGTTGTCCGTCTCGTGGTTCCCGGGAATCGTGACCAGCTCGACGCCCGACGTCGCGAGCGTGGAAGCCTGGTACAGCGCGATCCATCCCTTGAGTTCCCGATCGAGCGCCGTGCTGTCACTCGTGTATCCGAACACCAAGTCGCCGTCGAAGAAGAGGAAGCTCGGCTTGGGAGTGATCGAGGCGATGTCGGAGAACGTGCGGTTGAGTTCCTGCACGTTCGCGGTGCTGACGACGCCGATCGACTCGGGTGCGGCCAGACGGTTGCACCCCATGACGACGAACGAGTACGCGACGGCGTTCGGATCGACGGCGGGTGCGGTGGCGGTCTTGTCGTTGCCGCACGAGATGACGATTGCGCCCGTGGCGGCGATGAGGAGCGTGACGACGGCGCTGCGATGAAGGCGCATTGGCGACATGGGGCGTGGGAAACGGCTGACCTCCGGGACAACCCCACGTTCGCCGTGCAACGTCACGGTCAGGTGGTCGTACTGTAACCGGCACGCCACCGCAGGCGAACTCATCGGTCGCCGGATGTGCCGTACATTTGCATCCTTCCCTGCGTGCCGGCACGGGACTCAACCGAGGAATGCATGCCACCCACGAATCGATGGATCGCCGCCACGGCAAGCGCGGTGACCCTGAGCGTCATGCTGGCTGGTGCCTCGCCGGCGCCTGCGCCCGACGCCTCGCTCCTCGTGACCACCGGCTGGCTCGCGAAGAACCTCTCGGATCGGTCGGTCGTGGTGCTCGTGGTCGACCGCACTGACTCCGCGTATCGCGCGGGCCACGTGCCCGGCGCGAGGTTCGTGCCCTACGCGACGATCGGCCAGACGGTGAACGGCATCACCCTCGAGCTTCCGTCGCCCGACTCGCTGCGGAATCTTTTCGAGGCCGCCGGCGTGTCGAACGCGACGCACGTCGTGCTCACCGGCCGCCCGTTGATCGTCACGCGCGCGTTCTATACGCTCGACTACCTCGGGCTCGCGCACGTGTCGGCGCTCGACGGCGGGTTCACGAAATGGAAGCGCGAAGGCCGCGCGGTCGAGACCTCCGCGCCGGTGTTCGAGCGCGGGCACATCACGCCGGCGCCGCATCCCGAGATCGTCGCGACGGCGCCGTGGGTGCTCGACCGGATCGGCAAGCCGGGCTACTCGTTCGTCGACACCCGCACCGACAGCGAATACCTCGGCATCGGGGCCCGCGGCGGACTGCGCAGCGCCGGCCATCTCGATGGCGCGCGGCGGCTCGAGTGGCAGGCCGCGTTCACCGACACGAACGACTTCTCCCCGAGGAGCATCGAGGAACTCGGTGCGCTTTGGCGCGAACGCGTCGTCCCCGGCGACACCGTGATCGCGTACTGCTACATCGGCTACCGGGCGAGCGGCACCTACTTCATCTCGCGGTTGCTCGGCTACCCCGTGAAGCTGTACGACGGATCGTACGACGAGTGGGCGAAGCTGAAGTATCCGACGGTGACCGCGCCGACGCCGCTCAGGAAGCCCTGACCGGCGCCTCGAACTCGCACGCGAGCACGGAGCACACGGGATCGCTCGCATGATCGGGGAGTGAAACCACGACGCCGGCATCCACCCGCCTCACGGCGAGCGGGTGCCGGCTCGCCTCGCCCATCATCCACGCTCGACGTGGCAGCGCGCGAATCCCGGGCAGGAGCAGCTCGCGCGACGCCGGCCACTCCGGAACGAAACAGTAGAGCAGCTTGTCCTTGCGCGTCGCGCGAAATCCGGCGTTCTCGAAGGGCGACGCGTCGGTGCCGCGAATCGCGTCGGCATGCAGGCGCATCCACTCTCCAATGCCTTTCAAACGGACGACGCTCTCCTCCGGCACGAGGCCCTCGCCCGTCGGTCCCACGTTGAGCAGCAGGTTGCCGCCCTTCGACGCGGTCTCGACGAGCATGTTCACGAGTGTCGGGACGCTCTTGAAATTGTGGTCGGCGCGATTGTAGCCCCAGTTCCCGTTCATCGTCACGCACGATTCCCAGTCCACGCCCGGAATGCCGCGGTCCGGAATCTCCTGCTCGGGCGTGCTGAAGTCGCCGATCTCGGCGCGCGCGAGCTTTGCGTTCAGCCCGCTCGACTGCTTGGGAGCGACGCGGCTGTTGATGATCAGGTCGGGTGACAGCGCCCGGCACCTGTCGGCGAGTGCGAGGCCGAGCTCACGCGTCCACGTGTTCTCCCACTCGCCGTCGAACCAGAGGACGCCGACGTCGCCGTAATGCGTCAGCAGCTCCTGCACCTGCGAATGGAGATAGCGCACGTAGCGCTCGAACTGCGCGCCGTTCACCGGACGCGTGCCGCGCTCCCAGTCGCGGCGCGGCAGGTAGTCCGGATGGTGCCAGTCCATGATCGAGTGATACCAGCACGGACGCACGCCGTGGCGCCGGCAGGCGTCGGCCACCATGCGCATGATGTCGCGCTTGTACGGCGTGTGCATCACGCTGAAATCCGTCTGCTTCGTGTCGAAGAGGCAGAACCCGTCGTGATGCTTCGTGGTGATCACGAGGTACTTCGCGCCGGCGTCCGCGGCGAGCAAGGCGAGACGGTCTGCGTCGAACTGGGTGGGATTGAACCGCCCCAGCAGCTTCTCGTACTCGTCGACCGGGATCTTCGCGTTGTTGCGGATCCACTCCGCGTAATCGGTGCGGCCGCCCCACTCGCCGGCGAGCACCGAGTAGAGGCCCCAGTGCACGAACATTCCGAAGCGCGCCTCGCGCCACCACACCATGCGATCCCGCTTGGCGCCGGCCTGCGTTCCCTGGTCGAAGATGCTGGTGTGCGAAAGGCCGGCCGCGCCGAGCGCGAACGCCCCCATGGTGTGCAGGAACTCGCGGCGGTCCGGCGGCCTGCGGTCCCCGCGAGGGCTTGTCACGCGCGCGCGAACCGAGCGAGGCTGAACGGAGAGAGATCGAACCTGCGTGATTCGCCCATGAGATCGTCGGCGATCGCCTCGCCGATGGCGATCGAAAACTTGAAGCCATGGCCCGAACAGGGGCTGGCGATGAACACCGCGGGATGTTCGGGATGCCGGTCGAGAATGAAGTTCTCGTCGGGCGTATTGGTGTAGAGGCACACCGACGTGGTGCGCAGCGCGCCGTTGGCGTCGGGGAGGAACGCCTTCAGGAGGCCGCGAATGCCCGCAATCTCGCTGTCGCTCACGGCGCGGCGCACGTTGTTCGCGGTAGTCGTCTCGCCCTCGTGGTGCAGCGCGACCTTCACGCCGTCGCCGAAGTTCGCGAATCCATACCAGGTGCGCCCGGGTGCGTACTCGTGAATGAACACCGGGAGCCTGTTCGGCGTGAACTCCGCGGCCTTCAGCGGATCGAACCAGTAGACGGCATTGCGCTCGATCTCCAGCGGCAGCGCGAGTTCCGGAACGAGTTCGCTCATCCACGGGCCGGCGGAAATCACCAGCCGTGCGGCGGCGTAGGTCCCGCTGCTCGTGGTCACTTCGACTCCTTCGGCCGTCGCGCGCCACTTGGTGACCTTCTCGCCGAACCGAAGCTCGGCCCTTGCAGCCCGCGCGAGGGAAAGCTGTGCGTCGATCGCCGCCTCCGGATCGAGCACGCCGGCGCGCGGCTCCCAGATCGCGACGGTGTCGTCGGACGGACGCAGGGCGGGGAAGCGGCTGCGCAGTTCGTTCGCGTTCAGCTCTTCGTACGGAAGGCGATGCTCGACGGCGCTCGCCCGCGCGCCGCTCACCACCGCGCCGTCCGGCGCGCCCATCATCAGCCCGCCCGTGCGCGTGAGCACGCGCTTCCCGGAACGCGACTGCAACTCGGCCCATCCATTGTACGCGCGCTTCACGAGCGGCACGTAGAGCGGATCCTCGAAGTACGTCTCACGGATGATGCGCGACTTCCCGTGCGACGATCCGAACGAATGCGGCGGCGTGAACTGGTCGATGCCGAGAACCTTCTGTCCGCGGAACGCGAGCTGATAGACGGTCGAACTGCCCATCGCCCCGAGGCCGATCACTATGACGTCGAACACGAGCGTGCCCCCTATTCCCCGTATGGAATCCAGATGTTCTTCACCTGCGTCGCGCGACGCAGGAACTCTCTTCCCTCACCCTGCTCGGCGCCGCTCCAATCCCGGCTGAACCCTTCGCACCATGCCTGCTTCATGTTCCCGGTCGATGCCATCTCGCATGCGCGCACTCCCTCCGCCGTGCCGAAATACCAGATCGCGTCCACGTCGTCGTGCTCCGCGAGAACCTTCGCCAGTTCATCGCGCCGGCCCGTCACGATGTTCACCACACCCGCCGGCACGTCGGAGGTTTCGAGCACCTGGTAGAAGTCGGTGACCGCCAGCGGGTGATGCTCGCTGGGAATCGCCACGACGGTATTGCCCGTCGCAATCGCGGGCACGATCGTCGAGACGAATCCGAGCAGCGGGAATTCCGTCGGCGCCGCCACGCCGACCACGCCGATCGGCTCGTTCATCGCTAGCGTCACGCCGCGAATCGGCGTCTGGTGCACCTGTCCATCCCACTTGTCCGCCCATGCCGCGTAGGTGAACAGCCGCGCGATCGTCGCCTCGACTTCTCCGTTGCCGTCGCGCCCCGTCAGATCGCGGATGCGCGCCGCGAATTCGGCAGCCCTCGCGGAAAGGTTCTCGGCGATATAGTAGAGAATCTGTCCGCGGTTGTGCCCCGTGCTCCGCGCCCAGCCGGGCGCGGCGTTGCGCGCGGCCTCGACGGCGTTTCTGACGTCCTTGCGGTTGCCATCCCCAACATCACCTGCGTGCGCGCCGTTAGCCGCCGTCACGGGAATTGAATAGCCGCTATCCGGCCGGGTCTGCTTGCCGGCGATGAAGAGTTTCGCAGTGCGGTCAAGCTGCGAAGCGCCGGAAGCCGGAAGCCGGAGGCCGGA
>PMYN01000025.1 GCA_003171215.1 Gemmatimonadota bacterium | reverse complement strand
GCTTCCCATATGTCCTCCATTAGTCGCCACATCAGTATAACACACTATTGACAACATTGCACGATATTCCATCATTCAAGCCGAATCTTGACATTATTGTCCTTTGAGGATACTATTGTCCTCAAGTATGGTTTGATAGAAACAAGCGCCCCCTGAGGAGATGCTATGCCCGCTTCAAAGGACGAACTCGCACGCCGGATCAAGACGGCGCGTGAAGCTGCTGGGCTTACTCAGGCTGAGATCGCCACCGAGATCGGCGTCTCGAGATCTGCCGTGACGGAGATCGAATCGGGAAGGCGTGGCGTCTCAAGCTTGGAACTCGAGCGAATCGCTTTTCTGGTTGGCCGAGACATGAAGGACTTCCTCGCCGACGAGTTTCGAGAGGAGGATGTCCTAAACGCGTTGTTCAGAGCTCAGCCTGAAACAATTGGAAGTGCGGCGGTTCTCCCTCGCCTCCGCCACTGCCTTGAACTTGCGCGCGCGCTCCAGAACCTAGAACGACTTGCTGATGTCGAGCGTGCGGCCCTCCTCGGAACCACCTATGCGATCGTTCCTCCGCGAACGCGATGGGACGCGAATCGTCAAGGTGAGCGAGTCGCGGAGGCTGAACGGCAGCGGCTGGGCCTAGGCAAGGCGCAGTTGGGCGATATCACGCAGCTTCTCGACTCGCAGGGAATTCGAACTGCCTTTGCAGAGTTTCCCGACGACATCTCCGGGTTAACGATCGCGACTGATGCGGTCTCGGCATTCGTGGCCGTCAACAAGACTCACCACGCCAATCGACAGCGGTTCTCATTCGCGCACGAGTACTGCCATGTGCANNATGTGCTACTGGATCGCGACTTGCACGGCCGTGTCAGCCGCGGCTCGGAACGCGATGACCTGCGAGAAGTGCGAGCCAACGCGTTCGCCGCTGCCGTGCTCATGCCCGAAGAGGGGATCCTCGATGCCGTCGAACAGCTCGGGAAAGGTCGGCCATCTCGGCAAGCGGCGGCGGTGTTCGATGAAGAGGAGGCCGTTGCTGTTGAGAGTCGCACTGAGCCCGGGTCTCAAGACATTCAGTACTATGACGTCATCCAACTCGCCGCACGGTTTGTTGTAAGTCCTTCGGCAATGATGTACCGGCTGCGCAATCTCAAGCTCATCACCGAAGCTGAGCTACAGCGCCTGCGGAGCCAGGACGACGAGCGGCGAGCTGCGGACCTCGAGAAGTTGATGGGATTCCCTGCCAAGCCGTCGATGCCGTTCGACAGTGACGACGGGCCTCACGCCGTCTTCATGCAGCGATTCGTGGGCTTGGCGCTCGAGGTCTTCAGGCGCGAGAAGATCACCCTCGCGAAGCTTCGCGAGCTGACGCATCTGGTTGATCTCAGCGCGGCAGACCTGGACACGCTCCTAGAGACCTCAGGACTTGCCGACGCCGCCTCATCTCGCCACGGCTGACCGCCTCGCGCCGTGCGAATCGTCATCACCGATGCCAACGTTCTCATCAATCTCGCGATCGCCGATGGGCTGCGCCTGCTCCGCGATCTTCCAGACCATGACTTCGTGCTACCGGAGGAGGTCCTCGGCGAACTCACGAACGAATCTCAGCGGCAGCAGGTCGAGGCAGCTTTGGCTGAAGGGTTTCTGTCGGTTGTACGTTTGGAAGCACTGGAAGGGCTCGAGCTCTTCGTGGAACTTCGACGCATCATGGGTGCCGGCGAGGCATCATGCCTCGCCCTGGCCAAGGGCAACGGTTGGATCGTCGCCTCGGACGAGAAGGGGGCGTTCAGGCGCGAGGCAAGCCGCCTAGTTGGCGCGGCGGGTATCATCACAACCGTCGACATCTATGTGCTTTCGATCCACGCCGGTCTTCTGACAGTTGCGCAGGCCGACTCTGCGAAGGCCATACTCGCCGCGAATCGATTTGCGCTCCCGTTTGGCAGTTTCGAAGAGTTGTTGCACGAGTAGCGAGCCTGCGCCTGCTTAACCGAACGATGCAGGCCGATCGAGAATGCCCTGCAATCAGGCAATCGTCACGGAGAAAGACTTATGTCAGTTCAAGTACTGAGGCGAGGGCTGCACATCGTCAAACGCTGGTCTGCCGAGAAGGGTGGCTTCTTCCATTTTGCCATCGCTGATGTCGGCAACTGCATTGGAGCGGCCAACTTCGGCCCAGTTCCAGCTCGGATACTCGAGTTCTCAATCACCGGAATGCGCTTCGAGCCCTACGACTCAAGCGACGGATGGCAGCTTGTCGAGACCATCACGGATGAAGCGAGCGCGACGTCGAGGATCTGGGCCTTCGTCGCGGCGCCGCAGAAGTCCTACGATTTGCTCACGAACAACTGCGAACATTTCGTCTGGTATGTCGCGGATGGACGCCGAAAGAGCACGCAAGTCAGACATGTTGCGTTTGCTGCCGCAACGCTCGCCATTCTCTTCCTCGGCGGTAGCGGCAACGGAACTCGAGCAGTCGCGCCGCTTTGACGAACCTGTCTAGTGGTCATGCAAATGAAGCACCAGTAGTTCGGAGACGTAAACGATTATCGGAAGAACGGCCTTCTCCGAACGATTCAAAGTGAAACCGCACTGCGTCTCGGAGTCTTGTGGATGCTGACTCCAGACCGCGGTCGCTCCGATGGAAAGTTCACAGCCTTCCTTAGCGAGTCGGAGCGCTGGCGTCGATACGATCCGCCACTCTTCTTCGCGCTCGCGGCCGCCGCTCCAGCCGGCCGCTCTGTCATGACGGTAGCAGAGCGGAGATCGGAACTGCGGGGTGACCAAGTTATGCCCTGGCTTGATTCCGTATGTCTGACGCCCTTGCATCGGTCCCTGACGGCGCAGGCACCGACATCGACCGAATTGCGCCATCAGACGAGAAGGGTCGGCCGTGCCACATCGCCCATCCCAGTCGAAACGTGGATGGAAACGAGCCGTTGATCTCGCTTCAGGCAGTAGTCGACCGCCTCAGTCGAAAACCTTCCCCTACAGAAAGACTTTTCGAGGAGGACACATCCAGCCCGTGGCCGAAAACAGTTCTGCGCTACTCCGGAATGGTCTGCGGTCGGTCCGACTCCTTATAGTTGGGTACATCCCGATCTTTGACCAAAGAGACGAGCGGCTGGCAGCGGTGCTGGCAACCGACGTCTTCGGACATCTACGCACGTAGGATTCGGACGTGACAGAGATCAGCGACTGGACGACAGCCTTTCCCGCATGGCTCGCAGCAGCTCGCGGCGCGCGGTCACACCCGCCGTTCGACGATGCGGGCCGCGCCCAGGTCGTTGCGAACAAGCTGGGCGAAGCCGGAAAGTTCTCATACTTGCCGCCGGTCATCGGGATCATCGCGGCCGTGGTGTTGCCGTACCACTGGGTGTGGCTGATCATCGGCTTCGGAGTGTTCGGGTTTGGTATTTGGCGAGGCCGGCAGCGTCGCGCGGCGGCCGACGCCGAGCTCCATTTGGAGACCGCCAAGTTCCGCGCCGCGCATCTCGCGGCGGGCCGGGTGTTGGACGAGACACTCGCGAAGGCGAATCAGGGCGAGGCCGATGCGGTGCGCGTCCTCCTCGAGCGGTTCTCCTCGCGAGTCGGCGACTCCCTGCGGGGTCTGACACTTGACGCCTCGCGGCTGCCGGACGGGTCCTTCGCGGTCGGAGGCCGCGGCCTTAATCGCGCCGACGTGCCGGCCATGACCTCGCGCATCGGCCGTGGTGGGCGCACGTTCTACGACAAGCGCAAGGCGGGCGAGATCGACGAGGATCTCACAGAATGGAACGCCGGCGCCGTCGTCGCGGCGCTGAGTGCCATGTTCGGTGGGGCGTCGCCGCTGCGCGTCGCGGTGCGCTTCACCATCGAGGACGGCGACCGTCAGCGCATTCCATGGGTCACGCTGGCGACGGAGCTCGATGGTCGTCGACTCTTGGATGCCATGACGCCGGCTGGGCGTCCCTCGGATGCCGTTCGCAAAATCGGCGGGAATGCCGGTCGATGCCGCAACCAACGCTACACCGCCGCGACCGAACCAAGCTGGGGCGCACAAGCAGACGCGCCGATCCGACTTGAACTTCGGACGCGCCTTGCGCGCCGAGTCGCTCTCGAGCACGCCAACGTGCCCGTGACATCTGACCTGCAATCGCTCGTGCCGACCGTCTTCCCGGATCGCGCGGCGCCCACGCGTAGTCGCCCGACAGGTGCGATGGCGGCACGCGCGGCAGGCGTGGTGTTTGGCGACGCCGCGCGCACAGCGAGCGCCGCACAGCCGGTGCCGCATGCGCCGGCGGGATTCCAACCCGTCATCACGATCTCCATTACGGGTGGGTCGTTCGGCGGGGACTTTGCCGCCGAAGCCAAAAAGCGTGCGGCGATCATTGGCGACCCGCACGCGCCGTTCGTGCCATTTCAGTCGTACTGGTCGACGTATGCGCAGATGAACGCGGCGCAACTCGAGTTCTACTTCCGTTGGCGCTCGGCGGTCCGCCATGGGCAGTTCATTCCGACGGATTTGAGCTACGTCTTTGTCCACGTGTACGAGTTGATCCACGTGATCGGCGCTCCAAATGCGGCGGACGCAGCCGAGCAGTTGACTCGCCTCTGGCAGGCGTATCGCCCGACGTATCCGAAACTCGATAACTACCTGATCTCGTGGATCACCGACTTGTATGCCACGGAGGTCAGCGCCGAGGCAGCGCTGGATTTCGTGCAGCGCCACGTCGACGCCAGCACGCCGCAGGGCGACGAGCTCCTCCTGGCGACGGATCCGCGCTGGGCCGCAGGCGACTACGGACGCATGACGCCCGCCGGGATGGCCATGTTGCTTTCCGAGCGGCGGCTCGGGGACAACAAGTTCGTCCGCGAGCACAACGGTGAGGTAGCAGGGCAGCCGTGGATTGAGGGCGCCTATCGGGCGGCGATCCAGGCCGCCGACGCCACGTACCAGGCGAAGTCGGGAAAGTCCCCCCGTGACGCGACGCTCAAGAAATCGGGGCAGCGTATGATCGCGCGCCCGGCGTTCAGGAGTGCCGTGTACAGCTGGAATCGCAAAGAGGTGAAGCTCGGGAAGGTCCCGTCCCTCACCGACACGTCACCGAGCGTGAAACTCTACCGGAGCGCGACACGGCATGCGGAGAATCTCCTCCGCAAGGAACGGGGATTCCAAGGGCGGTTACGCGGCGTCGAGCTCTCGTCAGACGTGGAGACCGCGGTCGAAGCCTGCATCGTCGCCTACATCCGCGCCACGAAGCCTCGTGTGCAGGTGACCATCGACGTGGCGCGCGCCGAGCGCCTCGCCCAGGAGTCCGTGGACACCCGCACGCGCTTACTCCAGGGACTCGACGCCGAGCACGAGGAGGGCTCACCCAGTTCGCCGCCCACGCCGCGCGCCGACGGCCTGCTGACGGATGTCGATGCCGTCGCCTCGCTGATCGCTCGGCTGACGGCTCCAGCCGAGGCGTTGATCATCGCGCTCGTCGACGCCGGCTGGGAGTTGCCCGAGCATGCCGACGCACTCATCGCGGCGACGGGCGGCGTCCTGATCGGACCACTGATGGACGAGATCAACGGGCATTCCCTTGAGGTGATCGGTACCGGGTTGATCGTGCGGGAAGCACAGCACTTGGTGATCCAGGAGGACTACCGCGACGAGGTCTACTTCATCATGCGCGGCAACCTGGACGGATTCACGCCGGCGGTTGCCTCCACCGGTACAGCGGAGCACGCGGGACTCGCGCCGGTCGCCTTGCAGGCGTTCGGGCCTGTCGAGCTCCAAACCCTTGTCGTGATCGTCGGGGGCGCCGGCGATGTGGCGCAGGCCCTCTCGTCTCTCGCGGCGGCGCACACCTCGACGCCGCTGCTCCTCCTCGACCACCTGAACGAATGCGCCGTAGATTCGGCGTACGGTGACATTCTCGTGGATGCCGATGCCAGCCCGCCGGCGATCCTGCCCGACGCGCACGAGTTTGTCGCGACTCTGTTGGCGCACATCGAACACTCGGCCCGCGAGCCCGCCTAGGCTCACGGCATTCCGCCTCGTCATGTCCTCCCCCTTCCTCCGCTCCCGTCCGCGATGACATCGTCCGCTCCGATCACGCCGAACATCCCTCGTCGTATCCTCACGGCGGTTATGAACTCCGTCTCCGCGGGCGTGACGCCTCGCACCGGAATCGAGTATCTGGCTGTGGGGCGGACGGCCGAGATCGGCGCCATCGTCACAGATCTCGATAACGTCAGCGAGGGGAGTGCCGCATTCCGCGTTGTGTCGGGTCCATTCGGCTCCGGCAAGTCGTTCCTGCTCCAGCTCGCGCGCAACTACGCGCTCGAGCGGAACTATGTCGTGATGGACGCCGACCTGTCGCCGGAACGACGGCTGACGGGATCGCAGGGTCAGGGACTCGCGTTGTACCGCGAGTTGACCTCGAACCTCGCCACGAAGTCTCGGCCGGACGGCGGCGCGCTCGCCACGATCCTCGAGCGCTGGATCTCCGGCGTGCAGACGGACGTGATGCGCACGCAGGGCCTCTCCGCAACCGACGCGGCGTTCCCGAAGGCCGTCGAATCGCAGATCGTCGCGACCGTGAACGGCATGGAAGGGCTCGTGCACGGCTTCGACTTCGGCCAGGTGCTAGCCACCTACTGGAACGGGTACGTCGAGCAGAACGACGAGAAGAAGGGAGCCGCGCTGCGCTGGTTGCGCGGCGAGTACGCGACGAAGACCGAGGCCCGCGAGGCGCTCGGCGGCGCCGTCCGCGTGATGATCGACGACGACGTCTGGTACGACTATGTCAAGCTGCTCGCCAGCTTCGTGACGGCCATCGGCTACAAGGGCCTCATCGTCATTCTCGACGAAGCGGTGAATCTCTACAAGATCTCGCACACGCAGGCGCGGCTCGCGAACTACGAGAAACTGCTCACCATCCTGAACGACTGTCTCCAGGGGAAGGCGCGGCATCTTGCCGTATTGGTCGGCGGGACGCCACAGATGGTCGAGGACCCACGCCGCGGGCTTTTCTCCTACGATGCCATTCGCACTCGGCTTCAGGAGAGCCGGTTCGCCAGTCAGGCCGGACTGCGCGACGTCACGGGGCCGATCATTGCGCTCGATCCACTGTCGTTCGAGGAGGTTTTCGTGCTCCTCCAGAACCTGCGGCGGCTGCATGCGACCTACCACAACTATCCCGAGCGCGTCGCGGATGCGCAGTTGAAGGAGTTCATGGAGGAAACGCTGCACCGATTGGGGGCGCAGCGCTTTTCGACGCCCCGCGAAGTGATCCGCGACTTCGTGACGGTGCTCAACCTCATGCAGCAGAACCCCAGTCTCGACTTTAGCGTCATCGTCCACGGCGCTGACTACAAGCCGACTCCCGCGGCACAGGCCCCGAGCGAGGCCGCAGACATCGACGCCGAGGGCGCGCCGCCGTCACCGGGCGGGCGTCCCACCAGCGGTGCCGACGACAAGTTCAAGGAATTCACGCTCTGATGACGGGTGCGCCGACCGCCTTCGATCGCCTCGCGCCGTTCATCCAGGAGTTCATCTGGAAGCACGGCTGGAACGAGATGCGCGACGTGCAGGTGCGCGCGGCGGCTGCGGCATTCGACACGGACAAGCACCTGCTGCTGGCGTCGGGTACGGCGAGCGGCAAGACCGAGGCGGCGTTCCTGCCGATCCTCACGCAGCTGCATGAGCACCCGTCCTCGACCGTCGGCGTGCTCTACATCGGCCCGCTCAAGGCACTGATCAACGACCAATTCCTGCGACTCGGCGATCTCTGCGTCGAGGCCGATATTCCGGTCACCGCATGGCATGGGGACGTGGCGGCAGGGAAGAAGAAAGCGCTCCTCAAGCAGCCGCGCGGGATACTGCAGATCACGCCCGAGGCGCTCGAAGGACTGGTGCTCAACCGTTCGGGCGACCTCATGCGACTCTTCGGCGACCTTCGCTGGGTGGTCATCGACGAGATGCACGCCTTCATGGCGTCCGACCGCGGAGGGCAAGTGCTGGCGCTATTGGATCGCCTCTCGCGCTACGCGTTGGACCCGAAACGTCTCCCGCGACGCGCTGGCCTCTCGGCGACCTTGGGCGATTACACCGAGGCCGCGGCGTGGCTCGCGGGCGAAACGAAGCGCGACGTCGAGGTGGTGGCCGATCCCGGAACTCGCACGGTGTTTCTTGCCGTCGACAACTTTTCCGTTCTGCCCAAGCCCCGGCGCGAGGCTGCGGTGAAGGACCATGCGTCCGGGGGCGCCGAACCGGACGACGACGGCGACGATCTCTCCGATGCGGACGCGACGATCCACCGGGCACCGGAGCTCTACCGCGAGATCTACGACGCAACCCAGCACCGAAAGAGCCTCATCTTCGCGAACTCCCGGAGCGACACCGAGGAAGTCGTGGGGTGTCTTCGGCGCCTCGCCGAACTCGCGCACACCCAGGATATCTACTTCGTCCACCACGGCAGCATCGCCGCGCCACTCCGGGAGGCCGCCGAAGCCGCAATGCGAGAGCCGGACGTCCCGGCCTGCACGGCGGCGACCGTAACGCTCGAACTCGGCATCGACCTGGGCCAGCTCGACCGCGTGCTGCAACTCGGAGCGCCGCCCTCAGTGGCAAGCTTTCTCCAGCGTATGGGCCGGGCCGGTCGGCGCGGCCAGCGCCCGGAGATGTTCTTCGTGCTCCGCGAGGAGCCGGCGCAAGACAAGGCGCATCTGCTCGAGCGCATCCCTTGGCAACTACTGCATTGCATCGCGCTCATCCAGCTCTACTCCGAAGATCGCTGGCTGGAGCCGCTCGAACGCGAGGCGCTTCCCGCGAGTCTGCTCTACCACCAGACCATGAGCGTGGCAGGGGCGTTCGGTGAAATCACGCCCGCGCAACTCGCCTCGCGCGTCCTCACCCTATCCCCGTTCACGCGCGTGTCGGAGGATGATTTCCGCGAGCTCGTGCTCCATCTGATCGAGACTGACCACCTGCAGCGAACTGACGAGGGCGGCCTCATCCTCGGGCTGGAAGGCGAGAAGATTGTACGGAACTTCCGATTCCTCGCGACATTCGCCGACTCGACGGAGTGGGCCGTCAAGGACAGTTCGCGCGACATCGGCACCGTATCGAGCCCCATCCCAGTCGGCGAGCGGCTGATGCTGGCTGGTCGCACCTGGGAGGTCACGCAGGTGGTGGCCGAGCAGAAGGTGCTCATCGTGCAGCGCGTCGGGGGCACCCTCAGCACCAAGTTCCTCGGAAGCGGTTACGGCGCCATCCACGACCGGGTCGTGGATCGGATGCGCCGCGTGCTGATAGAAGACAACATCTACGCGTACCTGAGCGAGCGGGCGGCCGCTCGATTGGCCGAGGCTCGGGCACTCATTCGTCCTACCGGCATTGCGGATGGACCATGCCTCGTGTCGCTCGGCGGCAACAAGATCGCGCTGCTGCCATGGGCGGGGACGAGAATCATCCACACGCTGGCATTGC
>PMYN01000090.1:1113-36795 GCA_003171215.1 Gemmatimonadota bacterium | reverse complement strand
GGTCACCTTGGGCAACGGCACCACGGAGCGCGTGACGAGCAGCATCCAGTCGCTCGGGAGCAACCTCCTGATTGCGCAGCCGGGAGCGGCGGCGGGACGCGGGCCGGGCGGCACCGCGGTTCCCGGTCCGGCATTCACGATCCGCGATCTGACGGCGATCGTGCAGGCGGTGCCGGGTATCGCCGCGGAAGCTCCCGTGGCCAGTGCGCGTGCCCAGACGGTATTCGGCAATGAGAACTGGCCCACCACGATCACCGGCACGGACAATGGATACTTCGACGTCCGTGAATGGAACGTGCAGACCGGACGTGAGTTCACCGACGCCGAGCTGCGCTCCGGCCGCTCGGTGTGTGTGATCGGGACGACCGTGCGGGACAATTTGTTCCAAGGCCAGGATCCGCTCGGCGCGTCGATCCGCGTGAAGGACATCTCGTGTCCGGTGATCGGCGTGCTCTCGTCGAAGGGGCAGGCGATGGGCGGCCTCGACCAGGATGACCTCGTGCTCATGCCGCTGAGGGCGGTGCAGCGACGGCTGAAGGGGAACGAGGACGTGGACCTGCTCCAGATCTCGGTGCAGTCGGGCGAGCTCATCGACGGTGTCGACAGCGCCATCACGGCGCTCCTTCGCGAACGCCGGCACATCATACACGGGAAGCAGGACGATTTTCGCGTGCGAAATCTCGCAGAAGTCGCCAATACCATCGAAGCCACGACGCGCACGCTGACACTCTTTCTCGGCGCGCTCGCGGCGGTGAGCCTCCTTGTGGGCGGCATCGGCATCATNNTCATGAACATCATGCTCGTCTCGGTCACCGAGCGGACGCGCGAGATCGGCATCCGGCTCGCGATCGGCGCGACGGAACGCGACGTGCTCACGCAGTTCTTACTCGAGGCCATCGCGCTGTCGCTGATGGGGGGGATGATCGGCGTGGTGCTCGGCGTTGGCGGATCCTACTTCGCTGTGCCGCTGCTGGGTGTGCCGTTCGTCTTCAATACTGGCATTGTTGTGCTGGCCTTTGGGTTTTCCGGCGCGATCGGGATCATCTTCGGATTCTTTCCGGCCCAGAAGGCTGCACGTCTCGACCCCATTGAAGCCCTGAGGCATGAGTAGCATCCGCGCGTCGTAGCCCGCGTTCGGCGCCGTATGCGCTGCTGTTTGGCCGTAACGGAACTCACGACGCTTCATGAGGGCTCATCAGGGGGCGTCCAGCAATCGGACGCGATTCCTTGCTGAGTGGGTCAGGCGGCCGAAGCGCCCGCCTCGGAGGCGCGCGGCGCAAGAAACCCTTGACATCTTGACCTTGACGGTCGTAGTGTACTAGTATAACTAGAACACTATGCCACTGACCATCTCGATCCAGACCGGCAGCACCGTTTCGATCTATAGGCAGATCATCGAGCAGGTCTGTGCCGCCGCGCTGGCTGGCCGCCTCCGCGAGGATGAGCCGCTGCCGAGCGTCAGGGGCCTCGCCGAACAGCTGGTGATCAATCCCAACACCGTGTCGCGCGCCTATGGCGAGCTGGTGCGCGAGGGAGTCATCGAGGCGCGCCCCGGGCGCGGCATGTTCGTATCGCGCCGGCGCCAGATCTACAGCGCGCCCGAGCGCGCGCGGCGCATGGAGCAGGCCGTGACCTCGCTCGTATCCGAAGGCTTCCTGCTCGGATTCACGCCCGAACAGATCATCGAAGAAGTGGCGTCCAGGACGAAGGCGCACGCGCCGTCGAAGGCCATCAGGTCAAACCCGAAGGGAGGCTCGCGATGAATTCCGGCATCGTCATGCAGGCGCAGGGACTCACGCGCTACTTCGGATCGCGAAAGGTCGTGGACCAACTGACGATGGACGTGCCGCGGGGCAGTGTATTCGCCTTCCTCGGACGGAACGGCTCCGGCAAGACGACGACGATCCGCATGCTGCTGGGATTGACGGAGCCGACACGCGGTTCGTCCACGGTCCTCGGCCACGACAGCCGGCATCTTCCGCCGGAGGTGATCGCGCGGATCGGCTACATGTCGGAGTCGCACTCGATGTACGAGTGGATGACGGTCAGACAGTGCGGCGCGTATCAGGCGCGATTCTACCCGCGCTGGAACGCGAAAGTGTTCGACTCGATCGTGGGGCATTTCCATCTCGACCTCCGCGCGAAGGCCGGCGATCTCTCGCGCGGTGAGCGCGCCGGCCTGTCGCTCGCGATGACGCTGGCTCCCGAGCCCGAGCTGCTGATCCTCGACGATCCGGCGATCGGTCTCGATCCCGTCGCCCGGCGTTCGTTGCTGGAGTCGATGATCTACATCACGCGGGACTCCGATCGCACGATCTTCTTTTCGTCGCATCTGCTCGACGACGTGGAGCGTGTGGCCGACCACATCGCAATTCTCGACCGCAGCGTGCTGCGTGTACTGTGCTCGGTGGACTCGCTGCGCTCGAGCGTGCGCCAGTTCACGCTGCACTATGCTGGGCCGGAGGCGCTGCCCCCCAAACTGCCGACATTGCGCGGACTGTTGCGCGTGCGGCGATCGGCGACGGATCTCTGGCTGACCGTCGCCGCACCCGACGATGCGACACAGCGGGAACTCCGGCTGCTGGGCGCGGCGACGATCGAGGAGGTGCCGGTTGGGCTCAACGACGCGGTGATCGGCTATCTGGGCGATCGCGGCGAGCACGGGTTCTTTCTCGACGGCATACCCGTACCCGCAGCGGCGCGAGGTGCCGCATGAGCGACAACGCGATGCCGGGGCCTCCGGGAATCGGGATGTTCGGGGCGATCGTCCGGAAGGAACTGCGCGAACGCGTGAAGGTGACGTTCGTCTGTTTAGTGATCGTCGTGGCCGGGCAGTTCATCTCGCTCGGCTTCCAGTACATGATGTCGTTGGCCGGGGTTGCGATAGGGGAGTCGCCATTTCCGTTCACGTTCTTCACGCTGACGAGCGCGTTGAGCGGCCTGCTGATCGGCCGTGCCCAGATCGTGCACGAGAATCGCGGCGACCGCTGGGGATTTCTCGCCCTCCGGCCCGTACGGCGGTCCACGCTGTTCCTCGGAAAGGCGCTCGCCGGAGTGCTGCTCTACTGCGTAGCAACCGGCGTTCCGCTCGCATTCGCCACCGCGTGGATGGCGGCGCCCGGGCACAGGCCGTGGCCCTGGGATCCGCGCATGGCGCTGCCAGGCGTGGCGGACATGCTGTGCGGCCTCGTCTACTACTTCGCGGCGATGCTCGTCGGCATGCGCGAAGCGAGATGGTATGGCAGCCGCTTCCTTCCGCTTGGTGCGGCGATCGCCTGTTCGGGCGTCGTCCTCTACGTCTCGCATTTCTGGCAGGCGCTCGTCGTCGTGGCCATTGGAGCTGCGGTAGTCGGATTGGCGGCGGCCGCGACCGTGATCGGCGGCGGCCGCTATGAACCGCTCTCGCGTCAGGGCCGCATGGCATTGGGTCTCACCGTCATGCCGGGCTTGACGCTCGTGGGCACGCTCGCCGTCGGAATCATCTCGCTCACGGTGTTTTCGCGCGTGCCTGCGCTCGACGGGTTTCGTTCGACGGGCTATGCGATCGCCGGCGATGGGTCGATCGTGCAGAGAGTGCTGGTGCAGCGTTTCTTTCCCGCGTCTCGGCAGGTCGTCGCGGTGAACGATCTGCAGGGGCATGCGATCGAGCGATATCAGGATTCCGTCGCTCGCACGAAACTGACGGCCGGCGTGATATCGACTCCCGCAGTGTCGCTGCACCCGGAAGCGCCGAGTACGCTGGAATCGTTCGGGAGCGGATATCGGGGAACCTATGATCTCTTCGTCCAACTCACATCGTTGCCGCCGGCGCCGAGTGAAGACTCATGGTATTTCGTGCGCCGGGTCGGGTTGATCGCGGCCTACGAGAATCGATCGGCGCGACTCCTGGGATGGATGGGGCCAGACGGCTTCAGCGCGGGCGAATCGCTCCCGTCGCATCGATTCGAGGGCCCACTTCGGCCAAGCGCAGAGGCGTTCTACGCACAGCCGGTGCTCGCGTTTCCGTCAGCGGTGTACCGGGTGGATCTGCGTCAGCGGACGATCCGGAATGTCTTTGCGCCCGCACCCGGTGAGATCGTGCTCGGTGCCGTGACGTCCGGCGACAGCACCGCGGCCATGGCGGCGTACGGCCCGCGTGCGAAGTTCGACGTGATCGCGACCACCAGGAACGTGCACGTGCAATCGGCCGACGGCACATCAGAGCTTAGCGCGGTCAGGGATTCGAACACCACGGCGTACGGCACGGTCACCGTCTCGCGCGCGCTTCTTGCCCCGGGCGCGCCCACATTCTTCTGGTACTCCTCATCGGATCGGCCATTCATCAACGGTGAGCAGGGGACCGCGGCAGGGCACATCACCGAGTTCGGTGACGGAAACACGATAGTCGCTCAGGTCCCGATTCCGCGCGACACGGTTCCAACGGCGACGGACAAGGTTTCGGCTCAAGACGTCTTCACGGCGTCAACAATATCCGTGACGTGGCGCGCGGCCCTGCAAGTCTATTTCCGCCTGAGCGGCCGGCGCACGGTGAGCCCGCGGAACTGGCCGCGATCGGACGTCGTGGGCTGGATCGTCTCTACCATCGCCTCGCTCGTCGCCGCGGCACTGACGTTCCTGCTGGCACGGCTGTTCGCGTTCGAGCGGAACCGCCGGCTGCTCTGGACTGCGCTCGGATTCGTTCTCGGCCCGCTCGGCGCATTGTTGATGCTCTCGCTCATCGACTGGCCTGTGCGCGAGACCTGTCCCGCGTGCGGCCGGAAACGCGTCGTCACGCGCGCACGATGCGAGCATTGCGATGCACCGTTCTTGCCGCCGGCGCTCGACGGAACGGAGATTTTCGAGCCGGCGATGCTATAGCGACGCGTTTCACAAACGAGCGAGGTGTGAGGTAGACCTTTGCCCTCCTGCGCGTGACTCGCAGGGGTGCGAAGGTCAACAGGCGAAGGAACGGCTCGCATCTGTTGAAGGGAGCCCGTCACGTCACCATCCTGCACACGCGCGACCGGAATGTCGCCAACTCGGAATCGTTCGTGAGTGTGCTGCGCACGGCGCGCGGTGTGTGGATCTCCGGTGGAGGCGCGCGGCTTCTGGAAACTACGTACCGAGACACGCTCGTCGCCCGCGAACTGCGTGCGCTTCTCGCGCCTGCGGGGTTTCGGTCTTTCAGAGTGCATCGCCAGTTCGTCACCGTGCTGGTACCGCTTGGAGCCGCCGCGTGCATCGGACCGTGACGAGGCTCGCCTACTGTTCACGTCGGGAGACCACTGGACGCACTGCGTCCCAATCACCGACCGGGAGTAACAGCCATGCTGACGCGATTCTTCCTCTTCACCATTACACTCGCTTCGATCAACGAGGCGCCGATGGCGATCGCTCGTCCGGAAAACACTTTCCTTAGAACCGTCCACAGCGTCGTGCTGGGTCGCGATTCGTCGCGGTTCGTCGCCGCCATGGCCGAAGCAGAGCGCTTCGAGGCCGCTGGTCGGACGGCCGATGCCCGGCGCGCATACCGAAAGCTCATCTCGGACGAACTCGACGCGGGCGAGTACCCGACGGAAGCCATGTGGCGGCTCGCGAACGCTTACTTCGCAGACGACAACGAGCTCGGTGCCGCCCGCGAACTCGACAGGCTCGCTGACGCCGCGTCATCCTTCGGCGACCCCGCCACGGAGCTGCGCGCGCGTTTCGAATCGGCCGTGCTCTACTCCCGGCACCATGAGCCGGCCCGCGTAGCGGCGCAGCTCGAGCGCGTGCGCGCCCTGCTGAAGTCGCCTGCGATCGACGAGCACACGCGACAGTCCATTTCCGCAAGGATCGCGAAGTAACGACTGCCATCGCGTTCAGGATATTCCCTACCTCCCTACGGAATCTTCCGGATGGCTCGGCCGGGCTCCTCGTCATACCATGCATGGTCGGACGAAGCAATTACCGATGTCTTGAACGAGTGGGCCGCCGATGGGGCAGAAGACCACGATTCTCGATTCCCTCGATGAGAGGGCGCTGTTGCTGCCGAGTCTGGTCAATCGGGCGCTGGCGGCCAACGACCGCGTCAAGTACCGCTTCGCGCTCCTCCAGGCGGCACAGTCGTATGCGGAAAGGCCGGATGCGTTGATGTCGAACCTGCGCGCCGAGCGGCTGGCGGCCGGCGTGCAGGACAGCGATCTCGACCGCGTCGTGGGTGGATCCACGCTGATCGGCACGGGCCGCTACCAAATTCCGGAATCTGCGCGGATCGTTCGCGACGCGCTCGCCGACGTCGGCGAAATGTTAGAGCCTCTTCGGACCGCCGGACATTCAGAGAGCGCCGGGTTCTCCCGCCGGTACGAGACCGCCGCGTCGGCCGTCGTGAGCGGCCACGAGCTGACCTCGGACCAGATTCGAGCGCTCACCTCGGGCAACCGGCAGACCGGTGACAGCGTGCACTTGTTGGTGATGGACATGCACCGGGCGCTGAATGCGCTCCAGACGACGTTCGCGGGTGAAACGATCGACGGCTGCAGCGCCTACAGCATTCGCCCCGCGGATCGACCGCAGATCGCGGCGTTCATGTCGGGTGTCAACCGCACCGCGCCGCTCAAGTTCGAGCATCCGGGGTTGTCCACCACCGCGACTCGAGTGGGGAACGACCTGGTGCTCCAGAACGACATAGGCACCACCGACGCACACGTGCTGGTGATCCACGTCGCCGGCCGGAAAGTTACGGTCACCTATACGGACGTCCACCTGCCTCGCCTTCTGTTCTTCCAAGGGATGTTCGCGGGCTACGAGATGAAGTGGCAGGACACCCGCTCGCGCAAGGACGCCGCTGTGGAGGACGGCGTCTATCACCTCAGCGTCGGCGAGTACACCGCCTCGAGCACCGCGCGGCTCCGCGAGTATCTCGAGTACCTCGGCTCGCGTCTGGTGTTTCTCATCGACTGGAACCGGGCGCGCAAGCGGCTGCGCCGATTCGTCGCGAAGAAGGCGACCATCGAGTTGCTCGGGTGGGCGGCAGGCGAGGACATCGGCCACATGGCCTGGCTCAACGCGGGCGGGGAACAATTGATATTCGACGCGATGAGCTTCGCGCACGGCGGCCGGCTCAAACCGGGCGAAAGGCTGGACGAGCTGCTCACGAAAGAACGCGCGGTGCAGTTCCTCCGGTTCACTTTGAAACAGGCACTCGATGGAGCGCGCCAGGGTCGGCCGGTCTCGCTGGTCGCGGACGAGATTCGTACCGAATTGGCGTCGCAGGTTCGCTCTTCCGAGGATGCGCTGCTCGACACGGCGCTCGACCATGCCGGGTTGATCGTCGAACTCGCAGAAACTGTGCGCGCTTCCCTGGCGGCCCTGCAGGCCGCGCGCACGGATGAGGTGGGCGCTCTGGCGGAAAAGGCGAAGGGCTTGGAATCGTCGGCCGACCAGTTGCTGAACGACGCGCGTGGCATCTTGCACGAAGGCGGCGATTTCACCGTGACGCTCATGAACGATGCCGACGATATCGCCGACGATTTGGAGGAGGCCGTCTTCCACCTCTCCCTCTCGCCGAATGTTTCCGGCCGCGCGATGTCCGCACTGGGCAAGCTCGGCGACCCGGTCTGCATCGCGGCCCGCGAACTGGTCAAGGCGCTCGCGGCATCACGGCACGCCAGGCGAGGCATGCCGCGCGAGGATGTCGACGACTTTCTCCAGGCGGTCAACGCTGTTCGCACCATGGAACATGCGAGCGACCTCGCCGAGCGCGACGTGAAGCGGGCGCTCTCGCGTGAGTCCCGCCCGCTCTCGGAGGTGTTCGGTGTCGTCGAAGCCGCCCGAAATCTCGAGGAGGCCGCGGACGGACTGTTGCACGTTGCCTTGCTGCTGCACGATCACGTGATGAGCGAGGTGGTGCGTGCCTGAACGGAAGCGTGCACGCGGCGCGGCGCTGCCTGTGTACGACCTCAACGGCCGCGACGGCATGCCGCCCGTGAATGTGGTGGGATTCAAGGCCCACAACCTCATGCGAATGGCGGCCATGGGCCTGCCGGTGCCGCAGGGGTTCGTGCTGGCGACCGACTGGTGTCGAGCGGCACAGCGCGCCACGGGGATCGATGCGCACCTGCCGGCAGTGCTGCGATCGCGCATCGATAATCTCGAACAGACGAGCGGCCTCGGATTCGGCAGCGCGCGGCGTCCGCTGCTGGTATCGGTCCGCTCTGGCGCACCGGTTTCGATGCCGGGGATGATGGAGACCGTGCTCAACGTCGGGCTCAACGACGCGACACTGGAAGGTTTCCTGCGGTTGTCCGGCGATCATCGGCTCGTATGGGATTCATATCGGCGTCTGATCCAATCCTTCGCGGAGGTCGTGTCCGGCGTGCCGCCCGCGCCGTTCGAAGCGGCACTCGACACGGCTCTGCGCCGCGCCGGTGTCGACACCGCCGCACGTCTCGACTTTCGCGCCCTTCGCGAGCTGAGCCGGACGTATCTCGAGCTGCATCGGGAGCATGCCGGCCGCGAGTTTCCCCAGAGCCCGTTCGACCAGGCGGCGGCCGCGGTGCGCGCTGTGTTCGCATCATGGAGTTCGGCCAAGGCGATCGAGTACAGGCGCCTGTACTCGCTGACGGATGACCTCGGCACCGCAGTGACCATTCAGCGGATGGTGTTCGGGAATGCCGGCGGCAATTCCGGCGCGGGCGTCGGCTTTACGCGAGACCCGTCGACCGGCGAGAATCGTCTGTACGTCGACTGGCTGGCGCATGCCCAGGGTGAAGACATCGTCTCCGGTCGCCGCCGCGTGACGTCCGAAGACGACCTTCCGGGCTGGCTCCGCAAAAGACTTACGAGCGTAGGAGAATCGCTGGAGAGGGCCTTCCTCGACTCGCAGGAATTCGAGTTCACGGTCGAGAACGGCGAGCTGTTCATGCTCCAGACCCGCACGGCCAAGCGCACCGCGATGGCGGCTCTGCGGATCGCCGTCGATCAGGTGGACAGCGGACTCATCGGCCCCAAGGAGGCGTTGCGACGGCTGTCCGGCATCGACATCGATTCCCTCACGTCGAGCCGCGTCGAATTGAGCGGACCTCCTGTCGGGCGGGCCATCCCGGCGGGAATTGGTGTCGCCGTCGGCCCGGCGGCGTTCTCGGTGGACGCGGCAACGGCGTTTTCCAAGCGCGGGACTCCCGCCATCCTCGTGCGGAACGAGGTCGCCACCGACGACATCGCGGGCATCGCCGTCGTGAGCGGCCTGCTCACTGCGACGGGAGGACGGACCTCACACGCCGCCGTGGTGGCACGCCAGATGGGCAAGGTCTGTCTCGTCGGTTGTGCGGCCCTCAGCGTCGACGACAGATCGGAGCGGGCGATGCTCGCGGGACGAGTCATCGTAGAAGGCGACCCGCTATGTCTCGATGGGAACGACGGCGCGGTCTACCTCGACAGTCCGAAAATTGTCGAGGAACGTCCGGAGGCTTTGCTCAGCCGCGTCGAGCAATGGCGACACGATGCACACTGAGCAGGATGTTCGTGCAGCGAAGGCTCGTTGACCCTTCGCCCGTATCACCGATTGCCCGTCTTCCGATTTGCAGCGTTCGCGAACACACCGGGCAGTACCTTGCCGTCCAGCGGCTCGCTGGGCCTCACGCCGAGGAACGCCGCGAGCGTCGGCGCGATGTCCACGGTTCGCGGGCGATCGTTGGACAGGTGCGGCACCACCCCTGCGCCCCAAAAGGCGATCGGCACGCTCACCGTCTCGTCGCTCATCGTTCCGTGTTCGGCGATCTGCCGGCCCGGCGACCAAACGTACCCGGGCTTGAGGACGCCGCAGAACAGCCACGGGATTTCCTTCGGGATCGCGTGCCGCCAGCGCATGGCGTTGATGTCGGACTCCGGCGCGGCGGCGAGTGTCCGCGGCGTGTAGACCGCGACGACTCCCGGCGCGTTCCGCGCCTTCGCGGCGAGCGCGCTCGCGAGACTGTCGATGGAGAGACCGCGCGCGCGCATCGCGGCGGTGTCCGCGATGAGCAGTCCGTTTCCATTGAAGTCGAATCCGAAATCCATCTCGAACCGTTCGCTCAACACGGCAGCCGATTCGCGCGCGAGACCGTCGAGCGAGACGCGACTGGCTGCTTTGTGTTTCACCATCGCCGTGTATTCCGGAAACGACGAGACGCCGTGATCTCCCGTCAGCACGAAGACGGTTCGTTCCTCGGGCACCAGCCGGGCGAGCGAGTCGAGGAAGAAGCCGAGCCAGCGGTCGAGACGAAGCAGATGGTCATGCAGTTCTCGCGACTCCGGGCCGAACGCGTGGCCGACCGCGTCGGTGGTCGAGAGCGACACGGCCAGGACATCGGTGGCGCCGCGGCGGCCGAGTTCCAGCGTGCGCGCGCCGTCGAGCGCAAACGCCATCGTGACGGAATCCATCCACGGGTAGTTCGCGAGCTGTGCGCGCATCGCGTCCGCTGATTTCGGAAGGAGGTGCGGAAAGACGAAGTCGGCGCCGCTATTCTCGTAAAACATCGAGTCCGGTTCGGCGTACGACGAAGCGGGCAGGAGGAGATCCCAGGTCGTCCCCGCGAGTGCCTCCGCGCTCTTGCGATCGTTGAAGGCCTTCACCCATGCGGGGAGCGTGTCGGCGTAGTAGCGGCTCGTCGTGAAGGCGCCGTTGGCCCACCAGTAGACGGACCCTTTCGCGCGTCCCACAGGCAGGATGGCCCCGCGGTCCTTGCGCGAGACGGAGAGAACGCGGGACGCTGGATCGGCAGCGTGCAGCCAGTCGACGAGCGTTGTGCCGTTGAATCGCCCTGGCGATGCGGCGGGCCCGGCGTAGTCCACGAGCGGAGCGAGCGGATCGGGGACACCGCGGTCATTGCTCACGATACCGGTGTGCGCCGGCGTGCGTCCGGAGAGAGTGGTGGAGTGGCCGGGCGCGGTCTCCGTATTGGCGTGGTCCTGCACGGCACGGGGGAAGAGCGCTGCCCGCGCCGCAATGCGCGCGAAGCCGCCAGAGTATTGGGACGCGTAGCGCGCGAAGTAGTCGCCGCGCATCTGGTCGACGGTGATGACGACGACGAGCGAGACCGAGCGGCGCGACTCCGGGTTGCGCTGGGCCTGCGCGGGTGAGACCGCGAGCAGCACCGACAAGACCGCGGTAACGACAGCGCGGATCGATTGATGGAACTCAGTGCGGATGGTGAACATCGGCGCTCCTTTGCAGGCGAATGACTCGACGCTGCCAACGATAGCGGGGAGAGGAACCGTCCGGTGAGACCCGGCGGTCACGATCGAGTCACGTGAGTTCAGGGCCGTGACATGCGCGGTACCTCGAGGAGCCGCGCTCGAGACATGCGCAGCGCACCTTGGTCGGCGACTCCCGAGGTGTGCATGAGATGTCGTTGGCTCTTTGGCCTGTTGGTTGCCGTGTTCGGCAGTGCAACGGTCGTCGGCGCGCAGGTTCCCGGTTTGCTCCCGTTCGGAAGCGGCGAACGGCTGACGTTCGGCATCCGCGCCTTCAAGTTTGGCACGATAGGTCACGCGGTGATGGCCGTGACGGGGCCGACGTACGTCCGCGGCGTCGAGACGATGCTCGTGTCGATGGACACGCGCATGGGCGTGTTGTTCATGAAGGGCAGCGACGCCAATCGCAGTTGGCTCGACCCGCGCCGCATGACGTCGCTTCGCTTCGAGAAGCACCAGCGCCGGCCGTTCTCGTCAGCCGATGACAGCGTCGATATCTTTCCCGACCTCCACTACTGGTCCGGGACGCACGGTGATTCCGGCAGTACCGCGGGCGCGGCGCCGCTCGACGAACTCTCGTTCGTCTACTTTCTGCGAACCGTAACCCTGGTTCCGGACTCGATCTATGCGTTCGACCGGCACTACGACCGGCGCCGCATTCCGACCACGGTGCGTTTCGTCAAGCGCGAGATCCTGAGGACTCCCGCCGGCGAGTTCAGCACCGTGGAACTCGAGGTGAGCGTGAAGGACGGCCTCGAATGGAAGGATGCGTGGGTGGTGCGCCTCTGGATCAGCGAGGATCGGTGCCGTCTGCCCGTGCGCATGGAAAGCGCTGTGCCGCTGCTGGGCGCGGGCGTCATGACCCTCGAGTCGGCCGTCACGCCGACATGCGTCGCTGAAGCAGGCGTGCGTCAGCGGTCAAGCAGCCCCCGACGATAGCACGGCATCGGCGCTTGTACGTTTCCGATGAGAGAGGATGTGCTCGAGGATTTCCGGAATCTCGAACACAGCCTGGTTATGGCAGGCGTTGACGCGCTCGACAAACCGCTGGCGCCGGCTCGGTTCGAGCATGGCGGTGACAGCCCCGACGATGTCGCGCCGGAAGCTGTGGACGGCAAGCCCGAACCCACGCTCTTCGACCCACGCAGCGTTGTAGCGTTCCTGCGGCATGGTCCAGGCGTTGCGCTCGATGATCACCGGGAGGCCCATCGCCACCGCCTCGCTGATGCTGCCCGGGCCGGCCTTGCCGATGAGGAAATCCGAGAGCCTCATGAGTCGAGCGACGTCCGGCGTAAAACCCGTGACGTACATCGGCACTCGATGCGGCATCGTGCGAAGCGACCGTTCCAGGCGCTCGTTCCTGCCGCAGACCGCGATGAGCTGCAGCGCGAGACCGCTCTCGTCGAGAAGCCGTGCGATCGTGCGCATCGCAGCGGAGCCTTCGCCGCCGAACATGATCAATGCCGTTGGGAGCGCGGGGTCGAGCCCGAGTGCCGTGATGTCGCTCGATTGCCGGGTCACCGCGGGCTCGTAGAATCGCGGATTGAGGATCATCCCGGACGTCTGGAATACGCGCGCGGCCGGATGGCCCGCGCGGAGCGCCTGCTCCGTTGCGAGGTCGGTGCCGCAGACGAAGTACTGCGCCTGGCGCTCCTCGATCCAGAAGTGCGGCGGATAGTCGGCGAGATCGGTCAGGATCGTGACCAACGGCACCTCCGGCATCACGCGCTGCATGGCTTCGTACAGGCCGCGATTGAAATGGGGAATGAACGAGACCACCGCGTCGGGGCGGTTCCGCTGCCAGTGGCGCTCGAGCAACGTCACCTGCGACCGGTGGAACCGTCGCACGACCGAGTGCATGACACGCAGCATCGCGGGAGACCCGAGCGTCCAGCCGCGTCGCAGCATCCCGTTGTAGGCCTGCTCGACGCCGACGCCGGTGATCCTGCGCAATGGATCGAGGTCCGCGAACAGCTCCAGCAGATTCGTCATCCGGATTGACCACGGCCGCTCTTCGCGCCCGGCGACGGCGCAAAGCGCGTTCGCCGCGCTCCGGTGCCCACCTCCCGCGTCGCAGAACACTAGCTCGACAGTCTTCATCGGTTGCAGTCTATTGGCGGTCCCGCCCGAGCGTGATTGCGCGAACTGTGGCGTGACGACGCCGATACAATCGAGTTTCGTCCGCGATCAGTTCGTCTTCAAAGCGGTACGCATCGGTTACGGCATCTGCGTTGATCATGCAGGCCGCATCGGGCACGACGTTCGCATATATCCTGGGCGGGAGCAGTGGGCGCGCGGACCTCAACGCCGACGGTTCGAGCAGCAACCCCTGGTACAACACGCTCGACGTGTCGCTGCATCAGCGCCTGCCGCAGGTCGGCCAGCACAGCGTGATGCTCAACCTTGACATTTACAACGTGATGAACCTCGTGAACAGTGGCTGGGGCAAGATCCGCACGTTCACGGGGAACACCGAAGCCTCGCTCTTGACGGTGGCCACCCGCGACTCGCAGGGCCGCCCGATCTACACGTTCGACCCGCAGTTCGCGAGCAACTCGAACATCTTCACACCGCTCGCGGCCGCGTACCAGTTCTATCAGATCCAGCTCTCGGTCCGTTACTCATTTTGATCCGTCGCTGGACAGTCATCCGCGCGGCCTGGGGCTTCGAATGTCGCATGTGTGAGAGATCGACGGTACGACGAGGAGAGAGATCCTGAACGAGGCGGGGCCGGGAGGGCGTTGCGGGGGTGGGACGCCTGAACGGTCCCGCTTTCGTTCAATCCTCTCGAGCGGCGGCTTCGGCCGGACGGCCTTGCGTCGTGAATGCCGCGATTACGACGGACGTACTGGTCGATCTCAATTCACGTGATAAGCGTGAGGTCCGAGGTCGGGCTTTGCTAGCCATTGGCGACGCTTCGCCGTACTGTACTCGCTTCCCCGGCGTTGGGAGCGACATGGCAGCAGTGGACACGATCGCCGAACTGAACGCGTCGCTGACGACCTTCACGTCGCCGGACGGAGAGCCGGAGCCCTGCCACATCGCGAGTCCGTGAGTCCAACGCGCCGCGGACTCGTATCGTAAGACAGTCATGTTCGGACGCCGTGCTCGGCTCTGGCTCGTTCCGATCGTCGCCACCACGATCCCCACCGGCGCACACAATATTGGCGCGGGCGCGGCGCAGCCTGAGGCAAAACTCGCCGCGAGAAGGTATGTCGAACGAAATTCTCTTGACCACGAGGATCTGAACTGATGCCGCAACTGCATCTCGACACCGGCAACACCGGCTTCATGCTCCTGTGCACCAGCCTCGTCATGCTGATGACGCCGGGACTGGCATTCTTCTACGGCGGGCTCGTCGGCCGGAAGAACGTCCTCGCGATCATGATGCAGAGCTTCGCGTCGATGGGCTGGACCACCATGCTCTGGTGGGCGTTCGGATTCTCGATGTGCTTCAGCGGCGACCTCAAGAGCGGGACCGATTTCGCCGGAATCATCGGCAACTTCGACTGGGCGTTCCTGCGCGGGGTGTCGCTCACCACGCCGTCGCCCGCGAACGACACGATTCCGTTGTTCGTCTTCTTCGCCTACCAGATGATGTTCGCCATCATCACGCCGGCGCTCATCACGGGCGCGTTTGCGAACCGCGTGCGCTTTCCGGCGTACATGCTCTTTCTCACCGGGTGGCTCCTGCTCGTCTATTTCCCGTTCGTGCACATGATCTGGGGCGGCGGCATCATGGCGAAGTGGGGTGTGCTCGACTTCGCCGGCGGCATCGTCGTGCACAACATCGCCGGTATCGCGGCGCTCGCGTCGGTGCTCTACGTCGGACGCCGAAAAGTCGCGGACACCGGTCCGCATTCCATTCCGCTCGTGGCGCTGGGCACCGGCCTCCTCTGGTTCGGCTGGTACGGGTTCAATGCGGGGAGTGAGTTTCGTGTTGACTCGGTCACGGCCGTTGCGTTCGTCAATACCGACCTCGCCGCGAGCTTTGCGGGCATCACGTGGCTCGCGATGGACTGGATGACCACCAAGAAGCCCAAGTTCCTCGGCTTGCTCACCGGCGCCGTGGCCGGGCTCGCGACTATCACGCCGGCCGCCGGCTATGTATCACCCAAGGCCGCGTGCGCGATCGGAGTTCTGGCCGGCGTCGTCTGCTTCTACGCCGTGGCGCTCAAGAACCGCCTTCGCTGGGATGATGCGCTCGACGTCTGGGGCGTTCATGGAGTCGGCGGATTTCTGGGGATACTCAGCTGCGGTGTGTTCGCTACCACCGCATTCAATCCGGCCGGCGTGAACGGCCTGCTTCACGGCAACCCGCACTTCTTTTTCGTGCAGCTCGCCGCGGTCTGCATTTCTTCCGTGTGGGCCTTCGGCTTCACGTACGGAATGCTCTGGCTCATCGATCGCGTGACGCCGGTCAAGGTCGACGAGGCAGATCAGGCGCTGGGGCTCGATCAGGCGCTGCACGGCGAGGTCGCGTACATCGAAGCGATTTGATCGCCTCGGGTGTTCGAGGCCATCCCGTTGCGCAACAGGATGGCCTCGAACACGCCAAGAAAGCACTCGAGAACCGTGGTTACGGATCTACCGTCGCGATCTCCACGCGTGACGCGCTGGCCGGTACGCGCCAGATGCGATGCGTCTGCGCCTGGTAATCGCTTTCCTTCGCCTCGAAAATGTTTGCCACCCAGGTCTGCGGGTTGCGATCGATGATCGGGAACCAGCTGCTCTGCACCTGCACCATGATCCGGTGCCCCGCCTTGAACCGGTAGCTCTGGGTGTGGAGGTCGATCGTCACGGCCGTCACCTCGCCGGGCACCATCGGCTCGGGCTTCTCGAACGACTTCCGGAAGCGCGCGCGGAACACATCGTTTGCGATCATGAACTCGTATCCGCCGAGCTTGTAGTCGGCGGGATAGTCCTCCGGGTATACGTCGATCAGCTTCACGACGAAGTCGGCGTCACGCCCCGTCGTACTCGCGAAGAGTTTCGCGGTGATGTCCCCGGCCACGACGACGTCTCCGGTGAGCGGCTCGGTCTCCCAACTCAGCACGTCGCTGCGGTCCTGCACGAAGCGCTGGTCCTCGAGCAGCCACGTGTACCAACCGGATCCTTTCGGATAGTACGTCGGCTCGATCGGCCGCTTGCGATACGGCACCGGCTTCGCGGGATCGCTCACGTAGCTGTCGAATCCCTTTCCTTCCGCGGCGCCCGGCGCGTCGAACGAGAGCCGGCCGTTCGCATGGAAATACAGTGCGCGCGTCTTCGCTTCCTTCGGCGGCCACGCGGTGAANNGTCGGCGAGCCGAAGTCGATGTTGCCGAGCTTCTGGCCGGTCCCGCCGCTCCACCCGCCGTGACGCCACGGCCCCACCACCAGGAAGTTGCGCGAGAGCGAATCGTGCTTCTCCAGCTCGCGGTAGATCGTGACGGGCCCGTAGAAATCTTCCTGGTCCCACCATCCGGCGACGTTCAGCGTGGGGACGGTCACGCGCTTGAGGTACGGGCGCATCGCCTGTCGCTTCCAGAACTCGTCGTAGTTCGGGTGGAGCCGGAAATCGTCCCACGTGGGGAGCTTCTTCTCCTTCAGGTATCTGCTCTGCGCGTTGGAGAGCGGTCCGAGCGCGAGGTACCACTCGTACGTGTCGTACTTGTCGAACGCGAACTGCGAGCTCTCCTTCGTGTTCTCGGTGAGGAACGCGTACTCGAACCCGTAGCTCAGGCGGAACGCGCCGTTGTGGTGGAAGTCGTCGCCGATGAACATGTCCGCCGGCGAGGCCTGCGGACTCACGGCCTTGAGAGCCGGATGCGGGTCGAGCATCGCCATCGCCGTCGTCCAGCCGGGGTAGCTCACGCCAAGCATTCCCACGCGCCCGTTGTTGGCGGGTATGCCCTTCACGAGCCAGTCGATCGCGTCGTACGCGTCGGTGCTCTCGTCGACCGCCTTCGCGCCGGCGTCCATCGGTCGCGGCGGACGCTGCATGACGAACGTGCCTTCCGAACCGAACTTTCCGCGGATGTCCTGGAACGCGAAGATGAATCCCTCGTCGGCGAACTCCTTGTAGGCGCGCGACAGCGGGAAGTCGCGCGCGGGAATGCCGTAGGGCGTCCGGACGAAGAGAATCGGGAGCGGCCCGGTCTGGTTCTTCGGAACGAAGTAGACGGTGTGCAGCCGCACGCCGTCGCGCATCGGCACCATCGTCTCGGCGAACGTGAACGCCGGATCGGGCCCCGCTTGCTGTGCATGGGTCGCGGCGACGGGTGCGACGACGAGCAGGAGGAACAGCGCGAGACGCCGGGCATTGCGCGTGGCCATGAGCTCTCCGGGGCGTGAAGTGATGACCGGCACGGGAATGACTACGCCGCGCCTCCGAACAGCGCGGCCGTTTCTGCCACGCTGCTTGCCGGCGCCCACTGCGCCATTCCATCGCACCAGACGAGCATGTCCGGCGCGAGCGACTTCGCCGCTATGTGCGCCCGCAGCGCGGCGACGTCGAACGGTCCCTGCGCTTTTCCGGCCACCGCAATGAAGTAGCTCGGCCCCTGGGGAATCGGCGGCGGCACTGGCACCGGTGGCGGAGCACTCGCTGCGGGCGCCACACCGCTCGGGTGCAGCGCGTTCGTGACCACGTTCCCCAGCTGGCCCGCCATCGCGATGCCGACTCCGATGGCGGCGCCCGCGCCGCCGGTGCCCGGGTTGCGCGCCGAATCACGGATCGCGTCGGCGGCCTGAAGTGCCGCGTAGGCGCTGACATCGCCAATGAGACCGATGCGCGTGCGCTGGTCGAGCGTGGCCGCCACTTCGTCGGGCAGCGCGATGCTCTCCACCACGAGTCGAGCGAGCTCGAGCCCCAGCGGCAGCAGGTCGGGCGCGAGGCGCGTCGCCGCGCGATCGCCGATCTCCGAGTACTTCGACGCGAGCTGGAGGATCGGAATCGAGTCCGTCCCGATTTCCTCCGCGAAGCGCGCCACGATCATGTCGCGGATCTGATCGGCGATCTGGTCGATGACGAAGCCGGTATTCGAGCCCACGAGCTCCGTCACGAATACCTTCGCGTTGCCTACTCGCGTGATGAAGGTGCCGTACGCGCGCAGGCGCACGCCACCGAGCTCGCGGTCGGTGACCATCACCGGCGTCTTCGTTCCCCACTTCTGACTGGGGAACTGTCGCGTGCTGACGAAGACGACGTCGGCCTTGAACGGGCTCTCGAATCCGTATTTCCAGCCGCGCAGCCTCGACAGCACCGGAAGGTTGCTCGTCGTGAGTTCGTGGCGGCCGGGATCGAACACGTCGGCGACCGTCCCTTGGTCCACGAACACCGCGACTTGTCCGGGGCGCACGATGAGTTGTGCGCCATTCTTGATTTCGTTCTGCGGGCGTGCAAACCGCCACACCATCGCGTCGGGCGAGTCTTCGAGCCATTCGATGACATCGATCAGCTCACCGCCAATGAAGTCGCGCAGCGTCATTGAATCCTCGGAGTGAAATCCCACATGATGTCGCACATACGCTTCACTTGATGAACAGGTTGAGCGCGTCCAGCAGCAGCTGTTCGACCGGCGAGCCATGGGAGCCCTGCGACGATCCACGCGACGACGACGTGATTGTGAGACCCTGGAAGCCGGCCACCGTCGTCGCACTTCCGGCGCGCGCCGCGTCGAGGCGTCGCCGTTCATCGGCGAGCTGTTCCTTCTCGTGCTCGCGGGCGGCCGTAAGTCCGCCGTGTTCCACGAAGCCCACCACACGCTGCAGTTCGCCGCGGTCGAGCCAGACACCGTCGGCCTTGCACACGTCCATGATTACGCCCGAGGTGTGCGCGAAGTTCACGCGGTTCATCAGCTTCTTGCACTGCGGGCAGGGGATATAGCGCACGGTGTCCGGCGTCGCGGTATTCGTCGGAACGCGCGCCTCGAGAGCGGACACGACGCCGGCGTGCTCTTCGCGGGCATCGCAGAGTTTCTGGAGGGACGCAGGATCCACCCACAGGCCGCCGCACGCGGCGCATTCACGGACCGTCGTCGCGCCCAGCCGGAGCGCTTGCAGCGACGCTGAACAGCGCGGGCAGTCGAGCGGTGCGCCGTCCTCCACCGCGCCGCGCGTCGCCTCGGCGCCGCAGCGCGCGCAGAACCGGCTCCCCACGAACATCGGCGCGAAGCACGACGGGCAGGTGACGGTGGCGAGCGCGGATCCGCAGTATTCGCACTTGGCGGAGTCGGCGGAGGCTGGAGCTCCACAGCCGGGGCAGCGCAGGGTCGCGTCGGGCAAGGGAGGGGGAGACGGAAGTGTTTGGCGGGCTACCTGAAACTGTGGGGAGAATCAGGGTTCCGGAAGTCGTACGCCGCGGGCTACGATCCCGTCCGGTCGCGTCCTCGATACGCCGTCACGCCGTGGTCGACCCCGTATAGCAGCAGCAGCGCGTCCGCCCGCCCGTAGCACCGCATCAGGTCGAGCATCATCGGCTCTCCGCCGCCCCACGGGTATCCGAACACCACGTCGAAGTCGTCGAGCGCGCGCCCGAGCTGCAGGTAGCCCGACGGACCCGAACCGACCCATCCGGTGCGGCTGTCACTATCGCCCTGGCTGAACGCGTACCCGGTGGGGAGGAAACTGCCGGCAACGAACCGCGCGCCCGAATGGAATCGTGTCGCAAGATCGCGAGCCGTCTGCACGAGTGATTCGTCGAGTTCGATGCCGCTGGCGTCATAGCCGAGGAGGTCGGCCATGATCGTGATGACGCCCGATGCCGATCCCCACTCGAGAAAGCGCAGGCCCGTGCCGCGCTGCGCGATGAGCGCGGCGAGCACGGCGTCGTAGTCCGCCGCGACGAAGGGATGAAACCGGCGGTCCCGCACCTCGGCTTCGAACCGCTCGAAGATCGTCCACCCGGCCGCGGAGACTTCGGCAAGGCGCGCTCGAAGCGCGGCGTCCAGCTCGGGTAACCCCGCGCCGTGCGAGCGGCCCGCGATGGGACGGAGGTGTGAAGCGCGCATCTATGTGGCTCCGGAAGCACGTGGTGGATCACCTAACATATGTCGCTCTCGGCGCCGAAGTTCAGCGATGTTCGTCATGAACCTTTCCCGCTTGCGGCACGCCGAGCGTCATGGCATCATCGTTGTCATGCGCGCCTGTATTTGCCGGCTGATCGCATTGTTCGCGTTCATGGCTCCAACGGCTGGGGCGCAGAGCAAGCCGCGCGAGTCCGGAGTTTTCATCGACATCGGCATGAACGCGGCGACCGGACCGTTCACCGGGGCCGTCAACGTCAAGCGCGACGCACTGCTGCTCGGAGCCGGCGCCGACATCTATCCCCTCCACTGCGCCGACCCCTGCACGTCGCCCTACGTCACCGACGTGTCGCTGTTCGCAGGTCATGACTGGCGCAACGGCTCGTTCGCGCTGCGAGCGATGGCAGGTCCCGCATTCTACTCATACACGCAGTACTCGGGACCCGTCGGCCACGAGACGCGCGAGGCGGCCGGATCTGGAATCTCGTGCGCCGCGCACGCCGTGGCTGAGGCCGTGCTCGCGCGGTGGTTCGCCATCGGGATTGGCGCGCATGCCAATCTGAACGGGTCGCGCAGCGTCGCCGGACTCACGCTCAGCATGGTGTTCGGGAAGCGGTACTGACCATCGATCCGGTCCTTCCGGGCGCGAGTCGCTTGGGTGACCCGCGCCCGGTCGACGCCTCAATATGTGAAGCGCATCGAAGCCGTCGTCGTCACGCCGTAGAACTCCTTTTGGATGAATGTGCGCGACGTCCCCGTGTAATAGCCGAAAGGCGCGTTGTTCAAGTTCAGCACCTGCATGACGAACTGGCTTCGACTCGAAACCTCATAGTTGAGCGACGCGTCGACCTGCGTATGCGGCATCATGTAGGTATCGCCGGTGGTCGGGTTCGGGGTGCCATCGCCGAGCTTGTAGATGTATGGGCCGTTGTACTGATAGGTCAGGCGTGCCGCGACCGGGCCGAGTCCGTATGTCGCCGCGAGGTTGCCGTTCCACTTCGACTGTCGCGGCAGATCGAACGAGCTGCGGGTCGGTGTTGAAGTGTTCGACTGCGTGTACGTGCCGTTCGCGTCGATTCCGAGACCGCTCAGCACGCCCGGGAGAAAGTCGAATCGCTGCATCCACGCGCTTTCCACTCCTTCGAGCGTCCCCTTGCTGGTGTTCTCCGGGCGCGTACCGTGATACCCGTCGTAGGGCGCTCCGGAATAGACGAACGCGGCCGAGTAGATGTAGTTCGAGATCTGCTTCGCAAAGAGACCCACTTCGACGAGGCCCACACCCGGCAGGAAGTGTTCGAGCAAGAGGTCCTGGTTCACCGACGTCATCGCCTTGAGGTTGGGATTTCCCGTCGAGATGGCGTTCGGATCTGTCGGCTGGGCTCCCGAGGCGAGGCTGACCGACGGCGCGAGCTGGCTGTACAGCGGACGCGCCATCGACGTGGTGAGAGCGACGCGCAGGTTCGTGCGGTCGTCGAGCGCGTATCGAAGCTGCGCATTCGGAAAGATGTTCGTGTATGTGATTCCGCCCGTCACGGGAGCCGTGGTCAACGTGCCGGGAACCGTCGCATTGGCGTTGTACGTCGAGCTCGTCTGCTCCGCACGCAAGCCGATCAGGAGATGCGCCCTGTCGATGTCCACGTTGTACGCGGCATAGGCGGACGCGATTCTCTCGCTTCCCGAGAACTGGGCGAGCGCCGACGCCAGCGCGGTCGTCGGGTCGACGCTGAGCACGCTGGGATTCGTGATGAGGTATTGTTCCGCCGGGTGATCGTCAGGCGAAAATGCGATGGGGTAGTGACCCCAGTAGTGATTCGGGTTCGAGTACGTTCCCAACACGGTGGCGAGCGTGTAGACCTGGCCGGGATTGAGGACGTAGCTCAGGATGGCGTCGTTGTACTCTTTCTGCTCGGCGCGATACTTGGCGCCGAACTTGAATGCGGCGGCATAGTTCCCGGTCGTGACCGGAATCGTGAGGTTCACGGCCGTGGCGAAATCCTGACCGAGCGAGTTCTCGTCGTCCGTCTTCAGAGACTTGAAGTTGAACAACGTCGCGTCCGAGTACGTCCCCGCGGGCGAGATTTCGGGATAGAGCGGGTTCGTCCAGTCATAGGTTCCGGTCAGCTTCTTTTGCGCGAACGTGAGGTCGCGGCCGTCCTTTCGCTGGTACTGGTCCATCGAGTAGTTCATGGAATAGTCGAGGACATTCGCGCCGAGGACGGTCGTGCCGCGCCCGCCGAACATTCCGGTCTGGTCGAGCGGAGTGCGACGCTGCACGTTGCTCGTGGCCTGCATGCCGGTGCCCGACCCCGTGAGCGCACCGGTCGGCGTGACGGACGACGCAGTCAACAGGTGATCCTGGCGATAGCGGGTTCCGTAGTCGGCGAACCGGCTGTAGAGGCCCGAGATGGCGAGCGTCGTGTTGTCGCTCGGGCTCCAGTCGAGTCGAGCCGTGGTACCCGTGCGCGAGCGGTCCGTGTAGTACTCGCGCGCGCTCGTGCCGGCCGGGATGGTCGCGCTGTCGCCCGTGGACAGCTTGATGCGTGCGTATGTCGGTTCCACGTCGTCGTAGATGCGGGCGTTGTAGTCCGTGCTGTAGCCGACGAAGAGGGCCGTCCGATTGTTGAAGCGGCGACCGAAACTCGCCGTGCCGAGCCATTGCGCTGCGCTCTTGAGGTCGCTCCGGCCGTAGCTGCCGGAGAAGCGGAATCCCGGCGCCGCGTCGGCGCTCTTGGTCTCAATGCCCGCGCTTCCGCCGATCGCATCGGCGTCCATGTCTGGAGTCAGCGTCTTGTTGAGCTGCACGGAGCCCAGCAGTGCCGCCGGGACGCCGTCGAGATAGACGCGGCGGTCGCCCCCGGTGTTGTCCTCGGACTTGCCCGACATGTGGGCGCCGTTGATGGTCGTGTTCGTGAGGTTGCCGTCGATGCCACGGATCTGCACGGAAGCGCCTTCGCCTTCGTGTCGCTGGATGGACACGCCCGGCAGGCGCGAGAAGGCGTCGGCAGCGTTCGCGTTCGGCAGGGCCGCGATCTCCTCGGCGGTACTCACAGAGATGAGATTCTCGGCGACCCTCTCACGGTTCACGGAGAGCGCCTGGCCGTCGAGACGGCCTGCTTCCACTCGAACTGCCGAGAGACTCGTCGACATCTCGGCGAGCATGATCGTGAGCGGCTCGGCAGCGGAATCCCCGACCTTTACCGTGACGCTGTCCGACGCGTAGCCGATGAAGCGCGCGCGAACCACATAGCTTCCCGGCGTCAGGTCACCGATCGCGAACTGACCTTCGGCATCCGACGACGTGCCGTGGCGCTGGTCGATGAAGACCGTGACGCCCTGCAGCGGGCGCGCATTCTTGTCCGTGACCCTGCCATGGAGCCGCGCGCTGCCGGTTGAGCGTTGGTGACTCTCACTTGCCGCAGCCGGCGTCCGCGACGCCTGCGATGGGAGCATCTGTGCCGCGAGGCCGATGGGAGCGAGAAGAGCCAGGGTGAGCGCGAGGCGAGTCGTTGAGCTTGAGCTCGAGTGGGGGGCGGACATCGGGCCAGCTCCGGTGTGATGTGGATGGCAGCGTCGACGAGTCATGACCGAGAGACGGTACGGCTCCAGGGCCTCGGGCCGGTTTCGAACAGGTACCGGAGACGTCACGGCTTCCCGCTTCCCTGACGGGCCGCGTCGGGGTATCGGTGTGGTCACAACGTGCCGGCGCCGTGGACGCCGGGGAGATCCAGGTCGAGCTTTCGTCGACTCTCACCCGGATCCTGATGCGCCGAATCCTCACAGTCGCCTGCCTCGCACTCGCCTGGCTCGCACTCTCGAGCGGTGGAACCGTTGCGCTCGCGCAGGCGTCCGCGCCCTCGCAGGGCGTGCAGTTCATCTTCACCGCCGATGCGCACTACGGGATCTCACGCGCCGCTTTTCGCGGGGGCCGCAACGTCGCATCGCACGACGTCAATGCGGCGCTCGTGGCCGAGATCAACCGAGTCGGCGGGTTTACGATTCCCGAGGATGGCGGCGTAGGGGCGGGACGGATGGTCGGCGCAATCGACTTCGTCGCTGAAGGCGGCGACATCGCGAATCGCGCCGAGAAGGGAGTGCAATCGGCTGCGGCATCGTGGCGGGAGTTCGCGCGCGACTACATCGACGGCCTCACCACACGCGACCATTCAGGCCGGAAGTCCGCGCTCTTCATCGTCCCGGGCAATCACGACGCGTCGAACGCGATCGGATTCCGGATCCCGCTTTCGCCCGCCCGCGACGCGACCGCCATGACGGCCATCTATAACCTCATGCTGGCCCCGGTGCCGCCGCGCACGATCGCGACGTACAACTATGAGAAGGACCGCGTCCATTTCTCGCGCGACGTCGGGCGCGTGCACCTCGCGTTCCTGCACATCTGGCCCGACTCCGCCGAGCGCGCGTGGCTCGAACGCGACTTGGAACGCGTCCCGCCGGGAACGCCGGTGCTCCTCTTCACGCACGATCCTCCAATCGGTGATCCCAGGCACTTCATCGATCCCGACGGCGAGCGCACGACCAACGGCGCCGGCCGTTTCGAGAATCTTCTTTCCGAGACGCTGAAGGACCGCTCGCCGGGCGGGACGTCAACGGAGATCGAGCAACGTGCGTTCGCGCGGTTCGTGAAGGCGCACGCGAACATCCGCGCCTATTTCCACGGCCATTCCAACTTCAGCGAGATGTACGTGTGGCGCGGTCCCGGCGGCGACATCGCACTCCCGGTGTTCCGGGCTGACTCGCCGATGAAGGGCAAGCTCTCCGCCGCGGACGAAACCAAGCTGTCGTTCCAGTTCGTCGCGATCGACGGCGAAGCGAAACGGATGACCGTGCGCGAGCTGTTCTGGAATGCGACACCCGGCACGCCGGAGTCCCCGCCGGAGTGGGGCGCGATGATGACGGTAGCGCTGCGTTAGCCGGACGTGACTGCTAAATCCAGCGCCTCCGCAGCAGCATGACCTTCACGATCTGCGTCAGCATGATGTAGGCGAGCAGCGTCACGGCGAGCAGCGGCCAGTACGACGAGGGCAGGGCGACGAGCCCGAGCGCCGGGCCGAGCGGCGACGAAGGCAGCCAGACGCCCACGGCCATGATCGCCACGGTAGTGGCCACGAGCGGCCAGCTTGCCCGGCTCTGGAAGAACGGGATCTTGCTGGTTCGGATGACATGGATGATGAGCGTCTGCGTCATGATCGATTCCACGAACCACCCCGTCTGGAAGAGCGCAGCCTGGGCGGGCGTCTTCGCGCCGAAGATGAACCACATCATCGCGTACGTCGTGTAGTCGAAGATCGAGCTGATGGGGCCGATGACGAGGATGAATTTCGCGATCGCGCTGATCTCCCACGGACGGGGGCGCGTGATCTGTTCCGCATCGACGTTGTCCGTGGGGATCGGCACCTGCGAGAAGTCGTACAGGAGGTTGTTGGTGAGCACCTGCAGCGGCGCCATCGGGACGAAGGGGAGGAGCGCGCTCGCGCCGATGACGCTGAACATGTTTCCGAAGTTCGAACTGGCGCCCATGCGGATGTACTTCAGGACGTTGGAGAAGACTTTCCGCCCCTCGAGCACGCCTTCCTCCAGTACGAGCAGGCTCTTCTGGAGCAGGATGATGTCGGCCGATTCCTTCGCGACGTCCACCGCGGTGTCGACCGAAATCCCGACGTCCGCGGCGCGGAGCGCGGCCGCATCGTTTATCCCGTCGCCCATGAACCCCACCACGTGATTTCGCGACTGGAGGCTCTGGATGATGCGCTCCTTGTCCGCGGGCGTGAGCCGGGCGAAGATCGTGGTGTGTTCGACGGCCTCGGCCAGATCCTTGTCACTCATCTCCGCGACCTGCGTGCCGGTCATCACTATGTCGGCCGGAAGCCCGACGTGCGTGCAGATCGTGCGGGTGACCAGCTCGTTGTCGCCCGTCAAGATCTTCACGGCTACGCCATGGTCGCGCAGTGCCGCGATGGCCGGGCCCGCGGTCTCCTTCGGTGGATCGAAGAAGCCTGCATAGCCCAGCAGCACCATCTCGGCTTCGTCGTCGCGCCCGTAACTCTCCTTCGACGGCACATCGCGCCAAGCCACTCCCAGCACACGGAAGCCATCCTCGCTCAGGGCGTCGAATTGCTCGCGCAGGTCTTCGGCGAATCCCGCGGGCGCCGGCAGCACCTGGCCGTCGGCCTCGAAGGCGGTGCATCGACGCAGGATTTCTTCGGGTGCCCCCTTGGCGTACAGTCGCCGCACTCCGTCCGGCCGGTCCACCACGACCGACATGATTCGCCTGGAGAAGTCGAACGGTATTTCGTCGATCTTCTTGTAACTGTCGAGATCGACAGCCGGGTCGTCGTCGCGGTGCTTCAGCGTCGCGACATCGAGGGCGCTCTTGAGGCCGGTCTGGAAGTGACTGATCAACAGCGCGGCGACGAGGACCTCGTTGCTCTCGTTCCCCTCGACGTCGCAATGCCGCTCCAGGACGACACTGTCCATCGTGAGCGTTCCGGTCTTGTCCGTGCACAGCACATCCATCGCGCCGAAGTTCTGGATCGAGTTGAGCCTCTTGACGATCACGCCCTTGCCGGACATCGCCATCGCGCCTCGCGAGAGGCAGACGGAGACGATCATGGGGAGCATTTCGGGGGTCAGCCCGACCGCGACCGCGAGCGCGAAGAAGAACGCCTCGTGCCAGTTGTGCTTCGTGAATCCGTTGATGAAGAACACCGCCGGTACCATGACGGCGATGAAGCCGATCATCAGCCAGGTGAACCGGTTGATTCCCCTGTCGAACGCCGTGGGCGGAGCCGTCTGCGAGATGCCGCGGGCCATCGTCCCGAACAGCGTGTGGCCGCCGGTTTCCACGACCACCGCGGTCGCCGATCCGCTCTGCACGCTGGTCCCGAGGAAGCAGAGGTTCGGACATTCGAGGGGAGGCTTGTCCGGCACGCCCTGCACGAAGTCTCCCTTCTCCGCCGGAAGCGACTCGCCGGTTATGGCGGACTGGCTCACGAAGAGGTCCTTCGCGGTGAGGAGCCGCACGTCTCCCGGGATCATGTCGCCGGCCGTCAGGACGATGACGTCCCCCGGCACGATCTCGTGCAGTGGCACCTCCCGCCGTGCGCCGTCGCGCATCACGGTCGCCGTGACGCGGATCATCGCGCGCAGCGATTCGGCGGCCGTGCTGGCCCGTGACTCTTGCACGAAGCGCAGCGCCACGCCGAGGATGATCATCAGCGTCATGACGGTCGCGGCGCGCGCATCGCCGGTGACGAGCGAAACGACGGCGAGTGTCGCGAGCAGGATGACGAGCGGATTGCGCAGCGCATGGAACAGCCGCAGCCCCCAGGGATCGGGCCGGTGGGCCGCGATTTCGTTGGGGCCATACGTCTCGAGGCGCTTCAGCGCCTCGGCCTCGGTGAGTCCCGCCGGCTCGGAGCTGCAGAGGCGGAGCGCGCCCTCGCAATTCGCGGCCGCCGCCTCACGCATGCGCGTGGCGTCCCAGCGCGCGGACGCCCCGGTCCTGTCTGCCGTTTGAGCGGCGTGCGCCGCAGTGGTCACCGGGCTCCTCCATTCCAAGAGAACGCGGGGCACTCTCGAACTCGCCTCACGAACTCGCGTGAGCAGACGGTAATGTATCCCGGCCGGACCGCGCCGAGGAAGTTCTTGGCGTAACGACCCTGACACGTGACGAACCGGCCACGAGCGCCTGGAGTGACCCCACGCCCGTGGCCCAAAAATGCCGACGCGGACCCGTCAACTCGCTAACTTGGCACGTATAATTCAAGTAACATTCGAGCGAGCCGGTTCTCGCTCATGCCACGCCTGAATGCCGCAGCACGCGACACGTGAGAACACCGCCATGACGCCAAGAACGACTCCCGGCGAGCCGGGACAACTCGGCGCAGCCTCCAGGGTCGAGAGATGACCGAGCGCATACGCGTGGACGAAGCGCTCCGCGATGCGGACGAACGGTATCGCGTCCTGTTCGAGCAGTCACCGAACGGGATTGTCCTCATCGACGCCCAAACCGGAAAGACGATCGAGGCCAACGAAGCTGCCTGCAGGCAACTGGGCTATTCCCGTGAGGAATTCGCCGCCCTGGGAATCACCGATTACGAAGCGCGAGAGACGCCGGAGGAAACCCAGGCGCACCTGCAGAAAGTGCGGTCCGCCGGATCGGACGATTTCGAAACCCTGCAACGCACCAAGAACGGCGAGGTCAGGAACGTCCACGTGTGGGCAAGAACGGTGTTGCTGGGTGAGCGACCCGCGTTCTATTGCATTTTCGAGGACATCACGGCGCGCAAGCAGGCGGAGCGTGCGCTGAAGGAAAATGCAGATTTGCTCAGCGAAGCGGAGTCGATTGCCGGGGTGGGCAGCTTCATCCTGGACTTCCAGACCGGCCTCTGGGAGAGTTCGAACGAGCTCGATCGCATTTTCGGAATCGACGATCGCTACGTCCGTTCCGTGGAAGGCTGGCTCGCTCTCGTCCACCCCGAGTGGCAGGTCCTGATGAGCGACTATCTCACCAATGATGTGCTGGGAAAGGGCATCCGGTTCGACAAGGAGTACAAGGTCGTCCGAGAGAGCGACGACGAGGAGCGGTGGGTGCACGGAATGGCAAGGGTCGAATGGGACGACCGGCGTCAGCCCGTCAGGATGCGCGGAACCATCCAGGACATCACCGAACGCAAGTTGGCGGAGGAGTCCCGGGCACTGCAAAGCGCCGCCCTGAATGCGTCGGCCATCCCCATGGTCATCACCGACCGCGCCGGCACGATCGCATGGGTCAACGCCGCGTTCACCGAGTGCACGGGCTACAGCGCGACAGAAGCCGTCGGCAAGAACCCGCGAGATCTGTTGAGGTCCGGCGTTCACGATCAAGCGTTTTACAAGATGATATGGGACACCATTCTGGCCGGAAACGTCTGGCGGGGAGAGATGACCAATCGCCGCAAGGACGGCAGCCTCTACCCGGAGATGCAGACCATCACGCCGGTGAGAAACGGTCACGGCGAGATCTCTCACTTCATCGCGCTCAAGCGCGACCTCACCAAAGACAAGCAGCTGCAAGCCCAGTTCCTGCAGGCCCAGAAGATGGAGTCGGTGGGCCGGCTTGCCGGCGGCATCGCCCACGACTTCAACAATCTGCTCTCCGTCATCCTCGGCTGGACGGAGGTGGTGATGTCGGATCTTCCGGAGAGTCACCCGGTCCAGTCGTCACTCGAGGAGGTTCTCAAGGCGAGTCAGGGGGCAGCGGTGCTCACGCGCCAGCTGCTGGCGTTCTCGCGGCAGCAGCTGGTGGAGCCCACGGTCTTCAACGTCAACGATCTCGTCGTCGCGATCGACAAGATGGTCCGCCGGCTGATTGGTGAAGACATCGAGCTCGTCACGCGAACGGATCCGAAACTCGGCAACGTCAGAATGGACCGCGGGCAACTCGAGCAGGTGCTCATGAACCTCGTGGTCAATGCGCGCGACGCGATGCCCCAAGGTGGAAAGCTCAGGATCGAGACGGCAAACGTAGTCCTGGATTCGGAATATCCGCGGAAGCACTCCGACGTCACGCCCGGCGAGTACGTGATGCTCGCCGTGAGCGACTCGGGCATGGGAATGAGCGAGGAGGTCAAGACACGCATCTTCGAACCTTTTTTCACGACGAAGGAGCGTGGGAAAGGGAGCGGGCTCGGACTCGCGACGTGCTACGGAATCGTGAAGCAGGCCGGCGGCCACATCGCCGTGTACAGCAAAGAGGGGCTCGGCACCACGTTCAGGGTCTATCTGCCCCGGCGGGGCGAGCTTGCGGAGTCGGCGCCGAGTCGCCGCAGGAAGACACCGACGCACGGCGTGGAATCGATTCTCCTGGTGGAGGATGAGCCGGCCGTGCGCCGCGTGACGGCGCACATGCTCGAGGCGCAGGGCTACCGCGTGATCAGCGTCGCCTCAGGCGAGGAGGCGTTGCGGGTGATCGAGGATGAGCGCGAACCCCTGCATCTCCTCCTGACGGACGTCGTGCTTGCGAAAGGAATGAGCGGGCGCGAGCTGGCGGAACGTGTGCGCGCCCTGAGGCCGACGCTGAAGGTGCTGTTCGTCACGGGCTATACCAGCGACGCCATCATCCTGCACGATCTGCTGGAACAAGGCCTCACGCTCATCCAGAAGCCGTTCACTTCGGAATTGCTGGGCCACAAGGTGCGGGAGGTACTGGATGCCAAGTGAGAGTGCGACTCCACGCGGGGGCACGCACGAGTACGATGCCTGACGACAATTCGCTGCTCCGTGTCCTGGTCATCGACGACCAGATGCACGTGCGTACGTGGGTTCGCCACGTGCTGGGTTCGCTGGGCATCACCAACGTCACCGAAGCTGAAGATGGCCGCGAGGCGCTCGCGGCCGTGACCCAGCCGGGAGCGTGGTTCGACCTGATCCTCTGCGACCTGCGGATGCCGGAGCGGGACGGGATCGAGACGATCCGTTCCTTCGGTGCCCTCGGTCTCGAATCGGCCGTCGCGATCATGAGCGTCGAGGACGAGCGTGTCCTCGAGACCGCCGGCATGCTCGCGGAGGTGCAGGGCCTGCGAATGCTCGGCACGATTCCGAAGCCGGTCACCGCCGAGAAGCTCGAGCCGATCCTGAAGCGGCTGCGCGAAGTGCCGAACAAGGACGTGGACGACACATTCATGGCGCCGGATCAGGATTTCCAGCATGCGTTCAAGCACGCCGAACTGTTCTTCCTGTATCAGCCCAAGATCTGGATGCGCACCGGAAAGTTCGCGGGCGTCGAGGCGCTGGTACGCTGGAAGCATCCCCGGTTCGGCCTGTTCCAGCCGGCGTCGTTCGTCCCCGCAATGGAGGAACACGATCGCTACAACGCAGCGCTGGCGGACTTCTCCCTGCGAGAGGCGATCGCCTGCGCCGGCCGGTGGCACGACGCGGGCCAGGAACTCGGAGTGGCCATCAACCTCTCCGTGCAGACTTTCGATCGAATCGACCTGCCGGAACGAATCGAGTCTCTCGCGCGTGACGCGCACGTGCCGCCCGAACGCATCACGCTGGAGGTGAGCGAGGCGCAGGTGGCCCGCGACGCGATCAAGATGATCGATATCGCCACACGGCTGCGACTCAAGGGTTTCCGGCTCTCCATCGATGACTTCGGCACCGGCCAGTCAGGGCTCTCGCAATTGCAGAAGCTGCCGTTCAGTGAGCTGAAGATCGACCGCCGCTTCGTGGATGGTTGTTCGACGTCGTCGACGAAACGCTCGGTGGTCGAGGCGAGCCTGACTCTCGCGCGCAACCTCAAGATGACGTCGGTCGCGAAAGGCGTTCAGCAGCGACCGGACTGGGACCTTCTCGACCAACTCGGCTGCGACATGATGCAGGGCTTCATGATCGCGCGGCCGATGACCGAAGAGGGACTCGAGGCGTGGGCGGCGCAGTGGGCGCTGGGTACGCGCTCCTGAACGAACTCGTCGCCCTCAGCGCCAGTTCACCGCGCCGAAACGCTCGTTGCCGAGAATCGTGTAGACGATCGTGATGGTTCCTTCCTGCATCTTCTTGTCCGGCAGGGTGCCATACTCGGCGCTTCGGGTCGACAGGACATACTGAAAGCCCACTGCGTTCCCGCCGTGGATGCGAAAGGTGGCGCCGACGTTTCCGCGGAAGATCTTCTCCGATCCCCGGCTGTCGTCGGACCCCACGCCGCTCACGTAGTAGTCACGGGCCGTCATGTCGAGCATTGCTCTGTCGCCCAGGAGGAGGCGGAGCGCGAGGAGCGCCTGCGGGGTCACGCCGAAGTGATAGTCGCGGATCGCGGCGTTGATCGGCGTGCTCGCGATGACCGTGGTGCTGCCCGCCGCGCCGTAACCGGCGCCAACCAGGAAAGAGCCCTGCAGAGCCACACCGGGGGTGATGTCGTACTGACGGGTCGTGCCGAGCGACAGCGCAGTGCTTGAGACGCGAAAGAGATACGGCGATATATAGTCGTAGCTGCCGTAAAGGCCCCAGATCCCGCGCGAGTTATCACTGTCCTTGGTCTTCTGGCCGACGAGCAGGCCGCGGACCATGATGTTCTCGATGAAATTGGAAAACGTGGAGGGGAGGAGCGAGCTCTGGAAGTCGAAGTAGTCGAACGGGCGGGTGTAGGTGTAGCCTGGCCGCCCCGGGAGCCCGTACGCAATGGCGAAGTCCACCGTCGCATCGCGGCGCAGAAAGAGGCTCGTTGGAGTGGAGACGTCCTTCGCCAGCGCGTCCAGCGTCGCGCCGAACCTGAGGTGCCAGAAGATCGCCGGAAGGGAGTCGGGGAGATGCGCCCGGTAGCGATTGCCGAGTATGTGGCGATTCAGACTGCTCGAGGGTGAGACCAGCGCCTCGCCGACTTCATGCAGCGCGTTGAGCCCGGTGTCTCCGCTGTCCCTCACGATGAGGTCGGCCATCCTGTACAGCGCCTCGCCGAGCATGCTTCCGGCCTGGCCGGTGGTGATGATGTCGTTGATCGAGGGCGGGTCCGTCTCGCCGGCCATCTTCCAGACGAAGCTGCCGACGTTGGAATAGATGAGCGAGGTCCAGAAACTGTGGCCGCTCGATCGCGCGAGGCCGTACATCGAGGCGCCCTGGTATGGATGCTGAAACTGATTGGTATTGAACGGATCGATGTCGTAGACCCAGTGTTGCGTATGAAGATGGTCCCATGTGCTCTTGAAGGTGGAGCTATACACCTTGATTCCGTCCTCGGTCTCGTTCGGGAACATGAGGCGCGCCCCGATATTGTTGAGCGCCAGGAAGCCGAGGATCTCGGCCGCGGGCAACACGTTGTGCGGCTCGCCTCCAGAGGTTCGAGCGGCGTTCAGCGTGTCGAGTGATAGCGCCGCTCGCGATGCGGACGCGCTGTCGAGCGTGGAGCTGGCGACCTGCGCCGAGGCGCCGCCGGCGGCGGAGACGGTGATCAGTGCGATGACGGTCAATCGGCGAGCGATGTGTCGCATGGTTCTCCACGATCACGACGAGGCGGTGCGCGGCGGATGTCAGTTCATTAAAGGGCCGGGCCGGGGGTGGACGCAATCGCACGATTGGACTAGGGACTAGCCCGCTGATGGTGAATCACCTGGTCAAACACGTAGCTTCCTCTTCATGATCACGCGGGAGCGGACGCCGGCATGACGACCAACGGTTTCGACTACGACTGGATCATCGTGGGCTCCGGATTCGGCGGCAGTGTATCGGCCCTGCGCCTGAGCGAGAAAGGATACCGGGTGGCCGTGCTCGAGTGTGGCCACCGCTACGCAGACAGCGAGTATGCCGCGAGCAGCTGGAATCTTCGGCGCTTCCTGTGGGCGCCGCGAATCGGGCTCCGCGGCATCATGCGGCTCACGCCGTTCAAGGACATCTTCATCGCGACCGGTTCGGCTGTCGGGGGCGGCAGCGCGGTGTACGCCAATACGCTGTATCGCGCGAAGCCGGCGTTCTTCGAGAATCCCCAATGGGCCGGCCTTGCGGACTGGCGCTCGGCCCTGCAACCGCACTACGACGCAGCCGAAAAAATGCTCGGCGTGCAGACGGTGCCGTTTGCGAGCGGCGGCCAGGAGCTGCTCAAGGAAGTGGCGGAGCACTTCGGCGTTGCCGACTCGTTCTCGCGCACGCCGGTGGGCGTATTCTTCGGCGAACCGGGGCAGACGGTGCCCGATCCGTACTTCGGCGGCGAAGGACCCGCACGCACGGGGTGCACGCGCTGCGGCGCGTGCATGGTGGGGTGCCGGTACGGTGCGAAGAACACGCTCCTCAAGAACTATCTGTGGTTCGCAGAGAAGCGCGGTGCCGAGATCATCGCCGATTGCGAGGTAACCGACATTCGCCCGATCGGCGCTGATGGCGGGAGCGTCGCCGGCGGCGCCGCTGTTGCCGATGGGAGCCGCGGCTATCGCGTGACGACCCAACGGCCAGGCGCGTGGTTCGCCAAGCAACGCCGCTCCTTCACGGCGCGCGGCGTCATCGTGGCGGCGGGCGCGCTCGGCACGAACCGGCTGCTCATCAAGTGCAAGGAGACCGGCTCGCTCCCGCGGCTCAGCGATCGTCTCGGTGAGCTGGTGCGAACGAACAGCGAGTCGATCCTCGCCATCACGCTCCCCGGCGATGCGCGCGCGCCCTGGAACGACGTGGCGATCAGCGCGAGCATCCACCCGCGATCGGACACGCACATCGAGTTCTGCACCTATGGCAAGGGCGGCGACTTCATGGCATTCCTTCTCGCTCCGCTCACGGGGAAGGGCACGCGGATCACCCGCCCATTGTTGATGCTCGGCAGCATCGTGCGACATCCGCTGCGCTTTCTCCGTGCCCGGTGGCCGTTCGGCTGGAGCCGGCGCACACTTGTCGTGCTCGTCATGCAGACGAGCGACAACGCGATCGCCTTCCGCGCGAAGCGCCGCATCTTCGGCGGCATCGGGTTGCGCACAGAGCAGGATCCACTCAAGCCGAATCCCACGTTCATCGACGTGGCGAACGAGGCTACCGAGTGGCTCGCACTTCACACCGGCGGGATTCCGCAGAGCGGGGTTCTCGAGGCGCTCGCCAACATTCCGACCACGGCGCACATCCTGGGTGGAGCCGCGATCGGGCGCGATGCCGCCACCGGCGTCGTGGACGCGCACCAGCGCGTGTTCGGCTACCGGAACTTCCTGATCTGCGACGGCGCGGCCATGCCCGCGAACCCTGGAGTGAATCCCGCGCTGACCATCACGGCGCTCGCCGAGCATGCGATGAGCCACGTTCCGCTGAAGCGATGATCCCGCCTCGAGCCGATCGTCCGCCTGAAACGAAGAGCGCCGCAGGGAGTAGGTTCCCCTGCGGCGCTCTTCGTTCGGCGTGAAAGTTACTTGCCGATCATCAGAATCGTGAACGAGCCCGGTATTGCCGGAGCCCCCGAACCGCGTCCTCCGCCCGGCGGCGGCGGCGGTGCCGGCCCGCGCTCGACGCTCATGACGAAGATGTGGCCGGTCTTGGTGTCGAGGGTCAGCGTGCGCGCGCCGTTCATCGTTTCGAGATTCTGCTCGACCTCGAAGCTCGTCGGGCTCTTTTCCTTCACGATGGTCAGCGTGCCGTTGCCGTGAGAGCTGAACGCTTCCATCGTGGCCGGATTGAAGGCCGCGCCGTCGGAGCCTCCCGCGAGCGGCAGGGTCGTGATGATGCGGCCGTCGTCAGCGCTCAGGATCACCATCTGCGGCTTCGGGAGCTGTCGTTGCGGCTGCGGCTGGCCGTTCGCGCCGATCACGGCCGGCTGAAGTCCGCCCGACGCCGCGCATGCCGCGAAGAGAACGTGGTTCTTCGCATCGAGTGCGAGACCGTTGCACGAGCCGCCCTTGTCGCCGAACGGAAAGTGCGCGGTCGCCTTCATGGTCTTCACGTCGACCTTCGTGACACTTCCCTCACCGTCCTGCATCACGACGTAAAGCGTGCCCTTGCCGTCGACGACGCCCTGCTCGGGCACGCCG
>PMYN01000090.1:0-1104 GCA_003171215.1 Gemmatimonadota bacterium | reverse complement strand
TCTTCGTGTCGAACATCGAGACGTCCGGGTGATTGCTCGTGAATCCATGTCCGGATTTCGAATCGACGGTGGCTCCGTTTCCGGCGATTCCCGGAACTTCACCGATCGGCGCGAGCGTCTCGAGGTTGAACACCGACACGCGTCCCGGGATCGCGTCATGGGCTGGCGCCGTCTCGGTCGCAGGAACCGCGCGCACGGTATTGCGCGTGATGTACAGACGTCGGCCGTCGACGTCCGCATAGATGTAGTCGGTGCCGCCTTCGCCCCCGACNNCTTGTACGGCCCGTCGCTGCCGGCCTGCTGGGCGCGCAACGCGGGCGCGAACGACGCGATGGCGACAGCGAACACCACTGCATGACGACGCATCAAGAGTCTCCTGTCAGGTTGAAAGCGCGATCCTTCATCGGCACATCAGAATATATACGCTCCCGGATGACGGCTTGATGGAAGTTCGTGCCGATCGCCGCTACGGGAATGCGTTGCCGATCGCCGCGCCCTGCTGGTAGTGAACGTCGGGCTGGCAGGTCAGCTGCACGTTGCTTGCCCGCTCGAAGACCATGACGAAGTCGGATCCGCCGAACTGAAAATAGCCCAGCTCCTCGCCCTTGCGCAGAGTGACGCCCACTTCCGCTGTGATCACGACGGAAGAGACCTGCGCCATGCCCATTGGGAGGCAGGCGACGAGGCCGATGGGCGACTCCAGGACGACGAGGCCGCGGGTCTGGACGAACTGGTAGCCGGTGCCGTCTCGTGGGGCGAGCACGTTGACCTGCTCATTGCGCACGACGGCCGGCTTGGTCCCCACTTCCATGTACGCCTGCCCCTGAAGCACCCGCGCCTCCAGGACCTTGCCCCGGACCGGCGCGTGCCACCGGTGGTAGTCGAACGTATTGAGAAAAGAGTGGGTGAAGATGCCGCCCTTGAAACGGTCCGCGTAAGCGCTGCCGTCGAGCAGCTCGTGGATGGACCACTGCAGGCCCTTGATCGAGAGCTTGTTGTCTTCGACATATATCTTCGACTTCTGGCTGACCTGCCACCATCCGATGAAGGTGGAGTCGGCGGGCGCCACGAAGATCGCATCGTTACCGATCGCGGCCACCGGCC
>PMYN01000076.1:11155-26312 GCA_003171215.1 Gemmatimonadota bacterium | reverse complement strand
GGACGGATGGCCGAGGTTGAGCAGCATGACCACGAACACGAACACCACCATGATCGCGCCGGCATACACCAGCACCTGCATCACGCCGATGAACTGCGCGTCCATCATCACGTAGAGCGCGGCGAGGCAGAACATCGCGACCACGAGCCACATCGCGGCAGCCACCGGGCTCTTGCGCGTCACGAACGCGATGGCGGCCGCGACGGCGATGAGGCCGAAGAGATAGAAGTGGAACGAATAGAGGAGCGGGAGGAATTCGTTGCCCATCTCACTCACCCTTCGGGTCGGTAGGGTCCCACATCTCGCAGACCGGATGCGTCTGCGTGCTCAGCCGCTCGAGATCGTACACGAACCGGTCGCGCGAGTACTCGGAGTTCTCGTAGTGGCGGCCGAGATGGATCGCCTCCTCCGGGCAGACTTCCTGGCAGTAGCCGCAGAAGATGCACCGGAACTCGTCGATCTCGAACACCAGCGGATAGCGGTTGCCCTGCTCGTCCTCCCCGGGCACGAGCTTGATGCAGTTCGCCGGACAGACCGTCGGGCAGAGGCCGCACGCCACGCACTTCGACTTGCCGTCTTCCGTCGTGAGCATGCGGTGCGTGCCGCGCCAGCGTGGCGAGAGGTCCCACTTCTCCTCGGGATACTGCACCGTGACCTTGTGCGGATCGACGAGGTGCTTGAAGGTGAGCGCCATGCCGCTGAGCGTGGCGCGCACGTAGCTCACCTCTTCGACGGGCCGGTCCATGACCTTCACTCCGATCGTCATACCTTCTTCTCCGCCAATGCCGGGTTGCGCCCGCTGATGTCGCGCAGGCGCGCCACTTCCTCGCGGTCGAGACGCGAATACGCCGGGCTCACGATGCGGCCGCGGTCGAGGACCACGAAGAGCAGCACCGCGAGTACCACGTTCATGCCGAACAGGATCGCACCGTACGCGGGGCCGCGGGCGACGCCGGCGCGGTCGAGCACGAGCACCACGGTCGCGATGATCGTGATGTACGCGAGCGCGAGCGGGAGCATCAGCTTCCACCCGAGCGACATCAGCTGGTCGTAGCGGAATCGCGGGACCGTCCAGCGGATCCACATGAAGAAGAACAGGAAGAAAAGGACCTTCGTGAGGAACACGCCAAGCGTCAGCACGGTCTTCAGCACCGTGAACGGCGGCAGGTTGTCCCACTGCGTGAACGGAATGTCCCAGCCGCCGAAGAACAATGAGGTGATGAGCGCGCTCGCGGTCACCATGTTCGCATACTCGGCGATGAAGAAGAGCGAGAACTTCATCGCGGAGTATTCCGTGTGGTACCCGGCGACGAGCTCGGATTCCGCCTCCGGAAGGTCGAACGGGAGACGGTTCGTCTCCGCGAACGCCGAGACCAGGAAGATGAAGAACGCGATCGAGAGGAGCAGCACGTTCCACCCCATGGTGGCCTGCTGCTGGATGATGGTGCTCAGTGAGACATTGCCCGAGAGCAGCAGCACGCAGACCGTGGACATCCCCATGGCGATTTCGTAGCTGATCATCTGCGCGCTCGAGCGGAGGCCGCCGAGCAGCGAGTACTTGTTGTTCGAGCTCCAGCCGGCGAGCACGATGCCGTAGACGCCGAGCGATGAGATCGCGAGGCAGAAGAGGAAGCCGACCGGGAGGTCCGCGACGACCATGTCGATGCGGCCCCACGGCGTGGGCAGCGGGCTCGCGAACGGAATCACGGCCCAGGTGATCATGGCGGGAATGAACGAGATCGCCGGCGCGAGGATGAACAGCGGCAGATTCGCCGAGTCGGGATACGTCTCCTCCTTCATGATGTTCTTCAGGCCGTCCGCCGCGGGTTGCAGCCAGCCGTATCCGACGCGGTTCGGGCCGTGACGGTCCTGAATCCAGGCGGAGATTTTTCTCTCCGCAAGGGTGAGCATCGCGACGCCCACCATGTAGACCGAGAAGACGATGAACATCTTCACGACCGTGCCGATCAGGAAGATTCCCTCGGTCGGCGGAAGCTGCGGGTCCGCGACCTGGAAGAGCGCGAACAACGGCAGGTGCGTCATGCGGACGCTCCCGTGCGAGCACCCGGCGTCTCGATGCCGCTCAGCGCGAGCGCGTCGTACGACATGCCGTCGAACGCCTTCTCCGATCTTGCGAGGGCATCGAACACGGCGCTCGCCGCGAGGAAATCCGCCTTGTCGCCGATCGCGTTGAGGAGATCGGAGAGCACGAACCACGCGGGACGCGCGAGGCCCGGCGCGGCCTTCGCCTGCAGGTAGCGCTGCACGCGGCCGCGGAGGTTGGTCAGCGTGCCCTCCTCCTCGGCGACGTTCGCGATCGGAAGCACGACGGCGGGAGCGGCCACGCCTTTCGGCATCGCCGTGCCGATCACGATCACCGCATCGGCCTTCCGGACGGCGTCGGCGGAAAGTCCCTCGAGTTCTTCATCCGCCAGGATCAGCACGTCGCCGGCCTTGAGGCCCGAGAGCGGATCCTTGCTGCGCGAGAAGCCGAGCCGCTCGGCGCCGGTGCCGTTCGCGGCGCGATCAGCGCGCAGCGAAAGATCCGGCACACCGGGGAGCGGCGCCTCCGTGCCCTGCTCCACCCGGAAGGTCGCGGAGCCGCCCGTTTTCGAGACGAGACGCTTGAGCAGATAGAGCGCCTCGTTCGACAGCGATGCGTTCGCGACGACGTACGCGCGCTTGCCCTTGAGCGACTTCGCGGCGGCGTCGAGCGCGATCTCCCAGTCCACCACCTCTCCGCCGGCCATCGGCACTTCGATCCGGTCCGGACGATTCATCCAGCGGTAGTCGAGCCGGCCGTGGTCGCACATGAAGAACTTGTTCACGTCGGCGTTGCCGCGCGGGCGGATCCGGACGACCTGCTGGTCGCGCAGCTCGAGCGTGACATTGCAGCCCTGCGAACATCCCGTGCATACGCTCGCCGTGCGGTCGAGCTCCCACGCGCGCGCCTTGTTCAGGAAGTCCTTGGAGAGGAGCGCGCCCACCGGGCAGAGGTCCACAACGTTCGCGGCCCACGGCTGCGTGAGGTCGTCGTCCGGCGCCTTGCCGATATAGGCGCGATCGCCGCGCTCGCTCACGGCGAGCACGGGCGCGTCGTGGATGTCGTCCATGAAGCGGACGCAGCGCGTGCAGAGGATGCAGCGGTTCGGCACGTACATCACGTCGCCGCCGAAATCTTCCACGGGATTGAACCGCTTGGCCTCGCGGTAGCGCGAGTCGGCGCGTCCTTCCTGGAACGTGTAGTCCTGCAGCTCGCACTCGCCCGACTGGTCGCAGATCGGGCAATCGAGCGGATGGTTGATGAGCAGCATCTCGAGGACTCCCTTGCGGGCCTCGAGGGCTTTCTCGCTGTACACGTGCACCACCTGCCCTTCGGCGACCGCGGTCGCGCATCCCGGCGCGAGCTTCGGCGCCTTTTCGACTTCGACGAGGCACATGCGGCAGACACCCGCCACTGGCAACCCCGGGTGATAGCAGTAGTGCGGAATCAGGATTCCGGCGGTCTTCGCCGCCTCGAGAATCGAGGTACCCGCCGGCACCGAAACCTGGCGGCCTTCGATCGTGAGGTTGACGAGTGCGTCGCTCATGCCGGCGCTCCTGCAGTTGTCAGCTTGGAGCTGCCAGCTGCCAGCTGAGAGCCAGCTACTGTGGAACTGCGCTTTCCGGTTATCAAGGCCTCAAACTCATGCCTGAACTTCTGCAGCCCGCTCACCACTGGCGCCGCGCATGAATCGCTCAGCACGCAGATCGTCTTGCCGGTCATGTTCTCCGCCATTTCGAGCAGCGTATCGAGGTCCTCGTAAGTGCCGTTGCCGGCGACGATGCGATCGAGGATGCGCGTGGTCCAGGACGTGCCCTCGCGGCACTGCGTGCACTGTCCGCAGCTCTCGTGCGCGAAGAAGCGCGTGAGCCGCGCGACCTGCCGCGGAATCGACTGCGCGTCGTCGAAGACGATCACGCCACCGGAGCCGAGCATCGTGCCCTGCGCGACGAAACCTTCGTAATCCATCAGCGTCGCTTCGGCTTCCTCGACGGTCTGGATCGGCACGGACGCGCCGCCCGGAATGATCGCCTTGAAGCGGCGGCCCGCCGTCGGCCCGCCGCACAGATCGTAGAGGAAATCCTTGAAGGGGAACCCAAGGACGATTTCGTAGTTGCCCGGCTTCGAGATGTTCCCGCAGACGGAGAACAGCTTCGTGCCCGTACTCTTCGGGTTCGAGAGGCACATCGCCTTGTACCACTCGGCGCCGTTCACCAGGATGTGGGGCACGGCCACGAGCGTCTCGACGTTGTTGATCGTCGTGGGCTGGCCGAACGCGCCGGAGACCGCCGGAAATGGCGGCTTGATGCGCGGATTCCCGCGCTTCCCCTCGAGCGACTCCATCAACGCCGTTTCTTCGCCGCAGATGTATGCGCCCGCCCCCTTGTGCACGTAGACGTTGATCGTCTTGCCGGTGCCCATCGCGTTCTTGCCGAGGATGTTGGCCGCGTACGCCTCCTTCAGCGCCGCCTCCATCCGGTCGATCGGCTCCTGGAACTCGCCACGGATATAGATGAAGGACGTCTCGGCCCCGATCGCGTATGCGCCGATCGCACACCCTTCGACGAGCGCGTGCGGCGTCCAGCGCATGATCTCGCGGTCCTTGAACGTGCCTGGCTCGGACTCGTCGGCGTTGCAGAGCAGATAGTGCGGCTTGCCGTCGCCCGGCTTCATGAACGACCACTTCACGCCGGTCGGGAAACCCGCTCCGCCGCGGCCGCGCAGGCCCGACGCCTTCACGATGTCGACGATTTGTGCCGGCGTCATCTGCAGCGCGAGTTCGAGCGCCTTGTAGCCGCCGCGCTTCTTCCATCCGTCGAGCGAGCGCGACTCGCCCTCGCCGAAGTGCTTGGAGAGGACCGGCGTCTCGCGCGGGTGCGATTTCTGCGGATATCCCATGGCTCAGTTCGTTCTCATTTCAGTCCCGCCAGGATCACGGGGACCTTGTCGGGCGTGACGTTCTCGATCGTATCCGCATTGATCTGAACGGGAGTGGAGAATCCGCACGCGCCGAGACACTCCACTTCGATGACCGTGTACTTGCCGTCGGCCGATGTGATGCCGAGTTCCTTGCAGCCCGTATGCTCGAGGAAGGCGTTGACGACCTTGTCCGCGCCGTTGCACAGGCAGGGCGACGTGGTGCAGACCTGGATGAAGTGTTTCCCCACCGGGTGCTGGTGGTACATCGTATAGAAACTCACGACTCCTTTCACGTACGCGGGCGTGAGTTCCAGCACCGACGCGACTTCGGTCATCGCCTGCTCGCTCACCCAGCCGCGGTCGTTCTGCACCATCCAGAGCGCGGGCAACAGGCCGGCCATCCTGGTGGGATATCGCGTGAGCAGCGAGTCGAGTTCTTCCTTCCTCTTTCCGACAAACACGGGCGCGTACGCCTCGGTGGTGTGTGCGCTCATCGGTCGATCTCTCCCATCACGATGTCGATCGAAGCGTTGATGGCGATGACGTCGGAGAGCAGGTGCCCTTCGACCATCTTCGAGATCGCCGAGAGGTTCACGAAGCTCGGCGGGCGGATGCGCCAGCGCACGGGCTTCGACGTGCCGTCGGAGACAAAGTAGTAGCCTTTTTCTCCCTTCGGGCTCTCGACCGCGACGTAACACTCGCCCACGGGCGGGCGCGGGCCTTCCATGACGTTCTTGAAGTGATGGATCATCGACTCCATCTCGCTCGTCGCCTTATGCTTCGGAGGAAGGATGACGCGCGGGTCGTCCACGTTCACCGGTCCGTCGGGAAGGCGGTTGACCGCCTGCTCGAGGATTCGCACGGACTGGCGAAGCTCTTCCACGCGCACGAGGTACCTGTCGTATACGTCGCCGCTGGTGCCGACCGGGACGTCGAAGTCGTACGTCTCATAGTCGAGATACGGGAAATCCTTTCGCACGTCGTACGCGACGCCGGAGGCGCGAAGCATCGGGCCGCTCAGGCCGTAGTTCAGCGCCTCGTCCGGCGACATCACGCCGAGCCCGATCGTGCGCCCCACCCAGATCGCGTTCTTGGTGAGCATGCGNNGCGCCGACCCAGCCTTCGAGCATGTTGTAGATGTTCTCGCGCTCCTGGAACGACCAGAGGAACGGCGTGAACGCGCCGATGTCGATGCAGGTCGTGCCGAGCCATACGAGGTGCGACGCGATGCGCGAGAGTTCCATCGCGATTACCCGGAGCACCTTGCACCGCTCGGTGATCTCGATTCCGAACAACCGCTCGGCTCCCAGCGCGAACGCGACGTTGTTGCCGATCGAGTTGAGGTAATCCTCGCGGTCGGTCCACGGAATGATCTGGTTGTACTGGCGGTACTCGCCGATCTTCTCGAAGCCGCAATGCAGGTAGCCGATGTGCGGAATGCAGCGCACGACGGTCTCGCCGTCGAGTTCGAGCACGAGGCGCAGGACGCCGTGCGTGGCGGGATGCTGCGGCCCGATGTTGATGAGCATGTGCTCGCCTTCGAGCTCCAGCGACGGCGGCTCGGCGATCGCGAGGCCGGTGTCCCCGCCAAGGATACCCTTGGTGACGAGCGGAATCCGTTGCGGGCGGCCCTCCTTGGTGAGGCCGCTCGTCGAGAGTTCGACTTCGATCGTGCGTTTGGTGGCCACGACTACTCTCCCGTCTTCTCGCCCGACGCGATGCGGGCTCGCATGTCGAGCGGGAGCTCCTCGAAGGCATCGGCGACGTTCAGTTCTTCCATCGAGTACTTCGCCTCGGGATTGGCGTCGAGCGCCTGACGGAGCTGCTCGGAGCGGCTGAAGCGGCCGCGCAGCGGAAAATCCTTGCGGAGCGGGAATCCTTCCTTGTACTGCTCCCACATCAGGATGCGGCGCAGATCGTAATGTCCGGCGAAGGTGATGCCGAACATGTCGTAGCACTCGCGCTCGAGCCAATCGGCGCCCTTGTACACCGGCCACACACTCGGGACCTCGAGCTTCGCGCCCTTTGCGAGCTGGGTCTTGAGCCGGAGGAACCGGCGGAACTTGATGGAGCGCAGATGCCAGACGACCTCGATCGGTCTCGAGAGGTCGCGATGCTCCACGGCGGTGACGTCGGAGAGGTATTCGTACGATTGCGTGGCGTCGTCGTGCAGCCAGCGCACGATGTCGAGGACCTTCGAGGTCTCGACGAGCACGGTGGTCTCGCCATTGACCACGTCTATACGAAGCACCGCCGCTGAAAAGTGCTCTTTCAAGGCGGTGCCGGATGGATTGGCTTCGCCGCCGCGGTTCGGCACGTTCTTTGGCGTCACAGGCTCCGACCGGTTTCCTGACCCCGGTCTGACAATTTCGAACTTGGTCGTCACGGGGCCGATCTCGTCTGGTGCACGGAATTCCCGAACGGCTCGGACAGCTCGTCGATCCGCGAAGCCGGGATATAGAGCTGGGACGTCGGATCAGGCTCCATCTCGTTGCGCAGCGATTTGTTCGACATGCGCTCGGTCATGATCTTCTTCTGGAGCATCATGATGCCGTAGATCAGCCCTTCGGGTCGCGGCGGGCAGCCGGGCACGTAGACATCGACGGGAATGATGGTGTCGATGCCCTGCACCACGGCGTAGTTGTCGAACATCCCGCCGGTCGACGCACACGCGCCCATCGAGATCGCCCACTTGGGCTGCGGCATCTGCTGCCAGATGCGGCGAAGCACCGGCGCGAGCTTGAACGGCACTCGGCCCGCGCAGATGAGCACGTCGCTCTGGCGCGGCGAAAAGCTCATGCGCTCCATGCCGAAGCGCGCGAGGTCGAACTTGCTCGCCGCGCTGGCCATGAACTCGATGGCGCAGCAGGCGGTGCCGAAGGGCATGGGCCACAGGGAGTTCGAGCGTCCCCAGTTCACCAGGAAGTCGAGGCGGGTGGTCACCCAGCCTTCCGAACCTCGCGGCTCCACCTCGACCTTATCCGGCAATGCGGAATGCGGAAGCTTACCGGCTTCCGCGCTTCCGGCGTCCGGCCTGGCGGTCAATCCCATTGCAGCGCTCCCTTCTTCCAGACGTACAGGTATCCCACGAGCAGGATGAGCATGAAGACGAGCATCTCGCCGAGGCCGAAGAACTGGACCTGCGCAGCCGGGCAGGCGCCGTTCACGAGCGGCACCGCGCACGAGAGCTGGCGGTAGTAGACGGCCCACGGGATCATGAACACGGTCTCGATGTCGAATACGATGAACAGCATCGCGACCATGTAGAACTTGACGGAGAACCGCTCGCGGGCATCGCCGAGGGGCGGAATTCCGGATTCGTAGGCAACCTGTTTTACCGGCGTCGGGTGCGCTCGCAGCGTGAAGTGCGAGAGCGCGAGCATCAGCACCGCGTTGGCGGCGACGAACCCGAGGAGAATGAGGACTGGGAAGTAGTTGCGATCCATGTCTAAATAGTTGCTCGTGAAAGATTTCACGAACCCTCCAAACTTACGAGAGGGGTAAGAATCGTGTCAACGGATGGCACGAACAGGAACGAGCGACGCGTGAGGGGCAACTTGGTGAGGAGCGATGTGTGAGAAGCGAGGAGAGGTTCACCTCGCACTTTGCGCGTCGCGCTTCGCCGGCTCGCCCCTCACGCGTCGCTAGTCCCTGTTGGAAAGCCCCTCACTCGTCGCCGTTCTGAGTCTCGTGGCGACAGAGTGGATCAGCGCGGTACATTCATCGCAGCCACTCGACAGCCTCTCTCCACCCAAGCCTGCCCTCGGAAATGAGCATCAAGAACGACCGCTGGATCACCAAGATGGCCAGGGAACACGCCATGATCGAACCGTTCGAGTCCAGCCAGGTCCGGTCGGGCGTGATCTCCTATGGCGTGAGTTCGTACGGCTACGACATGCGGGTCGCCCGCGAGTTCAAGATCTTCACCAACGTGCTGAGTTCCATCGTCGATCCCAAGCACTTCGACCCGAAATCGTTCGTGGAGTTCGAGGGCGACGTGTGCATCGTACCGCCGAATTCGTTCGCACTCTCGCGTTCGGTCGAGTACTTCCGGATTCCGCGCAACGTCATGACGATCACGGTGGGCAAGTCGACGTACGCGCGCTGCGGCATCATCACGAACGTCACGCCGTTCGAGCCCGAGTGGGAAGGACACGTGACGCTCGAGATCTCGAATACGACGCCGCTGCCGGCGAAGATCTACGCCAACGAGGGAATCGCCCAGGTGCTGTTCTTCGAGGGCGACGAGCCACCCGAGGTGAGCTACAAGGACAAGAAGGGCAAGTATCAGTCGCAGACCGGCATCACGCTCCCGAAAATCTGAACGCTCGCAGTCACACGTCTTCCGCAGAGGCTTCCGTGATGCCCGATCGTCGACACTTCGCGCTGGCACTGCGATTCGCGCTCGGATTCGTCCTGACCGCCTGCAGCAATTCCAAATCGGCCATGGAAACAACCTTCACGCCCTCCAATCCCTTCGCGAACGCGAGCCCCCTGCTCTACCAGGCGCCGCCGTTCGACAGGATCCACAACGAGGACTACCGGCCCGCCTTCGACGAGGGCATGCGCGTACAGCTCGCCGAGGTCGGGAAGATCGCGGCGGACTCCGCGGCGCCGACGTTCGACAACACCGTTGTCGCCCTCGAGAAGACCGGGCTGCTGCTCACGCGCACGAACAACGTGTTCCAGGCGATCACACAGGCGAACACGAACGACACGCTGCAGAAGCTGCAATCGGAGATCGCGCCGAAGCTCGCGGCGCACTCGGACGCCATCCACCTGAACGCGGCGCTGTTCGCGCGGATCAAGGCGCTCTACGACACGCGCGCGACGCTCAAGCTGGACAGCGTGCAGTCGTTCCTGGTCGAACGCTACTACAAGGATTTCGTGCGCTCTGGGGCGCTGCTCTCCGACGCCGACAAGACGAAGCTCCGCGCGCTGAACTTAGAGGAGTCGAAGCTCAGCACGGATTTCCAGAATCGTCTGCTCGCGGCCACGATGGCGGGCGGGCTCGTCATTTCGGACAAGGGAGAACTCGCCGGGATGAGCGACGGCGAAGTCGCGGCCGCCGCGGACGCCGCGAAGGCGCGCAAGCTCGACGGCAAATGGGTGCTCCCGCTGCAGAACACCACGCAGCAGCCCTACCAAGCCTCGCTGAGCAGCCGGCCGACGCGCGAGAAGCTGTTCCGGGCATCCACGACGCGCACCGAGCAGGGCGACACCAACGATACGAGAGCGCTCATCCTGCGTCTCGCCCAGCTCCGCGCCGATCGCGCCAAGCTGCTCGGCTTCCCGAACATCGCCGCGTACGTCCTCGACGACCAGATGGCGAAGACGCCGGACCACGCGATCAGTCTGCTGACGGACATGGTTCCCGCCATCACGCACAAGGTGAGTGGCGAGGCGAAGGCGATGCAGGCGCTCGTGGACCAGCAGAAGGGCGGCTTCAAGCTCGAGCCGTGGGATTGGCAGTATTACGCCGAGCAGGTGCGGAAGGCGCAGTACGCGCTCGATGAATCGCAGCTCAAGCCGTATTTCGAACTCGATCGCGTGCTGAAGGACGGTGTGTTCTTCGCGGCGCACGAGCTCTACGGGCTCACGTTCAAGGAACGCAAGGACCTTCCCGTGTATCACCCCGACGTACGCGTGTTCGAGGTGTTCGACGCGGACGGATCGTCGATGGCGCTCTGGTATTGCGACTATTGGAAGCGCGACAACAAGATCGGCGGCGCATGGGAGAACAGTTTCGTCGATGGCACGGGACTGCTGAAGACGAAGCCGGTGATCTACAATGTCGCGAACTTCGCGAAGCCGGGCGCCGGCCAGCCCGCGCTGCTGACGTTCGACGACGTCACCACGATGTTCCACGAGTTCGGCCACGCCCTTCACGCGATGCTCACGCACGTCGAGTATCCGCGGCTCACGGGCACGAACGTGCCGACGGACTTCGTCGAGTTCCCGTCGCAGTTCAACGAGCACTGGGCGCTCTACCCCAGCGTGCTTGCGAACTATGCGAAACATCACCAGACGGGCAAGCCGATGCCGGCGGACCTGCTCGACAAGCTCAAGAAGGCGCGCACGTTCAACCAGGGATTTTCGACGGGCGAGCTGGTGCAGGCGATGCTGCTGGACATGGCGTGGCATACCCTGCCGCCAGGCGAGAAGCAGGCGGACGCCGGCGCGTTCGAGACGGCGGCGCTGAAGCGCTTCAATGTCGAGATGCCGCTGATCCCGCCGCGATACCGGAGCACGTATTTCGCGCACATCTGGAGCGGCGGCTACAACGCCAACTACTACGCCTACATGTGGAGCGAGGTGCTCGACGACGACGCATACGCGTGGTTCACGGAGCACGGCGGACTATCGCGCGCGAACGGACAGAGATTCCGCGACATGATCCTCTCGCGCGGCGGGACGGATGATGTGGCGGTGCTCTACCGGAAGTTCAGGGGGCGGGATCCGGAGGTGGGACCGCTGCTGGTACAGAGAGGGTTGAAGTAGAAACCGCAACCACGGAACAGCAGTTGAGAGCGTTTAGCTGGGTTCTTTTGCCGCCGGCACCTCGCCGGTGATCACCGACGATTCCGCCGTCCACCTCGGCCCACGCTCCTCGTGCTCGTACTCATGGCCGACGAGATACGGCACCGCCACGACCACGACGTTCGGCTTGAACAGGAACGCCGTCCGGATGTAGAGCGCGGTCTTGTTGTGCAGCAGGTACTCCCACCAGTGCCTCGGCACCAGCTCGGGCGTCACGACCGTGACGAGCGCGCCCGGCGTTTCCGCCTGCAGGTGCAGGACGTACTCCACCAGCGGCCGCACGATGCTCCGGTACGGCGACGAGAGAATCTCCAGCTCGTACCCGATGTCCCAGCGGTCCCACTCGCGCTCGAGCTTCGGCGTCGCCTTCGAATCCACCTCGATGTGAATCGCGTGCACATTGCGCGAGAGTGACGTCGCGTAGACGAGCGCGGCCGCCGTCGCCTTGTTGACCGCGCTGATCGGTACGACCACCGTGTGTGCGTGCGGCAGGATCGGGCTGCGCCCGCGGAACGCGATGTCGATGGCGAACCGGCGATAGTGCGTGTGGATCGACTGCAGGATCAGGATGAACAGCGGAATGATCAGCGCGACGATCCACGCCCCCGCCGCGAACTTCGTGACGATCTGGATCACCGAGACGACGCCCGTCGCGACGGCGCCGACGCCGTTGAGCGCCGCGCGCCACCGCCATCCCTGCTCCTTCGAGCGAAGCCAGTGCATCACCATGCCGGCCTGCGACAGCGTGAAGCACACGAACACGCCGATGGCGTAGAGCGGGATCAGGCTGTTGGTGTCGCCGTTGAACAGCCACACGAGGAGCATCGCGACGAGCGCGAGGCTGATGATGCCGTTCGAGAAGGCGAGCCGGTCGCCGCGCGCCGCCAGCTGGCTCGGCATGAACTTGTCGTTCGCCAGGATACCGGCGAGACGCGGAAAATCCGCGAACGCCGTGTTGGCGGCGAGCACGAGGATCGCGAAGGTTGAGTACTGCAGCGCGTAGTAGGCCAAGCCTCCGCCGAAAATGTGGTGCCCGAGCTGCGAGAGCACCGTTTCCGCGGTCGTTGGCATCACGGCGTACTGGTGCGCCATGTAGCTCACGCCGAGGAAGAACGTCGCGAGAATCGCGACCATCCAGGAGAGCGTCACCGCCGCATTGCGCTGCGTGGGCGCGCGGAACGCCTGCACCCCGTTCGAGATGGCCTCGGTGCCGGTCATGGCGGCGCACCCTTCGGCAAAGCCGCGCAGAAGCAGGAAGAGCAGCGCATATCCGGCCGGGAACGAGCCGTGCCGCGCCGTGGTCGCGTCGACGTCGAGCGGCGCGATGACCTGCACCGGCGTCGCTCCGTGTCCCAGCTTCCAGAGTCCCAGACCGATCAGCGCCAGCATCATCACGATGAACGCATAGGTCGGAATGCTGAAAGCGGTCCCCGAGTCGCGCGCGCCGCGCAGGTTGACGACCATCAGCAGCAGGATCGCGCCAAGCCCGATCGCTACGGTATGCGGATGCAGCACCGGGTACGCGGATGTGATGGCGGCCACGCCGCTGGACACCGACACCGCCACCGTCAGGATGTAATCGGTGAGCAGCGCCGCCGCCGCGATCAGTCCCGCGCGCTGGCCGAGGTTCTCCTTGGCCACGGTGTACGATCCGCCGCCGCCCGGGTACGCATGGATCGTCTGCTGGTAACTGATGCCCACGAGCACCAGCAGCCCGACGATGACCGCGGAGATCGGGAAGACGTACTGGACGGCGGCAATGCCGATTGCGCCGCCGACGACGAACAGGATCTGGTCGGTGGCGTAGGCGACGGACGAGATGGCGTCGGATGACAGCACCGCGAGCGCCGTCTTTTTGTTCAGACGCTCGTGATCAAGCCGCTCGTTTGCGAGCGGCTTGCCGATCAGATATCGCTTGAATGACACGCGGTAAGGCTACACGGGGCCTACCACGCGCGCTACGGCGACAATGCCTGAGATCCGGCGGCTACACGGAGCCTACCACCCTCGCGACGGGAAGGGTGACCGAAATCCGGCCCGTTGACCGCTCTACCGTGGCGCCGTGCGCTTCGAGCAGGCCCTGCGCCAGCGCCGAAGCCACGTCGACTGCCGGCGGGGCGCCGTGTTCCACAACAATAGACAGACCGGCGCCCTTCGCGTCGATCGAGATGCGGACCCTGCCGCCCGCCGGTGTCCGCCGGACGCAATCCGCGAGCACCAGCGCGAGCGCTTCCTGCAGCCGGCCCCGGTCGCCGGTCACGGGCGGGAGGGCCGGGGCGACTTCCACCTCCACGCGCACGCCGACCCTCGCGCCCTCGCTGTCGACAGTCGGCCGCAGCGACTGCATGACGTCGGCGATGTGGATGCGGTCGCTGCGCAGCGTCAGCGCGCCGCGGTCCAGCTCCCCGATTTCGGCGAGCCGGCGCACGTCCGCATGCACATGCTCCGCCGCCGTCCGCGCGGTCTCGAGCATCTCCTCCTGATTCTCGTTGAGATCGCCGAATCGATTCTCGAGCAGGATATGCAGCGGCAGCCGAATCTCATCGAGCCCCTTCGACACCATGGAAGCGACCTGCGACAGCAACTCGCCGTGCTCGCGGATTCGCAGGTCCGCCGCCTGCTGCGCCTGCACACGGCGCGACTCCGCGTCGCGAAGCGCGCTCGTATGCCGGTCGACCACGGTCTCGATGGCATCGAGCTCGTCGAGACCCGACGTCGTATCGACCTTCGCCGCGAGCTGCGCGATGCGCTGCGCGACGTACCGCGTGTTGTACCACGCCATCACCAGCGAGCCGAGTGCGCCGATCGCGGCGATGATCACCACGATGTGCGGCGCCGAATGCGCATATTGGCCCCAGTATGCAAGCCCGGCCACCGTCAGGACGGCGATGACTGCTGGAGTGACCGCGAGAAAGAGCCGCTGGCTGGTCTTCATGCCGGCTTCGACACGTGAGGAACCGCCACCACCAGGACATCGAGGCCATCGCCATTCTCGATGATCCGCTCCATCACCGAGCCGTGCCGCAGGCGATTCCACCACGACCTGTGCGTCTGGCCGATGATCAGGAGAGAGATTCCCTTCTCCCGCGCGAAGCGGATGATCTCCCGCGCGACATCTTCACCCTCGAGCTTCGCCACTTCGGCACCGAGGCTCTGCGCGAGCTGGATGTTGTCCACCAGCTTGCGCTGCACGGCGCTGTCGATGCGGTCGGCCTGTTCGTCGCGCGTCTGCACGTATACGCAGTACCAGTCGGTGTTGAGGCGGCCGGCGATCCGGCTCGCGCGCCGCAGGAGGGCCGCCGTGCGGGTGGGGTCGCTCGACATCGCCACCAGCATGCGGTCGACCGTCTTCACGGGGGCCCGTCCCTCCTCCCGCCGGACGATTCCCTCGCGTGCGCGATCCACCGTGCTCGCCACCTCGCGCAGCGCGAGCTCGCGGAGCGTCGTGAGGTTCTCCTCGGTGAAGAAATTCGCGAGCGCCGCCGCCACCTTGTCCGCGGGATAGATCTTCCCTTCCCTCAGGCGTTCCTGCAGATCCTCGGCGGAGATGTCGAGATTGATCACCTGGTCCGCCGACGCCACGAGCCAGTCGGGCACGGTCTCGCGAACCGTCACCCCGAGATTCTGCTGGATCACGTCGTTCAGCGACTCGAG
>PMYN01000076.1:0-11077 GCA_003171215.1 Gemmatimonadota bacterium | reverse complement strand
TCCATCTCCTCGAGCGTGACGCTTCGGTATTCGATCCGGCGGCGCGGCACGATCTCGAGATCGCGGATCTGCGCGAACGTGTCCGCGCGGCCATGCGTCTCCACCACTCCGACGACCACATCGATGCCGCGGCGCTTGAGATCGTGCGCCTCGCCCAGCATGCGGTACGTCTTGCCGGTGCCTGCTGACGAACCGATGTAAACCTTGAGCTTGCCGCGTTCGCGCTGGCGAACCAGCGCGAGGAAAGTCGCGCCTCCTGGTACCCGATTCGCATCGGGACGGCGGTCGTCAGCCGGGGCCGATGGCCCTGGAAGAGGAGGTGCAGACGTCGCGGGATCCGGATCTGAGTGCATTCGCGAAAGCTAGGTCATTCGGCATCAACTCAGAAGGCGAGCGCGAGCGACGTCACGATGAAAGTGCCGCTCTTCTGCGGTGCACCAGTGCCATTGGGGAAGATCGGTGAGCCGGCGAAGAAGCCCCGCGCCTCCGTGCGCCACAGCAGCCTTGCCTGCGGCGACACGTCGATCCCGACGGACGCGCCGTTCCCTCGGAACGGATCCTTGAGCCCGGTAGCGATATTCACCTGATCCCCATCTTCGTACCGCTCGACACGGCCGGACAGTGCAACGCGATTCGTCACCTGTTGGCGCGCAATCGCGGAGAATCCCCACCAGCTGGACGAGCTGCCGCCAGACGACGGCGCGCCCAGCGTGCCGTAGTCGAGCTCGGCGACCAGCGTCGTGGCGCCCGATGTGACCTTCGCACCCACACCATTGAAGATGCGGAACCGGCCGCCGATCTCGTTGTTGAAGAAGTCGTAGTAGCTCAAGGAGATGGTGGGACTGGCCGTGTAGTCGAGCCGCAGCCCGGCGCCCTTGTCGGTGTTGGTCTCCGAGATGTTCTGCCAGCCATTCACGACATCCAGCCGTACGGCGAGTTCCGGAGTGGCCTGCCAAATGGCGCGCACGCCACTGGAGTAGTACGGCGAATACTCGGCGACGAGCGAGCGCGAGTACGTAGGATTGTCTTTTGATGCCCAGCTCTCCATGCCCATGTTCGAATAGAATATGCCGGCGTCGATCCAGAGCTCCGGCGTGACTTGGTAGCCCGCGAACGCTTCCTGAATGAATCGCGCGAGCGACGGGCCGCTGACGGTGCCGTTGGTCGGCTCGCCGGAGTAGTTGGACTGCACCGATGTGCCGGCCTGCAGCGCCAGACGTCCGTGTACGCGGTTTCCGGAGAGATTGGCCTCGACATACGCGAGGTTGATGTTGAACTCGTTGCTCCGCGACGGCTGCGTCAGGAACAGGGCGCCCCCGGCGAAGGAATGGTCGAACTTTGGCGGACGCCCGAAGTCGTACGCGTAGTAGGCATCGACGAATCCTCCGAAAGTGACCTTGATCGTCGTGTCGGGTGCAGCGGCCGGCGCCTTGGCGGTCGTATCGGTCGCAGCGGCCTGCGCGAGGACGATCGTCGGGAGGAATGCTGCGGCGCAAAGCGCCAGTGAGAGTTTACGCATTTTGTTGCTCAGTTACTTGACAGAGGGCAGCGCTTTCGGGGCGCCGAACGCCGAGTCTACGGCGAGATTGAGAAGAAGGACGTTCACGCGCGGCTCGCCGAAGAAGCCGAACTGTCGTCCTTCGACGTGCTTGTCCACCAGTGCGCGCACAGCCGAGCTGTCCGCATGCCGTGCGCGCGCCACACGGGCCACCTGCAGGAACGCTGTCGCGGGCGAGATGTGCGGATCGAGTCCCGACGCCGACGAGGTGACCATATCGGACGGGATCTTTCCCTTCACCGCACCCTCGTTCTTCACAGCGCTGTCGACGGCCTGCGCGATGAGCGTGTCGGCGAGTTTCGCGCTCGTCGGCCCGAGGTTCGTGCCGGCCGAGAGCGTGTCATCGTAGCCGTTGCCCGCGGCGGAAGGACGCGGATGGAAGTATTCGGGCTTGGCGAACGGCTGCCCAATGAGTTCGCTGCCGATCGCCTCGCCCTTGGCCGACGTGATGAGCGATCCGTCGGCCTGGTGCGGAAAGAGAACGCGGGCGAGACCGGTCACGATCCCGGGATAGACGAGCCCCGTGATGACGCAGAGCAGCAGCGTCAGTGCGATCGCGGGGCGGAGTTGTTTGCGAAGCATGGTTACACCAACCGGAAAAGGACGAGCGCCATGTCGATCAGCTTGATGCCGACGAAGGGAACGAGCAGTCCGCCGACGCCGTACAGGAGGAGGTTCGTCCGCAGCACGGTCGCGGCCGGTGCGGGGCGATACTTCACACCGCGCAGCGCGAGCGGAATGAGAGCGACGATGATGAGCGCGTTGAAAATCACGGCGGCGAGGATCGCCGACGACGCGGAGTGCAGGCGCATCACGTTCAGCGCCTGAAGCACGGGGAACGTCACCATGAACATCGCGGGAATGATCGCGAAGTACTTGGCGACGTCGTTCGCGATCGAGAACGTCGTGAGCGCGCCGCGCGTCATGAGGAGTTGCTTTCCGATCTCGACCACTTCGATGAGCTTGGTCGGGTTGGAGTCGAGGTCGATCATGTTCCCCGCCTCTTTCGCCGCCTGCGTGCCGCTGTTCATGGCCACGCCGACGTCCGCCTGCGCGAGCGCGGGNNCGTCGCCGGTCATCGCGACGAGCCGGCCACCGGCCTGCTCACGCTTGATCAGCGCCATCTTGTCTTCCGGCGTCGCCTCGGCGAGGAATTCATCCACACCGGCTTCTTTCGCTATTGCGGCAGCAGTAAGCGGGTTGTCGCCGGTGATCATCACCGTGCGGATGCCCATCGCGCGCAGACGAGCAAAACGCTCGCGGATTCCGCCCTTCACGACGTCCTTGAGGTAGATCACGCCGAGCGCACGCGCGACACCCTGGTCGCTCTCCGCGACCACGAGCGGCGTTCCGCCCTCGCGGGCAATGCGCTCCACGATTGACGCGAGATCCGGCGCCAGCGTGCCCTTGTTCTCCTGCACCCAGCGCACGACGGCATCGCTTGCGCCCTTGCGAACGCGCAGCGAGCCCATGTCCACGCCGCTCATGCGCGTCGTGGCGGAAAACGGCACGAACTGCGCCTCGCCGATCTCGATCGTGCGTCCGCGAATCCCGAACTTGTCCTTTGCGAGGACAACGATGCTGCGGCCCTCGGGCGTCTCGTCGGGGAGCGACGCGTACTGCGCGCGATCGGCGAGCTGGTCGACCGAAACCCCCGCGACCGGGATGAACTCCGCGGCCTGGCGGTTGCCGAGCGTGATGGTTCCGGTCTTGTCGAGCAGGAGCGTATTGACGTCACCGGCGGCCTCAACCGAACGGCCGCTCATGGCGATGACGTTCTGCTGGATGAGCCGGTCCATTCCCGCGATCCCGATCGCGGAGAGCAGCCCGCCGATGGTCGTGGGGATGAGGCAGACCAGGAGAGCGATGAGCACGGTCACCGAGACCGCAGCGTGGCTGTAGATGGCGAAGGGCTCGAGCGTGACGATCACGATGATGAAAATCAGGGTGAGTCCCGCGAGGAGGATCGTGAGCGCGATCTCGTTGGGCGTCTTTTGGCGCTCGGCGCCTTCCACGAGTGCGATCATGCGGTCGAGGAACGTCTCACCGGGGTTCGCGGTGATGCGAATGACCAGGAAGTCGGAGAGAACCTTCGTGCCGCCGGTAACCGCCGAGCGGTCGCCGCCCGACTCGCGAATGACCGGCGCGGACTCGCCCGTGATGGCCGACTCGTCGACGGATGCGACGCCTTCGGTCACTTCCCCGTCGCCCGGGATCACGTCGCCGGGCATGCAGATCACATAATCCCCGACGCGTAGGTTCGCCGAGGACGCGGCGACGATCGCGGTCTTCTTCGACGGATCCTTCAGTTGCTTGGCCATCGTCTGCGTACGCGTGGCGCGCAAACTGTCGGCCTGCGCCTTGCCGCGCCCCTCCGCCATCGCCTCGGCGAAATTCGCGAAGAGCACGGTGAACCAGAGCCAGATTGCGAGTTGCAGGGTGAAGCTGATCTCGCCCTGCCCGGTCGCGATGTCGCGAGCGAGCACGAGCGTGGTCAGGATGCTGCCGACCAGCACCACGAACATGACCGGGTTCCGCACCATCTTGCGCGGCGCGAGCTTGGTGAACGACTCGCGCGCGGCGCGCCGGACGATGGGTGCGTCGAAGAGCGGACGTTTGGTGACTGACATGTTAGAAGAGCCTCCCGGTCTGCATCAGGAAGTGCTCCACGATCGGACCAAGCGAGAGCGCCGGAAAGAAGGTGAGCGCGCCCACGATCAGGATCACAGACACCAGCAGGGCGACGAAGAGCGGCGTGGTGACGGGAAACGTTCCGGCCGACTCGGGCACGGTCTTCTTCTCCGCCATGAAACCGGCGAGCGCGAGCATCGGCACCATCATCCCGAACCTGCCGATGAGCGTGTTGAGGCCGAGCAGCGTGTTGTAGTAGTAGGTGGTCCCCGTCAGGCCGGCGAAGGCGCTGCCGTTGTTCGCCGCCGTGGAGGTGAACGCGTAGATGATCTCGGACAGGCCGTGCGGGCCGGCATTGTTGAGCCCCTTGAGTCCGGCGGGCGACACGGCGGTGATCCCCGACATCACGAGGATGGTCCCGGCGAAGATCAGGACGAACAGCATCGCCATTTGCACTTCGCGCGCCTGGATCTTCTTACCGAGGTACTCGGGCGTGCGCCCGACCATGAGGCCCGCTATGAATACCGCGAGCACGACCATGACGAGCATGCCGTAGAGTCCGGAGCCGACTCCGCCGAAGACGACCTCGCCGAGCTGCATGTTCACGAGCGGGACGAGTCCGCCGAGCGGCGTGAACGAGTCGTGCATGGCGTTCACTGCGCCGCACGACGCGTCGGTCGTGACGGTGGCGAAGAGCGCCGTGCTGGCGATGCCGAACCGCACCTCCTTTCCTTCCATGTTGCCGCCGGGATTATCCTGGGTGGCAACCACGTCGATGCCGCGCGAAGCGTGAATCGGATTCCCGCGCGCCTCCGCCCAGTACGCCGAGCCGGTGCCGGCGATGAACAGGACGAACATCGCGGCCCAGAGTGCCCAGCCGTGCTTCTGGTTCTTCGCCATGCGGCCGTACGCGTACGTGAGCGCCGCCGGGATCATGAAGATCGCGAACATCTGCCAGAAGTTGGTCCACGGCGTGGGGTTCTCGAACGGATGCGCCGAGTTCGCGTTGAAGAATCCGCCCCCGTTGGTGCCGAGCTGCTTGATCGCCTCCTGGCTCGCAACCGGCCCCATCGCGAGGACCTGCTTCACGCCCTCGACCGTCGTGACCGTGATGTAGTGGGCGAAATTCTGGATCACGCCCTGCTGGACGAAAAGCAGCGCGATGACGGTCGAGATGGGCAGCAAGAGGTACAGCGTGCCGCGCACGAGGTCGACCCAGAAATTCCCGAGCCGCCCCGCCGAGTGCCGCGTGATGCCGCGCGCGAGCGCGATGGCGAGCGCCCCGCCGGTCGCCGCCGACGCGAAGTTGTGGAACGTGAGCTGCGTCATCTGCGAGAAGTACGACATCGTCGTCTCGCCGCTGTACGACTGCCAGTTCGTGTTCGTGGTGAAGGAAGCCGCCGTCTCGAACGCCTGCCGGTCGGGCACCGCTCCCATCGCCTGCGGGTTCAGCGGGAGGAGATGCTGCAGGCGCAGCACGGCATAGGTGAGCAGCATCGACGCCGCGCTGAAGATCAGCATTGACGCGGCATACCGCGTCCAGTGCTGGTCCTCATCGGGATCGACGCCGCCCACGCGATAGAGCACGCGCTCGAGCGGGCGCAGCCAGCGCATCGAGCCGTCGTAGACCTTGAGCACGTAGATCCCGAGCGGCTTCGTGACGAGCAGCAGGGCGATCGAGAAGAACGCGATTTGGAGCCAGCCGTTGGTGGTCATGTCAGAATTTCTCCGGCCTCACCAGCGTGTAGAGCAGGTAGGCGAGAAGCACGAGGGCGACGAGGCCGCCGACGATCGAGTCAAGCGTCATGGCGCGTTTCCTCCGCGTCGTTCTTGCCCGCGAGGCTCAGGCAGAAGCGCACGTACAGCAGCATCAGCGCGAAGAACGCGACGGTGCCGGCGATGTAGAAAAGGTCGAGCATATTCCACTCCGATGGAGAGATGAACTCTGTCGGGGAACATGATGTGGTTCGGCGCGTGAAGAGCGCACAAAGGCACAGGGGCGCCGGCGCTAAAGTTTCGTTAAGAGCGACGGCCGTGTCGCCGTCTTGCCTACAGCTCCTTCAGGTCGGCCGCCGGCAGCGTGAGCGTGAAGATGCTGCCTTCGCTCGTCCTCGCGTACGTCACGGCGCCTCCCTGCCACTCGGCCATACGGCGGGCGATGGCCAATCCGAGCCCCGCGCTTCCCGCGTCGGGTCTTTCACTCGAGGGACGATAGAAGGGCGTGAAGATCCGCTCCTCCTCGCCGGCGGGCACGCCAGAGCCCTGGTCCGAGACGCTCACGAGGAGCTTCGATTCCTCGCGACGGACGGCAAGCCTGATCGTCGTGCCGGGCGATGAGTACTTGATCGCGTTCTCGATCAGATTCACCAGGACGCGGATCGCAAGCGAAAGGTCGAACCGTCCGACGAGCAGCGCGCCGTCGCTCGGGAGGTCCGTGACGAGCGTCCGCCCCGCGAGGCGCGGCTCGGTGTCCTGCAGCGCGGCGCTGAGCAGATCGTCCACCGCGTTCAGCTCGACGTGAAGCGGCATGGCGCCCGCGTTCAGGCGCGAGAGATCGAGCAAGCCGGCGACAAGGCGATTCAAGCGGTCCGCCTGCTCCTCTATCACCTGTGAGCGCTCGTCTCCGAGCGCGCCGAGTTCGTGCGCCAGCGCCTTGATGGTGGTGAGCGGCGTGCGAAGGTCGTGCGAGACCGACGCGAGCAGCGCGTCCTTGAGGCGGTCGGCCTCGCGGAGCGCCTCGACGTTCGCGAGTTCCGCGGCGAGGCGAACTCTCTCTGTGCCGAGCGCCGCGTAGTACGCCAGCGCGTCGAGGAATCGCCACTGCGAATCGTCGAGGTGAGCGATGCCGCCGCCCTCGAGTCGCAGCACGCCCACGGTTTGCTGGCGCACGGTCAGGGGCATCAGGATGGCGTGAACGTCGGAGTCCGATTTGCGCGCGATCTCCCGCACCCGGAGCCCCGGGCGTCCCAGCCGCGTCGTGCCCCCGGACGTCTGCGCCGCGGGCGCGCCCTCCTTCGCGACCCACTCCACGAGTGGCGGCGCCGGCATCACGCCCGACGCGGCGACGCTGGCGGGGCTGGCGGCGCCGAGCCTCAAGCCCTGCTCTCCCGCGATGTAGACGCTGCAGGACTCGGCGTCCGTGGATTCGCGTATCATCGAGGCGACCGCGGCGAGCGCGTCTTCCGCGCGCGCGGCGGCAAGCGCCTCGGCGCCCAGCGTGGCGAGCCGGTCGACCTCGTCGGCCCGCGCGCCGGCGATCCGCGCCGATTCCTGCTCGCGATGCAGCAGCTGCGCGGCGACGATGCTCGTCGCGAGAAATGCGAACAACACGAGCCAGTCGAGCGGGTTCGCGATGACGAACGTGTGCAGCGGCTGCAGGAAGAACCAGTCGAACACCAGGAACGAAGCCGCGCCGATCCCGACGCCCAGCGCGCGCCCGCCCTGCGCCCCGGCGCCGAGCACAACGAGAAGCAGCACCAGCGTGATGTGGGCCTTGTCGAGCTCTGCACGGAACGGAATGAGGATTGCCGTGGTCACCGCGAGGACCACGAGCCAGAGCGTTGCGTCTCGGAGCCGCCGCCGACGGCTCACGTCCCGAACCGGTACCCGACCGCGGGAATCGTGAAGATGAAGCGCGGGTGCACCGGATCGCTCTCGAGCTTTCGCCGGAGATGCGCGACGTACACGCGGAGATACTGCTGCGCATCGCCGTGATCGCGTCCGCGCCATACCGCCGTGAACAGCTGCTGGTGGGTCATCACGCGACCGGGATGAGTGGCCAGCGCCGTCAGGAGTTCCCACTCGATGGGCGTCAGGTGCACCGGAGAACCTCCCAACCGTACGGCCCGGCGCTCCAGGTCGATCTCGAGATCATCGCGGACGATCTTCGTCGAGCCTTCGGCGTCGCGGGTTGCGGCGCGGCGCAGCAGCGCCCGCACGCGGGCCTTGAGTTCGGCGGAGCTGAAGGGCTTCGTTACGTAGTCGTCGCTCCCGGCGTCGAACAGAGCGATTTTCTCGGCGTCGGAATGGCGCGCCGAGAGGACGAGTATCGGCGCCTGCGACCAGCCGCGGATCTCCCGGCACACGTCCGCACCCGAACCGTCCGGAAGTCCGAGGTCGAGCACGATCAGGTCGGGCCGCTCCGCAGCGGCCATGTCTATGCCCTCGCGTGCGGTCGCCGCTTCGAGGACGCGCGTGGCATCGTCAGCAAGCGCATGGTTCACGACGCGCCGGATCTGGGGCTCGTCATCCACGACGAGAATGGTCTTGCGGCTTGAAGGCATGTCCAAAGGTAGCGCGAACGGAGAGCGTTCACCGAGAGGCTATATTTCCCCGATGTCCGTCGAAGCCACTCTCGTCGTGCTGTTCTCCGTCGCGACCGCCGTCGCGATCGGCGCGCGGCGGCTGCGGATTCCCTACACCGCCGCGCTGGTGGTCGTCGGGCTCGGGCTGAGCACGCTTCACGTGGTTCAGCCGCCGCATCTCACCAAGCAAGTCCTGTTCGCATTCATCCTGCCCGGACTTCTGTTCGAGGCGGCGTTCAATCTCGACGTGGCGGAGCTTCGCCGGAACTGGTGGGGAATCGCGGCGCTCGCGGTGCCGGGCGTCGTCGTTTCCATCGCGTTCACCGCATGGATCACGACCACGACGATGTCCGCGCTCGGCGTCGATCGGGAGTTCACGATGGGCCTCGGGCTGGTCTTCGGCGCGCTCATCGCGGCGACCGACCCGGTGGCGGTCGTCGCGCTCTTCAAGCAGCTCCGGGCCCCGGCACGCCTCACCACCATGCTTGAAGCGGAGAGTCTGCTGAACGACGGCACCGCGATCGTGTTCCTGACGCTCATACTAACCTTCGTATCCGGCGCGTCGACGACGCCGGGCTCGATCGCCTGGCATTTCCTGACGATCGCCGGCGGCGGCATCGTCACGGGCGCCGTCGTCGGCCTCGCCGCTTCGCAGGTCACGAAGCGCGTCGACGATCCCATGATCGAGATCACGCTGACGGTGATCGCCGCGTACGGGTCATTCGTGCTCAGCGATCAACTCGGGGTCTCGGGCGTGCTTGCGACGGTGACAGCGGGCGTGATTTGCGGAAACTATGGGAAGCGGATCGGCATGTCGGACGCGACGAAGGTCGCGATCCATGCGTTTTGGGAGTACTTGTCGTTCGCGCTCAATTCCATCGTGTTCCTGCTGATCGGCTTCGAAGTGGCTTACGGCAACCTCGCGGCGGCTTGGCGCGAGGTGAGCGTCGCGTATTTCGCCGCGCTGATGGCGCGCGCCGTCGTGATCGCTGCCGTCACACTGCTGCTGCACCGAAGCGTCGAGCGGATTCCCGCTCGATGGAGCGTGGTGCTCACGTGGGGCGGACTGCGGGGCGCCCTCTCGATGGTGCTGGCGCTCGGCATCGCGCCGGACTTCGCCGGCGGACAATTGCTCGTCACGATGACGTTCGGCGTCGTATTCATCTCTCTCGTTCTTCAGGGGCTCACAATGCCATGGATGCTGCGAAAGCTGCGAATCCCCGAGCGCTGAAGGAGGTTACCGGGCCGTGACGTCAGGGTTGACAGTCGTCTGCCTCAACCGTTAGGGTGTCGTATCGAAAGCGCGCCGCGCGACAGGTCGGTTTGGTTGCGCGCCGCGAAGCAAACACCACGGAGCCCCAAATGGACGGAGATACTAGTCGGTCGCGTCGCCTGGGCCGGGACGCAATTGCGGGGTGAGGTCCTGACGTAGTTCTCGGGACCAACTGACCGGGCGCCGGCAAGAACGCGCCCAACTCGACTCCGGAATTGATTCCCCTCCCATGGCGGCGCGATGCCATGACGCGGAGACGAGAGCAATGAAAACCAACACCACATCAGGCAGCGCGCCCGTCGCGCTCGCAGAGCTCGCGCGGCTTCCCGCGAACTCCGTTCTCGACCAGCTCGGCGTCACGCGCCTCGGGCTGAGCGAGACGGTGGCGCAGGAGCGCATGGAGCAGTACGGCGAGAACAAGGTCGCGCACGAGGCGCCCCCGACGTGGTACGTCCAGCTCGCGCACGCGTTCTGGAATCCGTTCATCGGGGTGCTGCTCGCGCTCGGCGTCCTGTCGTATCTCACCGGCGACATCCGCGCCGTGATCGTGATCTCCGTGATGGTCACGATCAGCGCCCTGCTCCGCTTCTTCCAGGAGTTCCGGTCGAGCCAGGCGGCGCTCGCGCTGCAGGCGATCGTGCGCACGCGCGCCACCGTCGAGCGCGTCAACGACCCCACGGAAGAGGAGCCGTCTCCGGTTCCCTCGCGACGCGAGCTTCCGATCGAGGCGATTGTGCCCGGCGACATCGTGCACGTCTCGGCCGGCGACATGCTGCCCGCCGACGTGCGCTTCCTCAGCAGCAAGGACCTGTTCATCAGCCAGTCGGCGCTGACCGGCGAGGCGATTCCCGTCGAGAAGACCGACCTGGTGCCGGAGGAGAACGGCACGCCCTCCGGAGTCCCGGCGTCGCTCCCCGACCTGCGCAACATCGGCTTCATGGGCACGAGCGTGGTCAGCGGCACGGCCTCCGCGGTGGTGGTCGCGACCGGAGACCGCACGTACTTCGGCTCGATGGCGAAGGGGCTCGTGGGCCGGCGGCCGCCGACCTCGTTCGACATCGGCGTGAACAAGGTGAGCTGGCTGCTGATCCGTTTCATGGTCGTCATGGTCCCGATCGTCTTCGTGATCAACGGACTCTCGAAGCACAATTGGGTCGAGGCGTTCATGTTCGGCCTTGCCGTTGCCGTAGGGCTCACGCCCGAGATGCTGCCGATGATCGTCACGGCGAACCTCGCGAAGGGCGCCGTGACGATGGCGCGCCGCAAGACGATCGTGAAACGACTCAATGCCATCCAGAACTTCGGTGCGAT
>PMYN01000020.1:6003-6740 GCA_003171215.1 Gemmatimonadota bacterium | reverse complement strand
GTGCTCGACGCTCTCGTGCCGAAGTATCCCTTCCTCCGGGTCGTGCGGCACCGCAGCCAGCGCGGGATCGCCGACGCGCTCCGGAGCGGCTTTCTCGCGGCGCGCGCCGACATCCTCGTGTTCTTCCCCGCCGACCTGCAGTTCAAGCCCGAGGACATTCCGCGGCTGGTCGCGCCGATCCTCGCCGGCGACTCGGACATGGTCACGGGCTTCAAGCAGGGAAGCTACGAGAAGGCTTTCGTGTCGGGGATCTACAACAGGCTCTCGCGCACGCTGTTCCGTGTCCCCGTGCGGGACCTGAACAACGTGAAGGCCTACCGGCGCGAGATCATGGAAGAGCAGCCGGCGCGGCCCGACTGGCACCGCTACATGATCGTGCTGGCGGCGGCGAAGGGATACACGGTCACGGAAATCCCGGTGCCGCTCTATCCGCGCCACGCAGGGAAGTCTAAGTTCGGAATCTCGCGCATTCCGATCGGCGTGCTGGACATGCTCGCCGTCTGGTTCGAGCTGCGCTTCGGCCAAAAGCCGCTGCTGGCGTTCGGCATGCTGGGTGCGGGGCTGTTCGCGATCGGGTTGCTCTCGGGCCTGGCGGCGCTGATCCTCCTGCTCACGAAGAACATCGGCGTGCGCGCGGTGTGGACCGTCATCCAGACGTGCCTGCTGCTCGGCTCGGTGTTCTTCGCGACCGGGCTGCTCGGCGAGCAGATCGCCGTACTGCGCGCCGAGCAGCGCGA
>PMYN01000020.1:0-5880 GCA_003171215.1 Gemmatimonadota bacterium | reverse complement strand
AAGGCGGCGCTCGCGGGAATGCTCAGCCGGGGCGCGCTCGCGGTGCGCAGTGCGGCCGCGGAGTTCGCGCCCGACGTGATCCACGCGCACTGGTGGTTTCCCGCGGGTCTGCTGGCGTTCGGGTCGCTGTCGTCGAAGCCGCTCGTGACGACGATGCACGGGAGCGACGTGCGGCTCGCGCGCCGGAGCGTGTGGGCGCCGGTCCTGTTCCGGCGCGTGATGGCGAGGTCGTCCGCCGTGACCGCGGTCAGCGGTTATCTCGCGAGCGAGGCGAAGTCGATGGCGCCCGGCCTGGACGTCGCCGTCGAACCGATGCCGGTGAACGTGGAGCTGTTCTCGCCGCTCGCGGGTGCGGCCGCGGGCCCGCGATCCCGGGACCGTTTTCTTTTCGTCGGCCGCCTGAACGAGCAGAAGGGAATCGCGCTGCTGCTTGAGGCCCTCGCCGCATCGGGGTCGGGCGCGTCGCTCGACGTGGTCGGCGACGGTGACGGCCGCGCCGCGCTCGAGTCCCGGGCGCGAGCGCTCGGCGTGGCCGCTCGCGTGCGATGGCTCGGCGCGCAATCGCAGGAGCAGCTCGTGCCGCTCTATCGCGCCGCGACGGCGGTGGTGATCCCGAGCGAGGGCGAGGGGCTCGGACTCGTCGCCGTCGAGGCGCAGTTGTGCGAGACGCCGGTGATCGCGTTCCGGTCGGGCGGGCTGCCGGATGTCGTGTCCGATGGCGCGACCGGCCTCCTCACGCCGCCCGGTGACGTCAGCGCGCTCGCCGCGGCGATGGACGCCGTGTTCACCTGCGACGACCGCGGGGCATCTTTGGGAAAAGCGGGACGCGACGCCGCGCTGGCGCGATTCTCACCGAACGTCGTCGCGTCGCACTACGCCTCAATCTACGAGAGCGTGATCAATGACCGGTAAGCGGATCTGGCAGGTGGTGCAGGTGACGTTCTTCGTCGTGGCCCTGGCGTATTTCGCGCGGGCGATCGTTCACGACTGGGACGCCTTGGCAACGCTTCCTTCGACGCTGCACCCGAACTGGTGGATGGTCGTGGCGTCGGGAGGGTGGGTGCTCGCGAGCTACGTCGTGCTGATCGAGACCTGGCGCCAGATCGTGATCGCCTGGGGCGGCCATCTCTCGTGGGGCAGCGCGGCGCGCATCTGGTTCATCTCGAATCTCGGCCGCTATGTGCCCGGGAAAGTCTGGCAGATCGGCGCGATGGGCGCCTTGGCGCAGCAGGCCGGCGTATCGAGCGTGGCCGCCGTCGGGTCGTCGCTGGTCGTGAACCTCGTGAACATCCTGGCGGGCTTCCTGGTGGTCGCCGTCGCCGGTTCGCGCAATCTCGTGGCGTCCCCGGCGGCTTTCGTGGCGGCACTCATCGTGTTCTGCGTGGTGGTGATCGCATCGCCCTGGCTCCTGCCACCGCTCGCGCGCCTCGCGCAGCGGGTCACCGGGCGCAACGTGCCCGTGCCTGCGATTCCGCCGCTCGCAATCATCTTTGCCGTGGCGGGGTGTGCCGTTGCCTGGAACCTGTACGGCATCGCATTCCGCGACCTCGACGTCGCACTTTTCGGCGCTGCCGCTGGCAAGACCTCCGCCTACACGGCAGTTTTCATCCTTTCGTATCTGGCGGGGTATATCGCCCTGTTCGCGCCCGGAGGGATCGGCGTGCGCGAGGGCGTGCTGCTCAGCCTTCTCGCAGCCGCCGGTCTGGAGACCGGGGCGAAGGGCGGCGCGCTGGTCATCGTGTCGCGGCTGTGGCTCACCGTCATCGAGGCTGCGCCCGGCCTGATCCTGCTCGCCGTTCGCCGTCCAAGATCGTTCAATCCCACCATTGAGAAGAATGGCCCGTAAACACGCAGACCTCGCGGCGGACGCACCGGACAACACGTACGCACCGCGATTCGCGTCCGCGTGGGCGGCGCTCGTGTATGCCGTGAGCGCGCTCACGCTGACGTATCCGGCGCTTGGGGGCAAGTTCCTGGTCAACTCGCTGAGCGACCAGTACAAGGCGGGATTCGCGTTCCGCGATTTGGCGGCGCAGACGCTCAAGACCACGGGCGCATTTCCGCAGTGGGATCCGTACATCTTCGGCGGCATGCCGTACGTCGCGGCGATGCACGGCGACATCTTCTATCCGACGTTCCTCCTTCGGATGATCCTGCCGACCGACGTCGCGATGACGTGGGGGATGATCCTGCACTTCTTCCTGTGCGGGCTCGCGACCTTCTGGTTCCTGCGAAGCGCGGCGCGCTTCTCGTTCTTTCCGGCGCTGATCGGCGGCGCAGCATACATGATGGGCGGGTTTGTTTCGTCGCTGCCGTCGGCGGGGCACGACGGGAAGATATTCGTCTCCGCGCTGTTCCCGGTCGCGCTCCTCGTTCTCACCTGGGCGATGCGTGACGGCCGGCGATGGGCGTGGGGCCTGTTCTCGCTCGTGGTGGGGCTGACGGTGCTTACGCCGCACCCGCAACTGCTCCAGTACCTGCTGCTCGCGAGCGGTGCGTGGGCGCTCTTTCTCGCGTTGGGCGGTATCGGCCCGGACAAGCTCCCGCGCCGCGTGGCGTTGCAGCGTCTCGCCGCCGCACTGGGCGCGGTGATCATCGGCGGCGCGATCGGCGCGATCCAGTACCTGCCGGTGCGCGAGTACGTGAGCTGGTCGCCGCGTGCCTCGGGATTCGACTACGCCAAGGCCACGTCGTACTCGTTTCCGCTGGAAGAACTCATCAACACGTACCTGCCGCAGTTCTCCGGGATCTTGACGAATTACTGGGGACGCAACGGCATTCATTTCCACAGCGAGTACATCGGCGTCGCCGTGCTCGTGCTCGCGTTCGCCGCGTTCGGCGGAGGATGGACCGGAGCGCGCAAGCGTTTCTTCTGGTTCTGGATCGGAACGGGGATCGTCTCGCTCCTCTGGGCACTCGGCGGCAGCACGCCGTTCTTCCAGCTGATTTACGCGCTCGTTCCCGGCACGAAGTTCTTCCGCGCGCCGAGCACGATCTTCTTCATCACGACGTTCGCGATCGCCGTGCTCGCCGCCTTCGGCACGGAGCGGCTGCTCGCAGGCCGTTTTTCGACACGGTACGTGTACGGCTGGCTGATCGGTGCCACAGTCGTCACGCTCTTCGGGCTGGCCGGCGGATTCGGCGTGCTCGCGCAAAATCTCCTTGTATTCCCGCAGTTCGCCGACCATATCGACGCCAACGCCGCCGACGTGAAGGTGGGCGCGCTCCGGTCGCTGCTGTTCGTCGCGCTCACGTGCGGGACGATATTGTTGCTCACGCGTCGGAAGATCGCGCCCAGGATCGCGGGATGGGCGCTGGTGGCGCTGGTGGTCGTCGATCTCTGGAGCATCGAGCGGTTCTACTGGGAGTTCTCGGAGCCCGCGAAGACGCTGTACGCGACGGATAACACGATCGAATTCCTGAAGAAGCTCACCCAGCCGTTTCGTGTGCTTACGTTCGGCGCGGGCGACCTGCCGATGGCGAGAAACGACCCCAATCTCGATGGCGACGGCTTGATGGTGCACGGTCTGCGCGTGGTCACGGGCTATCACGGCAATCAGATCGGGCGCTACGACCAGTTCCTGCAGGACGACATGCAGACACTGACCAACCCCACGCTCCGCTCGTTGCTGAACGTCGAGTTCTTCCTTATTAACGCCGACTCGCTTCCGATCCCGGGCGCGCGCCGAATCGTCGGACCCGTACGCGATGCGGCGGGCACCTCCGTGTCGCTCTTCCTCCTTCCCGGCGAACATCCGTTCGCGTGGGTGGCGCCGACCATGATCAAGTATCCGGATTCGGCGGTGAGGGAAGCGTACAAGGCGACCAACTTCCCGGTGCACAGCGTCGCGATCTTCGACACATCGTCGAAGGTCCAGGGAGCGCAGGTCAGTTCGCTTCCTGCGCCGCTCGTGCTGACCACCCACGTGGACGCGTACGCTCCCGGGCACATCGTGCTGACGCTGAGCGACCCCGCGCCGAAGGGGTCGGCGCTGGTGGTCTCCGAGAACTTCTACCCGGGCTGGCGCGCCATGGTGGACGGCAAGCCGGCGACGGTAGAACGCGCGGACCTCTCGCTGATGGGCGTTGCATTGCCCGAAGGCGCGAAGAAGGTCGAGCTGAACTTTTCGAGCGACACTTATAAGGAAGGGAAGACGATCACGCTCGCAGCGCTCGCGATCTCGATCCTCGCGGTGCTCGCGGGCCTGTTCATCCCGTCCTACCCGGGCGGCTCGCCGGCAAACGCGGCGAAGGCCGCCGAGCTTCGGTCGATGGAGCGCGCCGCCTGATGTCCGAGAAGGCCCTGGTCATCATTCCGACCTATAACGAGAAGGAGAACGTCCGGTCGATCATGGAGCGGGTGCTCGCGACCGACTCGCGTCTCGAGATCCTGATCGTCGACGACAATTCGCCGGACGGCACCGGAGACATCGTCGATGAAGAGAGCGGGCGGAATCCGCGCGTTCACCTCATGCGGCGCCCCGACAAGATGGGACTCGGCACCGCGTACCGCGACGGATTCGGCTGGGCGCTGGAGCGCGACTACGAATACATGTTCGAGATGGACGCCGATTTTTCACACGATCCGGCGCACCTGCCGCTCTTTCTCGAGGCGGCGCAGAAGTTCGACTTCGTGCTCGGCTCTCGCTACCTCGACGGCAACGTGACGGTCGTGAACTGGCCGATGCGCCGCCTGATGCTCAGCTACGGCGCGAACATCTACGTGCGAGTCGTGACCGGCATGAAGCTTTGGGACGCGACGGGCGGCTTCAAGTGCTTTCACAGGCGAGTGCTCGAGGCCATCGACCTAAAGGATGTACGCTCCAACGGATACGCGTTCCAGATCGAGATGAGCTTCAGGGCCTTCAGGAAGGGCTTCAAGGGCGTGGAGATCCCGATCGTGTTCTCGGACCGCACGCACGGCTTGAGCAAGATGAACAAGGGAATCATGGCCGAGGCCATCCGCATCCCGTGGCTGCTGCGCTGGTGGACCATGGTGGGGCGCCTCTAACAACCATGAGCATCCCGCATGGCCGGAAGTTCTGGAAAATGAGCGGGTCGGGGAACGACTTCCTCTTTTTCGACGCCAGAATCGACCCNNATTGTTTTCATCCAAGACGATGCCACCGAAGCATTTAGGATACGTTACTTCAACCGGGATGGGAGCCTCGCCGAGCTCTGTGGCAACGCGTCGCTGTGCAGCGCCCGGCTCGCGACCGAGCTTGGGATCGGAAACCGAACAGGTTTCCGCTTTGCTACGGATGCCGGCGTGATCTCCGCGCGTTTCGTCGAGGACGAGCCGGAAATCGACCTCCAGCCGGTCAAGGGACTTCGCCCGGACGCCGGACTGCCGCTCGGCGCCGGCGAACGCCGCATCGGATTCGCCGATACGGGCGTGCCGCACCTGGTGGTTCTGGTCGACGACGTCGAGCGCGTCGACGTGGCGGCCAGAGGGCGCGAACTCAGGTTCGATCCGAGCGTGGCCGATGGTGCCAACGTGAACTTCGTTTCCAAGCCCGATGGTCCGGTCTGGCGTATGCGGACGTATGAACGGGGGGTCGAAGGGGAGACATTGGCCTGTGGAACGGGGACCGTCGCGGCGGCGGTTCTGCTCGAAGCCTGGGGCCTGAGCGGGCACCAAACGATGCTCCGCAGCCAGTCCGGGCGGATCCTGACGGCGACGGTGAGACACGTCGGCGAANNATCTGGCAACGGTGAGGCACGTCGGCGAAGAAATTCTCCCGAGCCTGAAGGGAGAGGCTCGGGTCGTGTTTACCGGGGAATTGGCAGAATTGTAGGCAAATAATTGTATTGAACATGGTTTCCCACATAGATTTGTCGTATAGATTTACATAATACATATTATACGTAGTTCATCGA
>PMYN01000093.1 GCA_003171215.1 Gemmatimonadota bacterium | reverse complement strand
GTTCGAGGATCGCAGCATCGATCTTGTCTTTCTCTCGCAAGCGTTCCATCACGCTGAGAATCCGTTTAGGCTACTCACCGAGTGTGACCGGGTTCTACGGACAGGTGGCCGAATCATCGTAACGGGCGAACACTTCGTCTCTATGCAGCTTGTCCTGCGAAGGATCGCGGCGGTTCTGGTACGCCGGCACAGATTGACTACAAACTTCTTCGAACTGTTTCCACCTGATCCCGTTCTCGGAGACCATTACTACCGCATATCGGACTACTACTTTCTGTTCGGGACGCTCGGGTATCGTCTGCAGCACCAGCGCGTCGGCAACTCCAAATGCATCTACGTCGCGGACAAGAAGTGAAGACAACCGCGATCAAAACCGGAGTCAAGAGGCTGATCGATGCGATCGTCCATAGCCTGGGCGCAACCTCGATCGGCCGCTTTCTCTATGCGCGGATCACGCACACGGTGATGGAGCGAACGCAGACGGTGCGCCATGGGAATGTGACGCTGGTCTTCGCGATCCCCAATGCGCTCACGAAGTTCCGGGCCGACACCTTCTCCACCAAGGAGCCGGAAACCCTGGAGTGGATCGACGGGATGACCACCGGTTCAGTGGTGTGGGACATCGGCGCAAATGTCGGTCTTTATACCTGCTATGCGGCGAAGGCACGAGACTGCCGCGTGTTCGCGTTTGAACCTTCGGTTTTCAATTTGGAGCTTCTCGCCCGGAACATCTTTTCCAATGGGCTCACGCATCGTGCGACGATCGTCCCGTTGCCGCTCTCCGATGAGCTGTCGCTGAATACGCTCAACCTGACGACCACCGAGTGGGGCGGCGCGATGTCCACATTCGGTCATGACTATGGGCACGACGGCCGTACCCTCCAGCGGGTCTTCGCATATCCGACCGTCGGCCTGTCGATGGTCGACGCGATGCAGCTGATGAGGATTCCGCAACCCGATCACATCAAGATGGACGTCGACGGAATCGAACACTTGATCCTGAAGGGCGGAATCCCCGTCTTGCGCGCCGCCAAGAGCGTGCTGATCGAGATCAATGACGAGTTCGATGTGCAGGCCGGTGACGCAGGCCGGTATCTCCGGGACGCTGGTTTGTCGCTCAAGGCAAAGCGGCACGCCGACTGTTTCGATTCGGCCACCAGCCCCGCCAAACGCACATTCAATCAGATCTGGTGCAAGTAGACGATGGTCACGGCGAAAAAGAGAGTCGATCATCCGTGCACGGCATCTGAACTGAGGGAACTGCTGGAGCTGGCTAAATCGACCGCCGCCCGCGCCGGCACGCGGCTGCTCGAGACGTTCGGCGCGTCAAATAGAGAGTACGTCCCGGCCCCCGACAATCCTCGAGAGATCAAGACGCTCGCCGACCGGGTGCTCGAGAAGGACATCCTTGACGCCCTCATCCCGACCGGCCTTTCGATCCTCAGCGAAGAATCGGGCTTTATCCGCGGTCCCCGAGAATCGGAGTGCTGGTTCATCGTCGACCCCCTCGATGGTACGTTCAATTTTGCGAAGGGATTGGGCCCGAGCGCAGTCTCGATCGCCCTGTGGGCGGCTCAGAAGCCGATGTTCGGGGTGGTCTACGACCTCCATGATCGGCAATTGGTGTGGGGTGGTGCTGGCCTCGATGCGTACGCCAACGGTATGCGAATCCGGGTGTCGGATGTGTCGAGCCTCGGACAGGCCTCTCTTTGCACGGGGTTTCCGGCTCGCTTCGATTTCGCCATTGAGCCCGGAATGAACGACTTCTGGCGCTTGGCGAGCACCGTGGGGAAGATACGGATGCTTGGATCTGCCTCGGTCTCGCTTCTGCATGTCGCGCGCGGATCTGCTGATGCCTACGCTGAGCGGAGCATCATGCTCTGGGACGTGGCGGCCGGCCTCGCCATCGTCGAAGGGGCGGGCGGGAGTCATGTTGCGACGCAAACGAACGTTGAATGGTCCTACAACGTGATTGCATCGAACACCAATCTCATTTCGGGACTGAGTAAAACGTGAGGAGTCTAACGGTAGCACCGCAGGTGGCTGCGCGTCTGTCGGCATTCATGCGCTCCGACCTGTTCACGGTACAGCATGGATATTCGAAGAGCGATTATTGGCAGCATTTTGCCGACCAGCTGAGTGTGAGCATCGGTGACGGCGCCATCGATGTCGCCGGGGTCTCGGGTTTCTATGTGCCGCCCTCATCATCCGCGCTGCGCCGCGCCATCCGGAGACTGGGTCAGGGCGTGAGGAATCCAGCGAAGGCACTGGCGCGGCTGACGGCTTCGGTTCGCGGACGCTTCAGTACTCCACGCTTGCTGTCGTACGCGCGAGCGTTCGATGCCGTGATGAGTCACGCCGATGTCTCGGGCCCGGAGCTCTCGAAATTCCGGATCGACCATCTCGCCCTGGCCACACGCGACAAGGTGTTCACGGATGCGAATGGGCTGAGTTCGCATTATCGTTCGTGGTCGGGGTACGCACTGTCCGACAGTATCAC
>PMYN01000003.1 GCA_003171215.1 Gemmatimonadota bacterium | reverse complement strand
CGAGTGCTCGGCGGCGCGACTCTCTTGCGCGAGGACACGCCGGCCTGTGATCACCATGACACACATCAGTATCGAGGCGAGCGCGCGCGCCGAGCGCCAAGGTCCCACGGCGCGACGAACGCCACGAGAGTGCGTGCGAACATCCTTGGCCCAGCTCCTCGAAGGCGCGCTCGGAGCGTCTAAACACAATCGCGCGATGAACTCGCCTCCCGTTGAAGGTGCTTCCCGAAAACGGGAGAACTCGTCGGGTCGCGTGCCCCGCCTGATGCATCGAATCGAACGCATGAATTCACCTCGCTAAGCGAATGACGGCGACTATAAGCTTCGGTCTTTCAAGCCGGGATACCTCACGTGCGAGTGGGCGCTAACATCGTTTCGAACGAGCTTACGCGTGGAGTTGTTCATTACGATGGCTTCTCCAACGTCAATCTGATCTACAAGTGCGGGAATCGAGACCATTGACCGAGGTACAGGACAATGTCGCCTGATTTGCGCTCGCAGACCGTTACAATCGACTTCTCTACGCAACCGATGTTCGCTACGGTGAGAGGAGTGAGTTGCGCTTCACCGTCTCGCTTCACCGGCTCGCTTCGCGACGCGCTCGGACACCGACATTCGCTCAAGACTCTCACCTGACTTCTGGCCCCATGGCCGTGCCTTGATATCCGCGCCTTGTACGAATGCGTCCGGGTGTCGCCGCACGCGCTCTGAATGGCGAATCACGGACTACTAATATTGGTCAACGAGCAGCTCGCGCAAAAGCCCAAGATCGCCAAGCATCGAATTCGGGTGCGGGCCTCACTACGATGCCATGCGACAGGTCGATGCTGCCACGCGTTGGAATCCACAGTGCGACGCGTGCGGTGCGGTGAGATGCCTCAGACCGTGCAAATGGTGCAAACGGACAGCGTTAGGTGCGTTCCGTCGCCACCCCCGCACGAGGCGCAGTACGACCGATCGCAGCTGCACGGACAGTATGAGTCCGTCGAATGCGGGTCGCTGCAATTTTCTTCCGTCGTGTTCTGTGAGTGCGCTTGAAATACTCCCGCCAGAATGCCACGCGGGGCATCCGTGGTTAGGAAGGTGTCGATCTCCAAGTCATCGAGATCAAGGTTGATCTTGCTCATCGGTTTCCTCCGAAAGTGTTGTAGCGTGATTTTGGTCCGCACCCGAATTCAGTTCGATGCCTCGTTCGCTTCTCGTGGCTTTGCTACGGTCAGGAGACCTCCAGTTGGGTTCGGCGTTGGGTTTCGTCGAAAACACCTTAAGCATTCCGCGTACCTCGTTGAGGTCAATGCGCGGCCTGCAGGCCCTCATCCGCGCAATGAGCGCAGCAATCGAGGCTGCGGCATAACTAGGCGAACAGGCGGTCGGTGCGACGCGATGACTCGCGAAATAAGCATTGACGCGTCCATGCGCCTGAACCTCCAACGCGGCCGACGGTAGGTATTCGAAGTCGAGCACGCCACCGAATGAGGACGCTCCCACGCCGATGACCGGCGCGAAAGACGCGGGAAGGTTTCGTCCATCCGCTCGATCACCAGCCGCGACGACAATACATCCCGCTCGTTGGGCGACAGTGCAGGCTGCGTAGAGTCCCGGCAGCACCGTCTCGTCAGTCGTACTCGCGCACAGCAACGCGACGTCGACCTTAAGAGCGGCCGCCTGCGTGAGACCTCGCATGACGGACAGATGCGCCGGCCCCAACGACCGACCGAATACCCTCAAGACGACTACGCGAGCCTCTGGAAGTAGCGCGTGCACTATCGAAGTGCACTCAGAGCCGTGCCCGATCGTATCAGCACCGTCCGGCTCCCAGCTCTCGAGCAGATTGCCATCCGGATCGACGATGGTTTGCGATAGTTCCACGGTCAAGTTCGGACAACGACCGTCATAGCCCGTATCCAGTATCGCAATCCGTGGGATTCGCGTCAGTCGCGGCAATCGGTGCGACACCCAGCGCGGCAACTCGGCACAGCATTGCGTGCGTCGAATCGCCTCGGGCGGCGAGCGGCGAGCGTTCGTGGCCGGCGTAGCAGATTCCCTCATCACGATGGCTGCCGATCCTCTCGCCACGCGATCGACGCAGATTCCGGATTTGACCGGTCGATCGCCGTAGCTGTTGCCTCTAGGACGCCAGCGCGCACCGCGGCGACGAGCTGACTAATGACAAGCGCGCGTGCCGTTGTCCACGAGTCAGAAGCCGGCGTCAGCCCAAGCGCCGCTGTGCCGCTGATAACGAGCGCCTCGAACGCGTGTCCTTGCCCAATCAGACCGAGCACCAGCGCACCGACCCGGCCCAGGGCGCGCTCCTCGACACCATTCCCGTGCTGAATGAGCAGTGTCGTACGATCTCCTTGTTCGAGGAGCATTACGTGTTTGCTCAGCCGAATGATAGACCGTTCCAACTCGGCTTCACCTAGCAGTCTCTGGAACTCGAGCTGATCTTCGACGGCAATCACATCGTGATCGCCGCTGAGCAACGCCGCACGGGCTGATTCAAGCGCAAACATTGCTGCCGCCGGGTGCTCGGTACTGCCGACGATTCGTTCGATTCGCGTCCGTACCGCGCGCACGGGATCGGCGCTTGGGAGATCAGTCGTGTCGTAAACACGACTCCGCTCGTCCGCATTGAGCGCCGCGAGCGTTCGCTCAAAGAACGTGGAGGCGTGTATGTCGCGCTGGCGCCAGGCCTCCGAGCGCACGGTGTCGTACTTGCCGCCGGACAGGACGCTGTCCTGCGGACATAGCACTGACACCATCGAGCGATTCAGACCCATGATAGCGTATCCGATTCCTGCATCCCCGAGCATGAGTGTCGGCTCGCCGCGAAACGTGCCGACACCAGATGGCCACCCGGCGTCGATCGATCCGTACCGCTCCGTCGCATCGCGGAGGATCGCCAGCGCGTCGCTCCGAAGAGAGGGGTCGCTTAATGCTTGACCAGCACGCAGCACGACCAAAGCGTTACCGACGAGTCCGTGACAAAGGGAGCAACCACGCCCAAGCGCGCGGCAGGATTCCCGCGTTGCGACAACCGATTGGACTATCTCCAGTCGAAAGTACTCGTCTCCGGTGATTTCCCACGCTCGCGCCCGCGCGAGCGCATTTCCCGGCGCGCCGTGGCACCACAGCACAGGACGGGTGTGTACGTCGTGGCCGGTCAACTGATAGTCCGTTCGAGTCCGGGAGTCGCGTTGTCGCGACCGCTGCCGCGGCGTCGGCCCGCGGACGTCTGGCAGCGAGCCGGTAGATGCATCCCATGCCGCGCGCTCATACGCGAACGCCCGCTCAGCGGCCATCGCAAATGATGCGTCGCCGAACCGATCAGCAAGCACGAGCAACGACAAGCCTATCCCACTCGCACCATGAGCGAAGCCGTACAGATCACGATGCGCGATCGCTCCGATGGTTGGCCAAGACCAGCCGCCACTCCAGCGCCGCGCGTTTTCGACAAGCCACTGGCCAAGTTGCCTCGCCTTTTCTTCCGCCCAACCGAATCCGTAGCGGTCTGACAGTAACAACAATGCGGGAATCGCGCTTGCGGCTCCCTGAATGAGATCGAATGCGGCCGAAGTACAGTCGGCGTCGCGCACGCGCTCAGCGAGGCGTTTTGCTGCCAGCCGCGATCCATTCGACCCGACTATTTCGTCAATACGCGCGGCCGCGAATAAGAGGCCAACGCTTCCCGTATAGAAGGAAAGCGAGGGCGCCGCGCGAGACTCTTCGAGAGCGTTGGAAAACCTCAATGCGGCGAGCGCTGCGTCTCCAAACGTGCCGTCGCCTAGGTAATCGGCGGCCTCGGCGAGGAACAGAGCCGTGCCGGCGGTACCGTCATAAAGCGTCCAACCGGCCGGCTTTCGAGCGGGCCGATCATCGACGATGTCACCCACCAGCCACGTGCATGAACCGCTCGACCATATGGCGGTTCGAGTCAATCGGCTGGCGATGCGGTCCACCGCCGCTTCAATCCAGGTGTGATCTTCTATGGCGTGGCCTGACTCAGGAGTCATTGCGCTTCGTGGAGCTTGGCGTGCGCCTCGGCACACTCCTGAGCTGTCGCAGCCCCAACGATTTGACTCGCCGCCGACTCAATATCGCCGCATCGACTGAGGGCATCAGCCACTCCGTGTGCTACGAATGACTCGTCAGCATTACTGACACCGAAGCGGTTTGCCGTCATGTGCAAATAACTCGGTAACAGATACATCGCGGCGGCCCCGAAAGATGCGGGTCGACCGTTCACCGTCTCGATAAGGCCATCTCTCACTGCCGACGTGAGCTGTTGCTTTGCGGTGCGAGCGCCCGCCAGTAACGCTTTTAGTTCAGCTACCGGCGGCTCGCCGTCCGTTAGGGCCGCGCGAGACTTCGCCACCGCAAGGCGGTATCGATCCCGCTGTCGCTCCGTCGCGGCTTCGACCTGCAGGCGAAGCTCCGCGCGAACATCCGAACCACCACCGTAGACCGACATCCGGTCGGCGGAATAGCGCTGCAGGAATGTTTGAAGGTCGGGTAGCTCAGCGAAAAACGGAGCCGCTATCGTCAGCATCGATAGCATGGCCATAGCGCGACGCTTGGCGGGCGAAGCGAGGTCGCGCGATCGCAGAACTTGAATCACCGCCTCCGACGACCGTTCGAAAAACGATTCGGCGATGCGAACACCGACTGCGCCTCCGTATCGAACGACTTCGGGTTCGTAGTCGATCCATTCGTAACGTGCTAGGTCCGGCCGAGTTCCTACTTCACCCGCAAGCGTGCGTGAGAGTTCAGCCTCAATCATTAACTTCGACATTGATGGCGCACAGCGAATCCGCCAGCGCACATGCGGCCCTTTTTCTACGTACCTGATAAAGAAGAAGCCATCTACTGCTCCGGTCGCCTGCAGTCGACATGTCGCCGGGGCAACGACCTCGGTAATGAGTCTGTCTCCGTCCGACCCGAACAGTCCTCCGGCGATGAACAGGTGGAGACTCTGCCAGGCTCCCATACCAGACCGTTCCTCAGCTGACATCGCGTTCTCTCGACAGCCGTCCACCGACATTCACTCCGTCTAGCTGACACACGATCTCATACGCGTGCGATCCCTCGCTATCGCCAGGAAGATCGCGGCGATCAGGCAAGCACTCCTCAAATAGGATGGCCTTTGTGCTGTCGGCCTTCACATACGACGAGAGCAAGTGCTCAACGAGCAACGGCGAAGTGAAGTCCAAGTACTGCGGTCGCGACCACCGCCATTCTAGAGGGAGCGAGATGTTAGCTGCTTCCTGCCGAGGAACTTCGACTTTCCCGATCGCGCCCGGAATTTGCTCGTCGAGTGCCGGCTCGTCGTCATCGCGCTCGCGACCGTCAATCGACTCGCTCCGGACGCTCCACGAATAGCCGACCTTGAAATAGACTCGGTCAGGCAAGCCGTGCTCGATCTGGAACCGACGAATCGCACAGTAGAACGATTCTGGATCCCTGCCAACTACGTCGCGAACTAGCGCGTTCGCGTTGACTCTCCAGCTCCGCCGAGCGAGCACCAGCGCGCCATCGAACACGATCCTGGGACGGTACGACACCAGTTCGTCTCTCGACGATGCAGAGACGCTACTAGGAACCAGCCCGTCTAACGACTGTGGGATACGCATCATGTACTCCAAGACGGGCCCACAAGCCTTTAGTATTTGAAATAGTGGCGCTCGATGGATGTGACTCAGAAATCCGAGATCTACAGGGATCAGGCGTTTGCCGGTCGGGCGATGCCGTAATAAAAGCCCACATGGGTCGATCGGATTCGCCGCGATTTCGAGATCAGTGATCGCGTAGGTGTGCGACGTATTGCTCGGCGCCATTTCGCCGAACGCAATTACTGACGATGTGAGCCGCGGGTGAATGTTCGCGTTGAATCCATCGGTTGCGGCAATCTCGCAGATCTCGCAATCGACAGTCTCCATCCTCGCATTGCGCCTCCGCACGTCGTCGAGAACGTCAGGCGAGAGCAAGTCAAGGAATCGCGAAACGTACTTCCCGTGACCGAGAAAGAACTTTCCATCTGGCAGTACAAGCCGAATTGGACGCTCTGCGGATCCGTCACCCGACAGCACGCTGAACGCCGCGATTGATTGGCACGAGGGATCCGAAGATGGAAGCGTGTCCGCCACTGCTTGAATCGAGGCACGCGTCACCTGAACCTCG
>PMYN01000110.1 GCA_003171215.1 Gemmatimonadota bacterium | reverse complement strand
GGCTGAGGCCGGCCCCGCTACATTGAACAGGCTGCCCTATGGCTACAGACCTCTGACCCGGATTCCATGGCGAAGGAAGAAGCAATCGAGCTGGAAGGAACCGTCACCGAAGTGCTGCCGAGCGCCACGTTTCGCGTGCATCTGACGAACGGACACGACGTGCTCGCGACGATGGCGGGCAAGATGCGCCGATTTCGCATCCGGGTGCTGCAGGGTGACAGAGTCTCGGTCGAAGTCTCGCCGTACGACCTGAGCAGGGGCAGAATTACCTTCCGCCACAAGAATTAGCGGTGGGCTGGCAACTCGAACCGGCAGTTGCAGGCCATAGTCTGATAGCTGTCAACTGACCGCTGTCTGCTGACAGCTCCCGGAAAGGAATTCAAAAAGGCAGAGCCCACCCGGCCCTGCCTTTTTTGTTTCTGCCCTCGGAGCCCTCACCTGACACCTGTCAGCTGATAGCTCTCAGAAAATGACCTACTTCTTGGTGAATTCGGTCCGAAAGACCCGATCCCAGAACCGCATCGTCACCCCGTAGTTGGTCTCCGGCAGCGCATGATGAATCCGATGCTGCGACTGAAGATGCCGGAACCACGAATAGCTGAGCTTGTAGTGGTGCAGGCTGTGGTGCATGAAGCTGTACGCGATGAATCCCAGGAACCACCCGGCCAGCAACGACGAAAAGCCGTGGACGCCGTAGTAACCTGCCACCAGGAGCTGCGGCGGCAGGAACAGCAGCGGCGTCACGAACCACGGCATCGCGAGATGTGCGAGCGGATCGTCGTGATGCTTCTCGTGTCCGCTGCGCGTGAGCGCGAAGCCCCAGTGGTAGAGCCAGCGGTGCGCGCAGTACTCCGTGAGCGTCCACGCGAGCAGCCCCAGCGCGAACATCCCGGCCATCGCGTACGCGCCGTAACCCAGGCGGAATCCATCCCAGCTGAGGAAGAACAGCATCAGCGAGAAGTCCACCGCGTACGTCGCCCAGTAATTGGCCTTCGATTCGGAGACGCGGAGAATCCAGGACGTCTCGCTCGTCAGGCGCTGGGTCTCAGGCACTCAGCGGCCCTGTTCTGCCGAGGTGGTTGCCTTGTCCGGCTTCAGATATGTCGCCTTGTGGATCGAGTAGGCCGTCACGTTGGCGATGATCGCCAGCGCGATGATCAGGGCTGCGACGCCCCATCCTTTATTGTTCGGATTGTATCGATCGGTGCTCACGTTTCCGGCTCCATTCTGGACGTGGAATCTTAGCGCCTTGAGGTACTACCCCGCAATCGCCCCACTGGCCGCCGGCTCACGGCATCGCTTCATTATCAGGATGGCAACCACCGCGCAGGACCCCACGGTTCGCCGCGAGCCCCACCGGATCGGCGACCATATCGTCACCGGCGCGTTCGTCGTCGACCTGCGCGACCAACCGCCCGATATGTTCGTGGACCACACGACCACCGACTTCCGGGCGCTCGACTGGCGGCGTGTCGGACGTCCGTACAAGGTCGAGAAGTGGGCCACCGAGAAGAAGGCCTACGAGAAATCGCACGGCGAGCCGCTTCCCGTGCTCGAAGGGTGGAAGAAGTTCAACCTGAACTTCCATCACTACTTCAATGCCGACGTCCCGGGGGCGCAGCGCCGCGCCCGCGCCGAGCTCATGCAGGCCATCGCGAAGGCCGACGTGCACGGAGCCAGCGAAGCCGTCGAGGAGATGTTTCACCTCCTCGTCTGGAACCGCATCCATCGCGTCGAGGACGCCGTCTGGGATCCACGCGGCAAACGCGCGCTGTTCGCCGGGCTCGACGTGAAGAACCCGCGCATCCTCTTCCTTGGCGCCGCCGACGGCTACGAGGCGATGGCGCTCGCCGCGATGTATCCCGGCGGCAACACGGTGCTCGTGGACTACGACGAGTTCTGCAAGACGCACCGCTTCGGCCAGTTCCCCGAGTCGTATCCGTTCCTCGGCGTCGACACGGCGACCGGAAACAAGCGTGTGTGGTATCGCGACCAGATGGACATGGACTTCGAGGTCGAGGACATCCGGAACCTGAAGTACGGCCGCGAATTCGACATCGTCGTGAGCATCGGGCTCATCGAACACTTCCCCGACGAGCACAAGGGACTCGCGTTCGAGTTCCATCGCCGGTTCGTGAAGCCCGGCGGATACGTCATCATGACGACGCCCCGCGACCAGCTGCGGAGCCGCGCCTGGTATCACGTCATGGCCGACGAGCTCAACTACGGCTATCGTGAGCTGATGAACGTGCGGCAGATGGGACTCTACGCGACGGAAAACGGGTTCGACGTGCTGCGTGCCGGTGTGATCAAGGCCCACAACGGACTGATCTGCAAGGTGCGCGACACGGCCGCCGCGTGAGCGACCGCCGAGCCGTCCGAACGGTCTCCCTCACGGTCACACGCTCGGCGCGGCTCGCGATGCTCGGGCCGGAAGGCCCCGGAGTGCGCGAGCTCTGGTACGTGTTGCACGGCTACGGCCAGCTCGCCGCCCCGTTCCTCGGGGACTTTCGCGCGATCGACGACGGCAGCCGGCTCATCGTCGCTCCCGAGGCGCTCTCGCGTTTCTACGAGGGCGACGCGCAGACGCGATTGCACAAGGACGCGAAGGTCGGCGCCAGCTGGATGACGCGAGAGGATCGGGAGTCGGAGATCGCCGACTACATCGCGTACCTCGACACCGCCCACGAGGCGATTCTCGCGCGCCTCGGCGGCGCGGAGCACGCGCCGGCGGTGACGGTGCTCGGCTTCTCCCAGGGCGCGGCAACGGCCGCGCGCTGGGTCGCGAGCGGCCGCGTGAACGCCGCGCGGCTCGTCGTGTGGGGCTCGCAGCTGCCGCCCGAGCTCGACCTCGCGGATCCCGGCGCGCCCCTCCGCCGCGCCGAAACGGTCCTCGTGATCGGCACGACCGACGTGTTCGCGACGCCGAAGCTCGTCGAGAAGGAAACCGCGCGCCTGCGCGCGGCGAATTATCCCTTTCGCTTCGTTTCGTTCAGCGGCGGACACCGCATGGACGACGACACGCTGCGCGCGCTCGCCGGCACGTCCACCGACTACGACGCCACCGGCGCCGTCTGATGGCGCGCTTCACGACCCCTTGAACTTGTTGAGATCGCGCCGGTCCTTCTTCGTCGGACGCCCCTCACCGGGATCGATCACGGGCGCCGCGTGCTTGAGCTGCCAGTGAAGTTTTTCCCTTGCCGCTCGCGAGTCCGCCGTCTCCTCGTAGAGCAGCGCGGCCTGCGCCGCCGGCCCGCGGCGGTCGCTCAGCGCGCGAACGATCACCACGTGCTCGTAGGGACCGAGCCGTACCCGTACGGCGTCGCCGGTCTTCACGTCGCGCGAGGGCTTCACGCGCTCGCCGTTCACGGTCACCTTGCCGCCCTCGATCGCCGTCACCGCGATCGAGCGCGACTTGAAGAACCGCGCCGCCCAGAGCCACTTGTCCACCCGGACGGATGCCGTCCCAACCACCTGCTCTCGTGCCATGGCTGATAATATGCGCGCTGCGCTGACCGTGTTCACCGTCGCCCTTGGCGCTTGCGCTCCGTCCGGCGAGAAGCAGGCGCACGTCGAGCAGGCCGCGCGCACCGCGATCGCCGCCGAATCCTCGACGGCCGCGGCGGCCGCGTCGCTGCCGTCCAGCGGGAAATGGGACGAGCCGCATCTCGTCGAGCGGCTCGTTCGCGCCGGACTCGCTCCGCAGGCGATGCACGACGAAAAGGGTGAGGAGTACTGGAAAGTCCCCGTTCTTGCCTACCAAGTCGGCCCGTCGATCCTCCACGTGTACCTGTACGCCGACAGCCTCGCCCGCAGGGCCGTCACGTCCACGCTCGACACCCTCATGGCGGCGCCCCCGGGACGCCCGGGCGTGTATCCGCTCCGTCATATCCTGATCATGCAGAACAATCTCGCGGCTGTGATGGTAGGAGGAAGCGACACGCAACAGGAGCGCGTGCGGCTCGCGCTCGAGGCCGGCCTGCCGGCCCCCTCTCGCCGCTGACCGGCTTGCTTCGTGGCGCCGATTCGTCGCCATCGCGATATTTGACCGTTCGGGCGGATCGAGCCTGAACGCAACCTGACTCTTCGAGGACCAGATGCGCTCCATTCGTACATTCCGCGTCACCGCGTGCGCCACGCTCGCCATCATCGCGTTCGCCATGCCCGTCCGGGGAGCGCACGCTCAGACGCTTCCGTCGGCGAAGTCGCTGCTGGAGAAGCACGACGCCGCCGTCGGTGGGCGCGCGGCGATGGACAAGCACTCGTCCATGCACGTGTCCGTCGCGCTCACGGTCGCCGCCATGAATATCAACGGCACGATGGAGACCTATCATTCCAAGCCGAATCTCTTCCTGATGAAGCAGACCTTCGCAGGGGGTGAGGTGCAGAGCGGCTTCGACGGCAAGACCGCGTGGGCCATCGCACCCGGGCAGGGCGCGGCACTGCTCGACTCCGCGACGGCTTCCCAGGTCAAGGAGCAGGCGGATTTCTTCGGTGATTACTACGATCCCACCCGGACCAGGTCGGCCGAGACCCTCGAGGTCACGGACTTCGAGGGGCAGCGCTGTTACAAGGTGAAGATCGTCCATACGGACGACAGCGAGGCGACGGTGTACTTCGACTCCGCCACGGGGCTTCGCGCCGGCCAGACGCAGTCGACCAAGATGATGGGGCAGGACATGCAGAGCACGACGGTCATGAGCGGCTACAAGGATTTCGGCGGCGTGAAGATGCCGACCAAGCGCGTCCAGAGGATTCCGATGGCCGAAATCCTGATGGACATCACCGCCGTCGAGTTCGACAAGGTGGACGCCGCGATGTTCGCACTTCCCGACGCCGTCAAGGCGCTCGTCAAACCGTAACGAACCCTTCGCGCAACAGCAGGAGCTCGCGATGCAGAAGCTTGTTGGTTTCGCGGGCGCGGCTGCGCGCGCCGCCGCCGCGACCGCATTTGCGTTCGCGGGTCCGCTCCTCGCGCAACAGCCCGCCGCGCCCGCCGCGCCCGCCACACCGGCTGCGGCGGTGCAGCAACCGGTGACGATCGCTGCCCGCACGGCAAACCTCGAGAAACGCGACGGGTTCATTCCGTTGTATCTCAACGATCGCACGGGCGCGATCTGGCTCGAGATCCCGCGCGATTCCACGCGCGTCCTGATGCTCACCACGCTCGCCACCGGACTTGGCTCGAACCCCGTCGGTCTCGACCGCGGCTCGGGCGGCGGCGAGCAGGTCACGCGTTTCGAGCGCAGCGCCGACAAGGTGCTCGTGATCTTCGAGAACACGCAGTATCGCTCGAGCGGCGGCGCCGATAACCTGCGCACGGTGCTGGAGGCGTTTCCGCCGAGCACCATCGCCGCGCTGCCGGTGATCGCCGAAGAAGGCGGCCGCATTCTCGTGGATGCCACGGACTTCGTGATGCGCGACTGGAACGAAGTCGCCGCCACGCTGCAGCGGAGCCAGCAGGGCGCGTACACCGTCGCACGCGATCGCTCGCACGTGTACAAGCCGTATACCAAGGCGTTCCCCGACAACACCGAGATCGATGTCGCGCTCACCTGGGCCGCGAACGGCAATCCGGGCGGCATCGTCTCGCGCGTCGCGCCCGACGGCAAGGCGATCACGCTGCGCCAGCACATCACGCTGCTCCGCCTGCCCGACGGCAATTTCAGGCCGCGCGCCGCCGATCCGCGCGTCGGTTTCTTCGGCGTGTCGTTCAAGGACTACGCGCAGCCGATCCAGGGATCGCTCGAACAGACTTGGGCCGCGCGCCACCGCCTCGAGCGCGTGAACCCGAACGACCCCAACAGCCCGATCAGGAATCCGATCGTGTACTACGTCGACCGGGGCATTCCGGAGCCGATGCGCACCGCGACGTTCCAGGGCGTGAGTTGGTGGGCGGACGCGTTCGACAAGGCCGGACTCAAGGGCGGCTTCAAGGTGGAGTGGCTCCCCGAGGGCGCCGACCCGATGGACGTCCGGTACAACGTCGTGCAGTGGGAGAATCGCAACGAGCGCGGCTGGAGCGTGGGAGGAGCGCTGAGCGATCCGCGGACGGGCGAGATGCTGAAGGGAATGGCGCGCCTCGATTCGCATCGCGCGCGCACCGACTACAACATCTACGCGGCCCTCATGGGCGCCGACGCCTCGCCGGCCGACACGGCCTTCGTCCTCGCACGCGTCCGCCAGGTGAGCGCGCACGAAGTCGGCCACACGCTCGGCCTCGGCCACAACTACATCGCGAGCACGTACGACCGCGCGTCGGTGATGGACTATCCGGCGCCGCGCGTGCTCCTCACGAACGGGCAGATCGACCTGAGCCAGGCGTATGGCGTCGGCCCGGGTGCCTACGATGTCTGGGCGATCCACTGGGGCTACGGAATTTTCCCGCCCGAGCACGAGGCCGATTCGCTCAAGGCCATCATGGCCGACGGTCTCAGGAAGGGATACCTGTACCTGAGCGATGCGGACGCGCGCCCGGATAACGCCGCGGATCCGCGCACGAATCTCTGGGACGACGCGGCGACGCCCGGCGATTTCCTCAAGCACCAAACCGACGTGCGGCGTCTCGCGATGTCGCGCTTCGGCCTGCGAAACGTTCGCGACGGCGATCCGCTCGCGCTGCTCCAGGATCGGTTCCCGCTGCTCTACTTCTTCCACCGCTTCGCGATCAACTCGGTCACGAAGACGATCGGCGGCATGGAATACGCGAACCCGCTCAAGGGCGACGGACAGCAGGCGACGCGACCGATCGGCGGCGCGCGCCAGCGCGAGGCACTGGCCTCGCTCATCGCGGAGCTCGACCCGAAGGAACTCGCGATTCCCGACACGGTGCTCGTGCTCTTCCCGCCGCGATTCGATTTCGGGAACGTCGAGCTGCTCGGTTCTCACACCACGCCCGTGTTCGACGAGCTGGGTGCGGCGCGCACGCTCTCGCAGATGATCATCGACGGCATCCTCCAGCGCGAGCGCGCGGCGCGACTCGTGCAGTTCGCGTCACGCGGTGCAAACCCGCTCACGCTCGCCGAGACGATCGACAAGCTCGTCGCCGCGACGTGGGGCGGGGCCGCACAGCCGGGCGCCAAGCTCGCCGCGCTGCAGCGGACCACGCAGCGCGCGCTGGCCGACCGGCTGCTCATGCTGGCCGCCGACAAGGACGCCGCGCCCGAAGTTCGCGCGATGGCGGAGTTCAAGATCACCCAGCTGCGCGTGAAGGCAGCCGCAAATGCGGCTGCTCCAGGGATGGACGAGGTGCGCGCACACTGGCACGCGATCGCCGGGGACTTCACGCGATGGATCGAGCGCCGCGAGCTGCCGGCGCCGACGCCGGCGCTGCGCGCGCCGCCGGGCGATCCGTTCGGCGAGCCGCCGGCCTTCTAGTCCTCTCCCTTGTCCCGGCGATCGTTCTTGCGCCGGGACTGCAGCTTCTTCTCGGCGAGCCGCCGCTCGACCGCGCTTCGCGTGGGCCGGGTCTTCCTTCGCGCCTTCTTGACGATCAGGGCGCGGCGGACGATTTCGGCGAGGCGTTGCTCGGCAAGGGTACGATTTCGCCGCTGACTGCGCGTGTCGCTCGCCACCACGCGGAGGTCGCCGGCGGCGGAGAGCCGCGTGCGCAGCGCGTTCATTATCAAGGCGCGCTGATCGTCGAACAAGACTGACGAGGCGCGGACGTTCCAGACCACTTCGACTCGGGTCGACGACGTATTCACGTGCTGCCCGCCGGGTCCGCCGCTGCGCGATGCGCGCACGGCAAGTTCAGAGCGCGGTATCGCAAGCAGTTTATCGATCACCAGCTCGTCGGCCTCAGTTTCCATGCTCCTCTCTTGCATTATGCAACGTGAAGGGCGATGATGCGGGTAACGCGTTTTGCAACGCCTCTCGAGGTAGCCGTGCGCCCATCGTCACCGCAGGTCGACAATTTATACCTCGTCGTCCTCGATCCCCGCCGGCTGATCCGATGGATGTACATCGGCCGCTTGTCGATCGCGTCGTCGATTTTCATTGCGGCGTCGTTCAACTGGTTCCAGGCCGAGGCCTTCAGGACGTTCGTCGCGACCTGGACACTGGTTGGCGCGATCTTTTTTACCGCCGCTTCGTTCCTCTGGACGGAAGTTAATCGAAAGCCGCTCACGAAAGGGTTTCTCTACGGTCAGCTGATTTTTGATCTCCTCGTCGTGACCGCCGTCGTGCACGTCACGAGTAGTGCGAACACGGGTGCCCAGTTCGCCGCACTCTACATTCTCGTGAATGCGGCGGCCGCGCTGATGCTGCCGATCGGCGGCGCGCTGCTCATCGCCGCGCTGGGACTGGTCATCTACGCGTTCGACGCGATCATCGTCAGCGGGTTCAGCAACGCAACATCGCTGCAGTTGTCCGTATTCTCGGTCGTCGCGCTCAGCACGGTGTACATCAGCGCGCGGCTCCAGCAGGCCGGGCAGGGGCGCCAGCAGCTCGTCGCCGAGCTCACCCGCGTCCGGCTGCGAGAGAAGGACATCCTCGCGAACATCAAGAGTGGAATCGTCACCGTGGACGACGAGGGCACGCTGCTCTTCGCCAATCCGAGTGCGAGCGAACTGCTCGGGATCGACCTCGAGCCGCTCATCGGCTTGCCCATCGTCTCGGTGGTTCGGGCGGTTTCACCGGTCCTCGCGGATTCGTTCGACCACGCGGTGCGGGATCACATGAACTCTTTGCGCGCCGAGGGAGAGATCATCCGTCCCGACCGCACATTCTCCTTCGGGGTCACGACGACATCCGCCGTCGGAGTCGACGCCAACGTCGGCCCGAGCACGACCGCGATCTTCCAGGACATTTCCGACCAGAAGCGCCTCGAGCAGCTGAACCTGCGCGCGCAGCGGCTCGAGGCCGTGGCCGAACTCTCGGCGTCGCTCGCGCACGAAATCAAGAATCCGCTCGCATCCATTCGGAGTGCTGTCGAGCAGCTTTCGGCGCGGCCGGTGGCGACGAACGATGAGCGCACGCTCGGCAACCTCATCGTGCGCGAGTCCGATCGTCTCTCACGCCTGCTCTCCGAGTTCCTCGATTTCGCCCGCGTGCGGGTCACGCGTCGCGAGCCAGTGGACGTCGCCGCGGTCGTCCGCGGCGCCGCGACGCTCGTCGGCACGCATCCGGCGCGCACCGACTCGGTGAAGCTCGAGGTCGACGTCCAGCCGGTGCCGCTCATGGTGTTCGGCGACGACGACCTCCTCCACCGCGCGGTGTTCAACCTGGTGCTGAACGCGGTGCAAGTGAGCCGTCCGAACGAACGCGTGCGGCTCGTCGCGGGGATCGCCACGCCCGACCAGCTTCCGCGCGGTGTGCCCTTTCCGCACGGCGCGGTGGCGGTGCAGGTGATCGACGAAGGACCGGGGATCCCGGCGCACGTGCAGGACCGGCTGTTCGAGCCGTTCACCACCACCAAGACGGGCGGCAGCGGACTCGGACTCGCCATCGCGCATCGCGCGATCGAGGCGCACCGCGGCGTGACGCTCGTGGACACGAACGAACACGGCACGCGCTTCACCGTGCTGCTGCCGCGCGCGGAACCCCTGGACGGAGCAACGACGTGACCGACCGCGACCCAAGCCTGACGCCCACCCGGGACAAGCCCACGGTGCTCGTCGTCGACGACGAATCGGGAATTCTCGAGACGCTCGAGATTCTCCTGCGCAATGAAGGGTTCTCGCCGCATGTCGCGCTCGGCGGCAAGGCGGGCCTCGAGAAGATTCCGCAGCTCTCGCCGGACATCGTGCTGACCGACGTGCGCATGCCGCAGGTGGGCGGCGTCGACATTCTCTCGGCCGCGCGCGCGCACGATCCGGACACGCCCGTGATCCTCATGACCGCGCAGGCCACGCTCCAGTCCGCGATGCAGGCCGTGAACGAGGGCGCGTTCTATTACATCCAGAAGCCGTTCCGCAACGACGAACTCGTCGCGATCCTCCGGCGCGCCGCGGAGCACCGCATGCTGCGCGTCGAGAACACGACGCTCAAGAAGGAGATCCGCCGCCGCGATCGCAGCGCGGCCGGCGCACCGATCGGCACCAATCGCAAGTGGCTCGAGGTGCTGCGGCTCGCGGAGGCCGTCGCCCCGACCGAGAGCACGGTGCTGCTCATGGGCGAGTCGGGGACGGGCAAGGAAGTCGTCGCGCGCTACATCCACGACCTCTCGCATCGCACCGATGGCCCGTTCCTCTCGATCAACTGCGGAGCCCTTCCGGAGGGACTGCTCGAGAGCGAGTTGTTCGGGCACGTGAAGGGATCGTTCACCGGCGCCGTGCGCGACAAGTCCGGGCTCTTCACCGCCGCGGCCGGCGGAACGTTCTTCCTCGACGAAATCGGCGAGACGACGCCGGCCACCCAGGTGAAACTGCTCCGCGTCCTGCAGCACCGCGAAGTCATTCCCGTGGGCGCGACGGACGCGATTCCCATCGACACGCGCATCCTCGCGGCCACCAATCGCGACCTCGAGGAGGAGATCAAGCGCGGCAACTTCCGCCGCGACCTGTTCTACCGTCTCAACGTCATCGCCCTGCACCTCCCGCCGCTGCGCCAGCGCGCGGACGACATCCCGCTCCTCGCCGAGACCTTCCTCGCGCGCCACGCGGAGCAGCGCGGCGAGCCGCAGAAGCACATCAGCGATTCCGCGATGGAGATCCTGCAGTCGTACTCCTGGCCCGGCAACGTGCGCGAGCTGGAGAATGCGATCGAGCGCGCCGTGATCCTCACCGAGGGCGAGGTCATCGCCGTCGACGGGCTGCCGGAGAAGATCGCGGAGCGGCGCGCCGAGCCGCTCGTGTCCGACCGGACGGCCACGAACCCCACGATGGAAACGATCGAACGGGCCTACATCATGTGGGTGCTGGAGAGCGAGCAGGGCAACAAGACGCGCGCGGCCGAGGTGCTCGGGATCGATCCGTCCACGCTGCATCGCAAACTGTCGCGATTTGGTGTCGAGGCGTGATTGACGGACCGCGCCGCTCGCGGGGCGCGACCTGGTATCCGCTCGCGGCGGGCGCGATCGTGGGTGCCATCGCGCTCGCGGCGATCACCGCGGTCCCCGTCGGAGTGTTCTGGGACGACGGCGTGTATCTCATCGGCGCGAAGTCGCTCGCGACCGGAGCGGGCTATCGCTTCCTGCATTTGCCCGGCGCGCCGCCCGCGGTGCACTTCCCGCCGGGATGGCCTGCCGTGCTCGCCGTCGTCTGGCGATTGAGCCCGTCGTTTCCAGACAACGTCGTGCCCCTCAAGCTCGTGAACCCGCTGCTGCTCGCGGCCGGTGCTGCGCTCGCGTGCCGGTACGGCGTGAGCCGGCTCCGCGTTCCTCCTCTCGTCGCGGCGGCGGCGGCCGTCGTGTTCGCGGCAGCGCTGCCGGTGATCGTGGTCGCGGGTGTGCTCTTTTCGGAGCCGCTCTTTTTCGTGGTGCTGCTGGTCGCGCTCGCGCTCGCCGATCGCGCCGCGGATCGCGGCGGTTGGCGCCCCGCGCTCGAGGCCGGCGTCGCCGCCGGCATCCTCGCGCTGGTGCGAAGCGCCGGACTCACGCTCCTGCCCGCCTTGGTCTTCGCCCTGCTCCTCGCGCGCCGGCGGCGCGAGGCGGTGGTCGCCGCGGCCGGTGCGTTCGCAGTGCTCGCCCCGTGGCAGCTCTGGGTCACCCTGCACGCGCACGACCTCGCCGCGCCGTTCCGCGGATCGTATGGTCCGTATCTCGATTGGGTGCTGGGCATGTACCGCGAACGCGGCGCTGGATTCGTCCTGATCATGGCGCGCATGAACCTGTTGGCGGTCATGCGATCGCTCGGCGTCTCGATGTTCCCGTTCGGCCCCCGTGAGATCCGGCCGCTCCTCGTGACACTCGTGCTGGTGGTGGCCGCCATCGCGGTGATCCGCGCGCGCCGTCGTGCGACGACGGCGCTGCTGTTCATGCTCTTCTACTTTGCGCTCGTCTTCGCGTGGCCGTACGCGCCGGACCGCTTCATGTGGGCGATCTGGCCGTTGCTCGGCATGCTGCTCGCAAGCGGCGCCGTCGAATGCTGGCGCATCGGCGCGCACCACGGCGCGGTGCCGAGCGTGCGCGTGACGAGCGCGTTCGCATGCGCCATCGGAGTGTTCGCGCTCGGTGGGCACGCAGGGTATTCGCTTCGCGGGGCCTCACGCCACTGGTGGGATGGCGCCGCGCGCAACAATGCCGACGCGCTCCTGCCGGTCGCCGACTGGATCAACGCGAACACGAAGCCGGACGACGTGGTCGCCGTCGACGGCGAACCGTTCATCTACCTGCACACGGGCCGCACGGTCGTTCCCGTGCACATTCTTTCGCCCGACGAGTACTTCGCCGGCACGCCGCTCGAGCGTGCGGCGTCCGACCTGCGTGCGCTCATCGCCGCTGGAAAGCCGGCGTACGCCGTCTTCTCGGCGGCGGCCGGCGAGCGCGACGCCGCGCCGATGCTCGACGGGCGGAGCGGCACGCCGAAGCTCGAGTGGATCATCGCGCTTCCCGGCGGCGGCGCCGCCTATCGCGTGGTGCTCGCGCGGTGAACCGCCCGGCCATCGGCTGGCCCGCGGTCGTCACCGTCGCGGTCGCGCTCGCGCTTGGCGTGTTCGCGATGAACCCTCTTCCGATCGGCGCGTTCCACGATGATGCGCGATACTTGCTGCTCGCGCGCTCGATCGCAGAAGGCACAGGCTATCGTTTCGTGTTCGTTCCCGGCTCGCCGGCGGGCACGCATTTTCCTCCCGCGTTTCCGCTCGTGCTGGCCGGGCTGTGGAAGATCGCGCCCGCGTTCCCCGCCAGCGTGACGCTCTTCAAGCTGCTGAACGCACTGATGCTCGCGCTCGCGGCACTGGCGGCATACGTGTTCGCACGCAATCGCGCCGGGCTCGCGCCGTGGGCCGCCTCCTGTGTGGCGCTCGCATTCGCCGGCTCCGTGCCGGTCCTCTTTCTCGACGGCGTGCTCTTCTCCGAGCCGTTCTTCATTGCGGCCCTGCTTGGCGCGCTGATCGTGTCTGAGTGTGCGGTTCGGCGGCCCGGATCCGCGGAGGATGCCGGGATCCCGCTGGCGAGGATCGCGTTTGCCGCGGGCCTCGCGATCGGCGCGGTCACGATGGTTCGCACGCTCGGCATCGCGCTGGGCGTCGGTCTCGCCATCGCGCTCCTCATGCGCAGGCAATGGCGGGCGTTCGCGCTCTCGATGGCGGGGATCTCGGTGTTCGTCGTGCCGTGGCAGCTGTGGACGATGCGGCACGGCGGTGAGATCCCGCCGATCCTCAGCGGCGACTACGGCACCTACGGAGCCTGGGTCGGCGCCGCCGTTCGCAGCGAAGGCGCCGGATTCATTGCGCGCGTCGCCCAAGCCAACCTGAAGGGCTTTGCGATCCTGCTCGATCTGTTCGGCGTGAGCGGTGCGCTGGGGGCGGCCGTCGCCGTGCCGCTCCTCGTGGCGCTCGCGATCGGCACGGCGCGGCTCGCCCACCGCGCGCCGGTGAGCGTCGCGTCGACCGCGGCCTATCTCCTCGTCGTGCTGGTCTGGCCGGGCACTCCCGACCGTTTTCTCTGGCCCGTGTGGCCACTCCTGCTCACCGGCGTCGCGTGTGGCGCGTCGGATATCGTGAAGTGGGGCACGGCGTCGAACCGGACCCGTGCCGCGCGCGGCGTCATGCTCGCGGCGCTGAGCGTGTGCGCGCTCCTTTTCGTGCGATTCAACGTCGGCATGTACGGCTCGCGCGCCTGGGAGGGTCCCGCTCGCGCGAACACGAAACTCGCGATCGCCGCATCGGAGACCGCGGCCCAGCTCCCCGCGGGCCTGGTCGCCAGCGAGTTCGACGCGCTCGTGAGCCTCTATACCGGCCGTCCCGCGATCCCGCTTCTGCCGCTGATGGCCGCGAATTATCTTCGCCAGCGGACTCCCCAGGAGGCGGCCGCGCAGCTCTCGGACATCCTCGACGCTTACCATCCGCGCTTCCTGCTCGTCGGTAGCAGCGAGGCGCTCCAGGCGGCGAGCCTGCTCGCGCACGCGGCCACGCCGCGGATCCGCTTCAGCGGTGTCTCGCCGTCCGGCGTCCTGCTGTACGTTCCCACGTCACCGTAAAAGAGACCCGCATTCCGCATCGCGCTCCCCACTCCCGGCTCCCCGCTCCCCGCTCTTTTGGTATGACTTCACCCGCCCGTTTGACCCCGACGAACGCGATCGACGCCCTCCCGCGCCTGCGCGGCAGGACGCCGATGGCTCCATCGGCGCTCGTGCTCTCGGTGCTCATCCCGGTGTACAACGAGCGCGCCACCATCGAGCTGATCCTCGACCAGGTGCACGCGGTGCCGGTCCGCAAGGAAATCATCTGCGTGGACGACTTCTCCACCGACGGCACGCGCGAGCTGCTCCAGCGGATGAAGGACGCGGGCCGGATCGACAAGCTGATCTTCCACGATCTCAACCGTGGCAAGGGCGCGGCGATCCGCACCGCGCTCGCCGCGAGCACCGGCAACGTCGTGATCGTGCAGGACGCCGACCTCGAGTACGACCCCGCCGACTGGCCCGCCCTGCTCGAGCCGATCCTCGACGGCCGCGCGGACGCGGTGTTCGGCTCGCGCTTCCTCGGCGGACCGCATCGCGTGCTCTACTTCTGGCACTCCGTCGGCAACCTGTGCCTCACGACGTTCAGCAACATGCTCACGAACCTGAACCTCACCGACATGGAGACGTGCTACAAGGCGATTCGCGGCGAGGTCGCGCGCGCCCTGCACCTCACGTCCGACCGGTTCGGATTCGAACCCGAGATCACCGCGCGCCTCTCGCGCGCGAAGGTCCGCATCTTCGAGGTGCCCATCTCGTACTCCGGCCGCACCTACGCCGAGGGCAAGAAGATCGGCTGGAAGGACGGCGTCGCCGCCATCGTGCACATCCTCCGGTTCAACCTGCTCGCGTGAGCGTCGCGTCACGGCCGTACGACGTCGGCGCCGACGATCCGCGGGGCTGGATGTGGCTCGGCCTCTCCATCGCCGCGCTCGCGCTGCTCGCGTCCGGCGTAGGACTCCACAACGGATTCGCGTACGACGACCGCTGGATCATCGTGCAGAATGCGAACGCGCACTCGCTGAACAGGCCGTGGGAGCTGTTCGGCTCCACGTACTGGCCGACGAGCCGCGGCGCCTCCCTGTATCGCCCGCTCACGATCCTGATCTACGCCGCGCAGTGGGTGTTCGGCGGCGGCGCGCCGTTCCTGTACCATTTCGTGAACGTGTCGCTCTACGTCGTGGATTCGGTGCTGGTGCTGCTGCTGGGACTGCAGTGCCTGCCGCGCAGCGGGGCATGGGTCGCGGCGGCACTCTTTGCCGTGCATCCGGTTCACGTCGAAGCCGTCGCCAACGTGGTCGGCCAGGCCGAGGTCTGGACCGGCCTTGTCCTGCTGAGCGCCGTGCTGATCTACGTTCGCGAGCGTCAGGGCGGCGTGACGATCCCGCGCCGGTCCGCCATCGCGATCGTCGCGCTGTACGTCGTCGGGATGCTGATCAAGGAAAACGCCATCGTCCTTCCCGCGCTGCTCGTGATTGCCGAGCTGTTCCTGGTGCGCGACACGCGCCCGTGGCGCGAGCGCGCGGACCAGCTGTTCACGCTGCTCGTGTGGATGACGCTGTTCGCCGTGGCGTTCCTCTGGGTGCGGACCAGGGTGACGGGCGAGGTCGGCGGCGACACGGAGCACCCTGCGCTGAGCCATCTCTCGATGGGTCAGCGCTCCATGCTGATGCTCGGCCTGGTGCCCGAGTTCGGGCGGCTCCTCGTGTGGCCCGATCATCTCTCGGCCGATTACTCCCCGCAGATGGTTCCCGGGTACAGCGGCTGGCACGCGGGACTGATTCCCGGCGCGGTGCTGCTGCTGTGCGTCGCCATCCTCATGGTCGTTTCGTGGCGCCGGACCCCCGTGGTGGCCTTCGGGATCGCATGGTTCGTGATCGCGATCTCGCCCGTGGCCAACATCCTCATTCCGAGCGGGATTCTCATCGCGGAGCGGACGCTGCTGGTGCCGAGCGTGGGCGTCGTGCTCGCGGCCGGCATGCTGGTGCCGTGGGTGATCGAGCGCGTGAATACGCAGACGCGCATCGTGCGCATCGCCGCGGCGGGCGCGTTCGCGCTCCTGCTGACGCTCGGCATCGGCCGGAGCGTGGAGCGCACCTACAGCTGGAAGGACAGCGATACCGTGTTCAACACGCTCGTCGCCGACGCGCCGCTCAGCTTCAAGGCGCACTATGTGTACGGCGGAATGCTGTTCGAGGAGCGCCATGCGCGCGACGCTGAAATCCAGTGGCTCATCGCGATCAGGCTGATGCCGGACTACTACGCCGTCCGCGTGGACCTCGCGCACAAGTATCGCGAGCTGCATCACTGCGACGCGGCGGTCCCGCTCTATCTGAAGGCGCTCGCAATCGAGCCGGCACTCCCGCTCGCGCGCATCGGGCTCGTCGCGTGCTATCTGGAACTCGCACAGTTCCGAAAGGCACGGCTCACGGCACTGCTGGCTCGATCCGAGGGCTACTCGCCGCGCGCCTTCAGGTTCACCGCCGAGATCGCCGACAGCGCGCTGGTCGCGACGGACTCCGGGGGCGGCATAAACCAGTGGACCGGCCAGCACCGGACTCGAAAGCCCTGAGGCGCGGCGGTTCCGGACAACCTGCCCGAATCGGTCGTCCTGACCTCACCCCGCAATCTGCAACCAGTCCCGCACTCCACCGTCCGACCGCTCCCAAGGCGGTGACGCATGCCGTACCTAAATCGTTCCTTCCCTTGCGTTAAGGGCATTCCAGAAACTCTGGCAAGGCGTTTGCACTAGTCCGTGTCGTCCGGGCAACCGGGGTCCATCCCGCCGATTCGAATAGTCTCGACCTTCCCATAACCGCCAAGGAGTAACGCGATGCCGCGAAACCAGAAGGGCTTCACCCTCATCGAGCTTCTGATCGTCGTCGTCATCATCGGCATTCTTGCCGCGATCGCGATCCCGAAGTTCGCGAACACGAAGGAAAAGGCGTACGTCGCCTCGATGAAGTCGGACCTGCGCAATCTCATCACCGCGCAGGAAGCCTACTTCTCCGACAACAACAGCACGTACGCGCAGAGCACGACGAACCTCGGCACGAACTACAAGGCGTCGAGCGGCATCACGGTGACGCTGGGCAGCGTGACGAACACCGGCTGGAGAGCGACGGCGACGAGCGTGTCGACGGCGAAGACCTGCCAGATCCAGCTCGGCGGCGGTTCGACGGACGAAGGCGATCCGGTCTGTCAGTAAGCGGTCAGTAAGCGGTCAGTATGTGGTCAGTAAGTGGTCAGTAAGTGGTCAACAACGATTGAACTTTCACCCCGGAGCAGACACATCATGATGTCCAACAAGAAGGGCTTCACCCTGATCGAACTGCTGATCGTCGTCGTCATCATCGGCATTCTTGCCGCGATCGCGATCCCGAAGTTCGCGAACACGAAGGAAAAGGCGTACGTCGCCTCGATGAAGTCGGACCTCCGCAACCTGATCACCGCGCAGGAAGCCTACTTCTCGGACAACAACAGCACGTACGCGCAGAGCACGACGAACCTCGGCACGAACTACAAGGCGTCGAGCGGCATCACGGTGACGCTGGGCAGCGTGACGAACACGGGTTGGGCGGCGACCGCGACGAGCGTGTCGACGGCGAAGACCTGCACGATCACGCTCGGTGGTGGTTCGACGAACGAGGGCGATCCGATCTGCCAGTAGTCTGCAGTCGCACGTAATGGCGGGTTCGGCGGTGTCGAACCCGGCGTGTGTTGGGAGAAAAGCGAGGGCGATGCAGCCCGACCCTGGTTGCTTGAAGGTCATGCTCGATAGGGTCAAAGCTTCGAGCGCATCGACCCACACTTCTCACGCTGGAGCACTACAATATGATGTCCAACAAGAAGGGCTTCACCCTGATCGAACTGCTGATCGTCGTCGTCATCATCGGCATTCTTGCCGCGATCGCGATCCCGAAGTTCGCGAACACGAAGGAAAAGGCGTACGTCGCCTCGATGAAGTCGGACCTCCGCAACCTGATCACCGCGCAGGAAGCCTACTTCTCGGACAACAACAGCACGTACGCGCAGAGCACGACGAACCTCGGCACGAACTACAAGGCGTCGAGCGGCATCACGGTGACGCTGGGCAGCGTGACGAACACCGGCTGGTCGGCGACCGCGACGAGCATGTCGACGGCAAAGACCTGCCAGATCCAGCTCGGCGGCGGTTCGACGGACGAAGGCGATCCGGTTTGCCAGTAAGCTTTTCGGCATAGCTCTCTGGTGTGGCGCGGGCCGGGCGATTTCGCCCGGCCCGCGTCATCTTTCACCCGCTATGATTGATCGATGATTCCGTTCTCGGCCATCGCGATTTTCTCGGGCACGCTGATCGGCTGGCTGGTCGTCGGCCTGGTCGTCGGCCTGGTCGCGCGGCGTGCGTCCGCCAGGAAGATGGCGGCGCTCCAGTCGCGGCTCGAGGCCGCGCGCGCCGAGAGCGACGCGGTCCAGCGGCTCGCGAGTGCGGGACGCGCCGCCGCCGGCCTCGCGCACGAGGTCGGAAACCCGCTCTGCGCGATCACGAACTACGCGCACTTGCTCGAGGACAAGGTCGCGCCCGAGCTGCGGCCCACGATGCAGTCCCTGCAGCGCGAGGTCTCGCGCATCCAGCGCATGATGGACGGCCTGGTCGACTACGCGCGTCCCAGGGAGGCGGGCACGCTCGGGGCCGACGTCAACGCCGCCCTGCGCGACACGCTGCGCTTCCTCGGCGAGCAGGGCGTGCTCCGCCGCATCTCGATCGACGAGCGCCTCGACACCGCCGAACTCCCCGTGAAGGGCACGGCCCTCGAGCTCGAACAGACGTTCGCGAATCTCCTCCTCAACGCCGTGGACGCCATGCCGGCGGGCGGACGGCTCGCCCTCTGGACCAGGCGGCTGCCGCGCACGACGCTCATCGACGGCTCGCTTCGCCGCGCGGGGGACGATCCGGCGGCCGTTCCCTTCCGGCGCGATGAACGGCTGGAGCGCTGGCTCGCGTCGAACGAGATGGCGCAGGTGGTGAAAATCGTAGTCGCCGACAGCGGCCACGGCGTAGAGCAGGGACACGAGGAGCGCATCTTCGAGCCGTTCGTGACCACCAAGGCGCCCGAGCACGGCACCGGCCTCGGTCTCGCGATCGTGCGCGGCATCGTGAACACGATCGGCGGGCTCGTGTGGGTCCAGCGTTCCCGCGAGGGCGGCGCGGCCTTTCACATCGTGCTCCCCGTGCACTCGAGCGACGAACGACTGCCGCGCTGATTCGCTTCGCCGCGCACTGCGGCGGTGATGCTTCCGAAGCCGCGAACCCGCACGTTGTGCGGCATGCATCTACACCGCGCACGCTGCGCACGCCGCGCATTCACGATCATCGAACTGCTCGTCGCGCTCGTCTTGATGGGCGTTGCCGCCGCGGGTCTCGCCGGCGCGCTCACCGGCGACCGGCGCCTGCGCGACCTGGCTGCCGCGCAGGCGTTCGCGGCCGATCGCGCGCGCGAGCGGCTCGAGTTGCTCGCGGCGCTCCCCTGTTCGTCGGAGGCATCCGGCAGGAGCGCGTCCGTGTGGGGATTGGAGCGCTGGCGCGCCTCGTCGTCGCAGGTCGCCTGGTCTCTCACGGACTCGCTCCTGCTCCGCCGGTCCGCCGCACCGCTCGTCATCGAGGCGCGCATCGCATGCCCCGACTGAGCGCGCGGCGCGGCGCCGGCCTGGCGGAAATGATCGTCGCGCTCACCCTGTCGGCGATCGTGTCGGCCGCCGCTGTTTCAGCGCTCGCGGGCGCCGAGCGCCATATGCGCCGCTCGCGTGCCGCATCGGACGCGCGACGCACGCTGCGCGAGGCCGAGTCGGTGCTCGCGTCCGAACTGCGCGCCGCCGCCTCGGATTCCATCCGCGTTCGCGGCGATACCGCCGTGGATTTTCTCGGCATGGTGGGCGTCTCGGTGGTGTGTGTCACATCGGGTACCGTTCTCGTGCTCCCGCCTGACGTCGCGGCCGGCGGCCTCCCGTACTCGTCGTGGAGAGCCTCGCCGGAAACCGGTGATGTCGTCGCCGTGTTCGACACGGCGAACGGCGGCCTGTGGCGAACGGCCGTCGTCGATGCCGCCTCCCCGCGCACCGACGGCGCGGGCTGCAAGCCGTCGAGTGGGCTGCTCTCGGCCGCGGACAGCGCCGCGCGCCGCCCGGTCATGCGCGTGGTGCTCCAATCATCGCTGGATCCTGCATCCGCCGCGGTCGGCACTCCGGTACGCGTGCTGCGGAGCGGCCGGTACGCGCTCACTCGCGCTGCGGACGGCAGCTGGTCGCTTTCGTATCGGCGGTGCACCGGCTCGTCGTGCGGCGTCGCGCAGCCGGTGGCGGGTCCGTTTGCCGCGCCGTCGGATTCCGGCCTGGTGTTCACGAACGTCGCGAGCGAGTCCCGCATCGAAGCGTTCTTGCGGACACTCTCATCAGAATCGGCGGGGGCGCCAGGAGAGTCGGCCCTTCTGCGCGTCACGCTTCGAAACCGGAGCCCAGGGGTCCCGTGACCGCACCGGGAAGCTTCGCGCGCCGGGGATTCGTGCTGCCGCTCGCCCTGTTCATGCTCATGACGATGGCCTTGTTCGTGGCGCTCCTGCTCGAGGGCGCCGTGCAGGAGTTGCGCATCGCCCGGGGCGACGTCGCCGGTGCGCGGGCGCAGGCGGCCGCCGGCACGGCGCTTTCCGACTTCCTCGCCTCGCATCCGGACAGCGCGCTGCTCGCCAGGCCGCGTGGCTTCTTCGCGTCCGGTTCCAGCACGGCCGGCGCCGACACCACGCGTGTCACGCTCCAGTCGCTTGGAAACGGGATGCTCCGGGTGACCGCCAGTGCCCGGGTTTGGTCCGGCGGGGCCCGCGGAGACGCCGCAAACCTCGGATTCGTCCGCATCGTCCCGGACTCGTCGGGATCCCCCGGGAGCCTGCGGTACCGGCGCCTTCCGGGCTGGTGGTGGGCCCAGCTACCGTAGGTCCATTCCGGGCCAACTGTTACCTCTCGCGCCCGCCATTCGTGTCTTGGTGACAGGCCGTCCGTTCGTGCCATCGAGGCTCGAGCGGGTGGTGCGCGTCGCAAGCCAACATCAGACCTCACGGATCGGCGACAGCTAATGGCACTATTTGGTCGCAAAAAGACCACGGTGGGTCTCGACATCGGTTCCGGCCTCATCAAGGTGGCCGTGATCGACCATTCCAAGCCCGAGCCCGAACTGGTCAAGGTCGCNNGCCGCGGGTGTCACCACCCGCGAGGTCGTCACGGCCGTCGGCGGCCGCGACGTGATCATCAAGAAGATTCAAATCGAGCGCGTGAAGGAGCAGCAGGCGCGTGAGCTGATGCGATGGGAAGCGGAGCAGCACGTGCCCTTCGACATGGAGTCGGTCGAGCTCGACTTTCAGATCCTCGATCCGGACGGTGAGGGGATGGAGATGAACGTCCTGCTCGTCGCGGCCAAGCGCGAGCTGGTGGAAGCAAAGCTGCGCGTGCTCTCGGAGGCCGGCCTCACGCCGGCCATCGTCGACGTCGACGCCTTCGCGCTCCACAACGCCTTCGAGGTCAACTACCCCGACGCCATGACCGGCGTCGTCGCGCTCGTCAACATCGGGCATGAAGTGACGAACATCAACATCCTCGACGAAGGCGTGCCGATCCTCACGCGCGACATCACCGTGGGCACGCGCCGTTTTCGCGAGGACCTTCAGCGCGAGCGCGGCCTGAGTCCCGAGGACGCGGCCGCGTTGATCCAGGGTTATGATCGATCACCGCATCTCGACGCGGTGATCGAGGGACGCGGCGAGGAAATCGCCGTCGGCATCGAGCGCGCGGCCGCCTTCCTGGCTTCGTCGTCTCGATCGGCCGGCGCGCTTCGCGCCGTCTACCTCTGCGGCGGCGGCTCCCGCATTCCGGGGCTCTCCGACGCGCTCGGCACACGCCTCCGTTTGCAGGTCCATCACGCCAACCCGCTGACGAACCTGCGCGTGCGTGACGGTGCTCTCGAGTCGCTCGTCACTGACGAAGTCGCTCCGCTCCTGATGCTGCCCATCGGACTGGCCCTGCGCCTGCCCAACTGACCGTGCAATCCACACCAACGCCGGTCACCCGCGAAAGATGATTGAAATCAACCTGCTGCCCGGCGCGCGCAAACAGAAGCGGAGCCGATCGGCTGCCTTCGATTTCGGCGCCGTCCTCGGCAATGTCGCCGCGCGGATCAGGGATCCCTTCCTGATCGCCGCCGTCGTGAGCGTGGTCCTCGCACTCCTCGCGGTGGGCGGGCTCTTCCTGTACCAGAACAGCAAGATGAACGCGCTGACGGAACATGAGACGAAGTCCACGCAGGACTCGACTCGCTACGCCGCCGTCATCGGGCAGCGCCGCGCCGCCGAAGAACAGCGCGACTCGGTGATCCGGCAGATCAACGTCATTCGCGCGATCGACGGCTCGCGATACATCTGGCCGCACATCCTCGATGAAGTGAGTCGCGCGCTCACGCCGTACACCTGGCTGAAGTCGCTCGTGCAGACGAGCGCCGTGCCGAGCCTCTCGCCCGAAGTCGAGGCGGGACTGGGCGCCGGCGACGCGAAGAACAAGACGAAGCTCGAGGCCAGGGCGGATTCCGACGCCGTGGCCGCCACCCAGCTCTCGTTCCGCATCGTGGGCCAGACGATCGACATCCAGGCGCTCACGCGTTTCATCACGCAGCTCGAGGCGTCGCCCTGGATCGAGAACGTCGTCCTCGTGAAGACGGAGAACACGACGGTGCAGCCGGGCAACAAGGACGCCATCGAGTTCACTCTCGACATGAAGCTGCAAAAGGCCGATTCGTCCGCGATTCGAAGGGTCCCGCTCTCCGTCGCGGTGAGGTGACCATGGCCATCCTCCCGACGAAACAGCGCGACCAGATCATGGTGCTCGTCACAATCCTCGCGGTTGCTCTCGTGGGGCTCTTCTGGTACTTCGTCTACGATCCCAAGAGCACGGACATCGACAAGCTCGCGGCGCACGTCGACACGCTCGATGACATGAACCAGAAGGCCAAGTCCGAGATGGCGAAAGGCACCGTCGAGCAGATTCGCGAACAGGCACGCGCCTCGCGCGAGAACCTCGATCTCATGCGCACGCTCGTGCCGGCCGCGAACGAAGTCTCGAACCTCATCGACCAGGTGTCGTCGGCCGCGCGCCGCGCGCGCCTCGACGTCGGCACCCTCGAGCCCGAACCGGTCATCGAGGGCGAGCTGTTCGACACGTACCGCTACCGCATGCGCATGAACGGCTCGTATCACGACATCGGGCAGATGCTCACGAACATCGGGACGCTCAATCGCATCGTGACGTCGCTCAACCTCCAGCTGAATCTTCCGCAGGGCAACGTCGCGTCGCCCGCCGGCCGGCAAGTGCTTGCGTCGTCGTTCGAGATCCAGACGTACGTGGTCCGCACCTCACCCCGGGTGAAGCCCGGAGGCAAGAAATCGCCGAACGCCGAGAAAGCTGCGGCCGCCGCGGCTGCAGGCGGCCCTCCCGCGGGCGCTCCTCCGGGTCCGACGCCGCCCGGCCCGCCGACGCCCAAGAAGCCGGATGGAGGCGGGGCATGATGCGCCGCGTGATGTGCACAGTCGCGTTCGTCGCCTGCGCCGTTCCGGCGTCGGCGCAGATGCCGCCTTCGATCAAGGGACCGATCGACGCGGCCAAGCGCCAGGCGAACAAGACGAGCGCGCAGATCAACAACGAGCAGAAAGTCGGCAACGACCCGGGTTCCAGGGCCGCCTCGATGCCCGCCGCCGCGGCGCAGGCTGCGACGCAGTCCGGCGCACAGAAGGGTGCGCCGTCCAAGCAGTCGTCCACCACCGTGACGAAGACCACGACGACCGTCGATTCGGCGCAGAAGCGCGGGAGCGTCACGCAGAGCGGTTCCAAGGGATCGGTGACATTCTATCGCGAATCGTTCTCGTACGACGCGGCTGGACGGCGCGATCCGTTCCTGTCGCTCATGGCAACGGGCGAACTGCGTCCGATGATCTCCGACCTGACCCTCGTCGGAATCATCTACGACGAATCGGGGCGGAACTCCGTCGCGATTCTGGTCGATGCGTCGGCCGGCGGCCAGACCTACCGCAAGAAGGCCGGTGATCTTCTCGGCCGCATGAAGGTCACGAAGATTTCCGAAAACAGCATCACGTTGAACATCGAAGAATTCGGGTTCGCTCGTCAGGAGACGCTCCTGATCGACCGCAATCCGCGGACAGGTGCCAGGAGACCGCAATGAAGCGAGTCTGGAGTTCGGCCGCACTCGCGGCAATGCTTTCGGTGCCCTTCACGGATCGCGTGGCGGACGCCGCCGCGATCGGCCGCGACCTGCCGCCCGCCGGGTCGGTCACCGCGCTCAGCGTGGTGCCCGGATCCGGCCGCGCCGACGTCGTCATCGCGGTCGAGGGGCCATCGATCGAGATCATCGACTTCACGCTCGAGAATCCCCACCGCATCGTCGTGGACCTCAAGGGCGCCACGCTCGGCATGCCGGCGCGGCTCTACGACAAGGTCACGCGCGGCGGCATCACGAACGTCCGGATGGCGCAGTGGAAACCGGAGATCGTGCGCGTCGTGCTCGACCTCGACGGTCCGCGTGAGTATTCGGCGGTGCGTGGTGAACACGACGTGAGAGTCTCCGTGAACGGGCCCGACGACTTTGCCGCCTGGCGCATCGGCGGCGCGCGCGCCGCGGTCGTGTCCGACATGTCGGTGACAGCATCGGCCTCGTCCGCGTCGGTCGCGGCAGCGCCCGCCGCCCAGCCTGCGCCAGTGCCGGCAGGACGGATGGATCCTCCCGCCAAGAGCGAGCCGCCGGCCAGGACCGCCGCCCCCAAGGCGTCGGAGCCGCAGCAGTCTCAGGAGCCGCGCATCAGCGTGGACTTTCAGGACACCGAGATCCGCGATGTCATCACCTCGTTCTCGGTGTTCAGCGGGCGCACGATCGTCGTCGGCAAGGGTGTCGCCGGCCTGGTCACCGCGAGCATCAAGGACCAGCCGTGGGACGTCGCGCTGCGCTCGATCCTGCAGTCGCAAGGGCTCAACGCGATCGAGGATGCCACGGGCATCATTACGGTCGACAGCTACGCCAACATCGCGGATCGCGCCAAGGTGGAGCCACTGTTCACGCACGTCATTTCGGTGAACTACGCGAAAGCCGAGACGATGGCCAACACGGTGAAGTCGCTGCTGGGCGCAGGATGCGGCGGCGGAGCCGCCTCCGCGGGTGGTGGCGCCGCCGCGCCTGCAGCTGCCGGAGCGACCACGTGCAGCGCGCGCGGGTCGGCGAGCTTCGACGAGAAGACGAACACCGTGATCGTCACCGAGACGCCGTCGCGCCTCGCCGACATCGAGAGTTACATCCACGACCTCGACATCCGCACGCCGCAGGTGTCGATCAAGGCCAAGATCATTTCGGTGGACCGCACGGCAACCGAGCAGCTCGGCTTGAGCTACGACCTCGGCAGCGCGAACACCTTCTCGAACCAGCTCGTGACGCGCTTCGTCGACGCGGCCGGCACACAAGCGGTTCCGGGCAACTACCGCGTGAACCTCTCCGGCGACGGGCTCGCCGGCGTGGCGAACGCGACGCGCCAGTACCAGTCTTCGTCCGCGCTCTCGCTCATCTACAACATGACGCTGGGCGGGTTCAACCTGACGTCGTTCCTCGACGCGATGAGCCAGCAGCAGCTCACCGACGTGCAGGCCGAGCCGAGCGTGACGACGGTGGACAACAAGCAGGCCGAGCTGTTCGCCGGCCTGAACATCAAGTTCCTGCTCACGCCGCCGATCATTCCCGGCCAGATCCAGGCCGTGGCGCCGCAGATCCAGTCGCAGGACATCGGCATCACGCTCCGGGTCACGCCGCACGTGACGGCCAACCGCCAGGTGCTGATGGACGTGTACGCCGAGCAGCAAGTCCTGCAGACCATCACGGTGGCCGGTCCGAACGTCGCCAAGCGCAACAGCACCAACCAGGTGCTCGTGAACGACGGCGAGACCGCCGTGATCAGCGGCCTCACGCAGACGGAGATCGTGAAGAACCGCACGGGCATCCCGTTCCTGATGAACCTCCCGGGCATCGGCAAGCTCTTCTCGCAGAGCGACAGCAAGGAGACCAAGCAGGACCTGCTCATCCTCATCACGCCGCACATCGTCGACGAAGGCGAGGTGATCGGCCCGGCGGCCAAGAAGCCGTAAGAACAGCGATACCCTGCTAACTTTGACGGGCCCGGCGAGAGTTCGCCGGGCCCGCGGAGTTTCGGGACGGCAGACGGCAGGCGGCAGACGGCAGTTGACCAAGTACCAGCGACCAATGACCAACCACCGATTACGCGCTTGAGCATTCGTTTCACGACCGCAGGAGAAAGCCACGGCAAAGCCCTCATCTCCATTCTCGAGGGCTGCCCCGCCGGCTTGCCGCTTCTCGCCGCCGACATCGACGAGCAGCTCGTGCGCCGACAGCAGGGCTACGGCCGCGGCCGCCGTATGCAGATCGAACAGGACCACGTCGAGTTCATTTCCGGCGTCCGCGCCGGCGAAACGCTGGGCTCTCCCATCGCGATGCTCATCCCGAATCGTGACTGGAACAACTGGCTGGACATCATGGACCCCGCGCCGCGCCCCGAGGATGCGGCGGAGGGACGCAAGCGCCGGGTCACCCGCGTGCGCCCGGGCCATGCCGATCTCACCGGCCTCCTCAAGTACGATCGCGACGACGCGCGCGACATTCTCGAGCGCGCCTCCGCGCGCGAGACCACTGCGCGCGTCGCTGCCGGCGCCATCTGCAGGAACCTGCTCGCGCAGTTCGGCGTCACCATCGGCTCGCACCTCGTGCACCTGGGCGGCATCGATGCCGAGCGCCCGGATCCGTTTCCGGCGGACATCGACATCGTCGCCGACCGCTCGCCGCTGCGGACACTCGATCCGGACGCCGAGGCGAAGATGATCGCGCGCATCGACGCAGCGAAATCCGACGGCAACACCCTGGGCGGTATCTGCGAAGTCGTCATCGACGGTCTCCCGGTCGGGCTCGGCAGTCACGTGAGCTGGGATCGCAAGCTCGACGGCCGGCTCGCGGGCGCCATGCTCTCGATCCCCGCCGTGAAAGGCGTCGAGATCGGCATGGGCTTCGAGGCCGCGCGTCGCCTCGGCTCGGAAGTGCACGACGAGATCGAAATGGCGCCCGATCGCGTGCGCACCGGCAACGTGCGCCGCAGGACGAATCGGGCGGGCGGACTCGAGGGCGGCATGACGACCGGCGAGCCGCTCGTCATGCGCGTCGCGATGAAGCCGATCAGTACGCTCATGAAACCGCTCGGAACGATCGACACGAAGACCGCCGCGCCTGCCGCCGCGACCGCCGAGCGGAGCGACGTCACCGCCGTGCCCGCAATGGGCGTCATCGCCGAGGCGATGGCCGCGCTCGTGCTCGCCAACGCCTTCGTCGAGAAATTCGGCGGAGACTCCCTCACCGAATTGCGCCGCAACCACGATGCCTACCTTTCGCACATCGCAACCCGTCTCCAAGGCTGACGCCTCGCGGCCTCACCTGATCCTGGTGGGGCTGCCCGGTGCTGGGAAAACCACGGTCGCTCGCGCCGTGGGCGAAAAGCTCGTGCGGCAGGTGCTCGATTTCGACGCGGAAATCTCGCGCCGCGAGCACGTTTCCATCACCGAGATCTTCGGCTCGCAGGGAGAGGCGCACTTTCGAAAGCTCGAACGCGCCCTCACAGAGGAGCTGCGAGAGACCGGGGGAATGGTGCTGTCTCCCGGGGCCGGCTGGATCGCCAATCCGGGCTGTCTGGAGCTTCTCAGGCCGCCTGCCATCGTGATGTATCTCAAGGTACGCCCCGAGGTGGCTCTGGCCCGCATGGGGCCGGCAGCGGCCGAGAGGCCGCTTCTGGGTCGTCCCGATCCCATTGGGGAAGTCCGTCGCCTTCTGGAGGCGCGAGAGAGCCTGTATCTGCAATCAGATCATACGGTTAGCACTGATAAGATGACGTTCCAGCAGGTCGTCGACGATATAGTTGCGCTTGCGAGGGCTTGACGGGGGGACTAGGATAGGCTTCAGGTGATTGGAGCTACAACTATAGAGTGAACTTCTGCGGGCCGGGGTCGCCGTCAGGGCGGTTTCCGGCCCATCGCATCGGATCCGGTCTGCGCGCGAGCGCCGGCTACTTTCGGTCTGCGCGAGAGCGCAGGCTACAATAAAATGGCAACCAAGAAGAAGACCCCAGCATCCCCAGCAAAGAAGGCCGCCGCAAAGGCCGCCCCCAAAGCAGTAAAGGCCAAAGCGGCTGCCAAGAAACCGGTCGCCGCGAAGGCGCGCGCGAAAGCGGCGAAAGTCGTTGAAGACATCGAGGCCGGAGACTCCAATGAGTCCGAAAGTGGCGCGAGTCACAGCGGAAAGGCGCTCGTAATCGTCGAGTCGCCCGCCAAGGCGAAGACCATCGGCAAGTACCTCGGCTCCGGCTACAGCGTGAAGGCGACCGTCGGACACATCCGCGATCTCCCCACGAAGACGCTCGGCATCGATCTCGACGATGGATTCGAGCCCGAGTACGTCACCATCCCGGGCAAGGAAAAGACTGTCGCCGATCTGAAAGCGGCGGCGAAGTCCGCGCGCGCCGTCTTCATCGCGACCGACCCCGACCGCGAGGGTGAGGCGATCGCGTGGCACGTGCAGAGCCAGATCAAGGGCAAGTCCGCGCCGCCGATCCGGCGCGTGCTCTTCCACGAGATCACGAAAGACGCCGTGACGCGCGCCATCGAGAACGCCGGCCACATCGATCAGAAAAAAGTGGACGCGCAGCAGGCGCGCCGCGTCCTCGACCGCCTCGTCGGCTACAAGGCGAGCCCCGTGCTCTGGAAGACGGTGAAGAAGGGCCTCTCGGCGGGGCGCGTACAGACCGTGGCGCTGCGCATGCTGGTGGAACGCGAGCGCGAGATCCGCGCGTTCACGGCCACGGAGTACTGGACCATCGCGGCGGCGCTCGAGCACGAGAGCCAGGCGTTCACCGCTAAGCTCCACCACATGGACGGCAACAAGCCCGTCATCCCGAACGAGGCGAGCGCGCAGGCGATCGTCGGCGACGTTTCGGGACTGAAGACGTTCGACGTCACCGACATCAAGCGCCGCGAGCGCCGCAAGAATCCGGCGGAGCCGTTCAAGACGAGCACGCTCCAGCAGGAGGCCGCCAAGAAGCTTGGCTTCGGCTCCAAGCGCACGATGCGTCTCGCGCAGAATCTCTACGAAGGCATCGAGCTCGGGAAAGCCGAAGGACAGGTTGGTCTCATCACGTACATGCGCACCGACTCCACGCGCATCGCGGAGAGCGCGGTGACGCAGGCGCGCGACTACCTGCGCTCGCAATTCAGCGAGGAGTTCCTCGCGAAGACGCCGATGTTCTACGGCGTCGCCGGCGACAGCAACGCGCAGGACGCGCACGAGGGCATCCGTCCGACCGATCCCACGCGCACACCCGATTCCGTGCAGCGGTACCTCTCTCCGGAACAGTTCAAGCTCTATCAGCTGATCTGGCAGCGCTTCATGGCGAGCCAGATGGCGCCGGCGGTGTTCGACACGACGACCGTCGACTTCAACATCAAGACGCCGAAGCATCAGTACCTGTTCCGCGCGACGGGATCGGTCATCAAGTTCAAGGGGTTCCTCTCGCTCTACAAGGAGGCGCGCGAGGAAGGGGAGGGAAAGGCGCTCGAGGACGAGCAGGCGCTTCCCGCCATCGAAGCCGGCGAGCACGTCCCGGTGCGCGAGATCAAGCCCACGCAACATTTCACCGAGCCGCCGCCGCGTTTTTCGGAAGCTAGCCTCGTGAAGGAACTCGAGCGCCTCGGCATCGGTCGCCCGTCCACATACGCGTCCATCATCTCGACGCTCACCGAGCGGCATTATGCTGAACTCGAGCAGCGCCGTTTCTTCCCCACGCCGCTTGGCGAGAGCGTGGAGAAGGTGATGGTGAAGCAGTTCCCGAACGAGTTCAACGTCAATTTCACGGCGG
>PMYN01000073.1 GCA_003171215.1 Gemmatimonadota bacterium | reverse complement strand
TGGTAGATGGTGTCGGTCGCGAGCGCGGCGCCGGCGCGGTCGCGCACCGTCTCGATGCGCACCTCGAGCGGCTTCCACGCGCCGTCGAGCTTGTAGTTCGCAGGGTGCGAATCGTTGTCGACGGTCTCCATGTAATAGTCGGCCACGTCGGCGGCGGTGTTCGTCTCCGTCCACGCCACGTCACGATTGAATCCGATCGCGATGAACGGCGCGCCCACGAATCCCACTCCGTACGCATCGACCGTGTCGGGAACGACGAGATGTTCCTCGTACCACACGGACGGCATCGAGAGCGAGAGGTGGGGGTCACCTTCGAGCAAGGCAAATCCGGCTGCGGTGCGCTTGGGTGAGACTGCCCAGTTGTTGCTGCCGAGCGCGAACTCGGCGTCGCCTCCCGTGGCTGACGCGAAGCGCGCGGCGGCGCGATCGAGATCGTTGGCGACGGCCAGCTTGCTGCTGTCGGTTGGTTGGGGCGGCGGCAGCTTTGCGAAATCGAAACGCGGCGCGTGCTGTCCGTTGGGCTGGATCGGTTCCTGGATGGGCGAGTTCGAGGGAAAGAGCGCGTCGGTCGCGAGCTTGCCGATCAGGGCCTCGACCCGGGCGCGACGCAGCTCGCCGTCGCTGTATGCGAGCGTGAGTCCCATCCGCGAGAGGAGATACGCGCTGTACTGTGGCTTCCAGCGCATGGGCTTCGCGGAGAGCAGGCGATACTCGAGCGGAAGATCCGACGCGGACATTTGATCGATGTATGCGTTCACACCCTCGGCGTACGCGCGTATCCCGCGTGCGCTCGCCGAATTCGAGTCGGCGAGGCGGTAGGTGCGCTCGGCGCCCCACGCGAGTCCCATGGCGCGTGCTTCGCGGTCGAGTTCGACGGCGCGCTTGCCGACGAGTTCGCTCAGTGTGCCCGCGACCGCGCGGGTCTGGATCTCCATTTCGAAGAGGCGGTCACGCGCATGCACCCAGCCGATCGCGCGATAGGCGTCTTCGAGATTCGTCGCGAACACGTGCGGGACTCCGCGGTCGTCGAAGCGAACATCGACGGGGGCTCGGAGGCTGGGAATCTTCGCGGCCTGGTTCTCGGGGAGGTTGGCGCGCGTGGCGACGGCCCACACGCCGTGCGCGGGGTCGAGGAACGGGCCGAGCGCGGGTCCGCTCCGGATCGGGACGAAGCCCAGATACAGCGCGCACGCGAGGACGACGGCGGCGAGCGCGGTGGTGATCGGAGAGGGTCGTGCGGCCACGTCGTTGTGCTCCCGAGAAGGCGTTCACGCTGCAGGCGACACGGAAAGTATGGCCGTGTGTGCGGGGGCCGCAAATCGGAGTTCGGATTCGGGACCGGTCTGCGCGCAACGGTCGGGCTCGGGGGTATCGCTGCGGTGGGCTCCGCTCGTTTAACGCTTCGAGCCGCGTGCTGCGCACGCGAATCTCTCGCTACTCGCTAAGCCCGCCTTCGCGACACCCCCGATCCCTCCCTGCCCGGTGACAGCGGGACGCGATGGCGAACTACGGAGCTGCCGGCACCTGAACGCGCACGACCGTGAGCTTCGCCGCGAGCGTCACCACGGTATCCACATCGGCGAGTCTCGCCTGCTGAACACGAATGCGCACGGTGCTGTGGAAGCCGAGGCGTCGGCTGCATTCCTGAAACGTGCCGTCCGACCCCGTGGTGTAGTACTCGCTGATCGCACTCCAGTCGACCAAGTCCTGCTTGATCGCGTAGCTCACCCGCGCATTGTTCACGGGCGCGCCGCCGGGAGTTACGACGCGACCCAGAATGAGCATGGACACGCCGGGGGTCCATTGATGCGCGTCGACACACCGGCCGGTGACGTACTCCTCGGCGGTCGGAACCCTGACCGTCGTGCGAAAAGTTGAATCGCGCACGGCGACGAATGTCGTCGTCGTTGGAATCGCAATCCCAAGCTCGGCCAGACGGGGATCTGCGATCTGCAGCCAGTAGGGCCCGGGCAGGAGATCGTCGATCAGGGCGTCGCCATTCGCATCCGCGGTCCCGCGATAGTGCGTCTCGCGAAGCGCGATGACGGTGCCGGCGGCGGCCTGTCCCGCGCTCGTCGCTGCGTGGATACGAACGCTAGCGAGCGATGCATGCCAGGTCAGGCCGTGGGGCCACGTGGCGCGCGCAAGCTCGCCGCCGAATTCCATCGGCGCCAATTGCTTCAACTTGATCGAGTCGGCTGCGTCGGGTCTTGTGTCCTTGCCGGGTCCAACGCCGCGCAACTGCCACCGGTCGACCAGCACGATTCCGTTCGGCATCTGCCGGAACGAGATGCGGCCGCCCGGCTTGAACGAATCGCTGTAACGCGGCATGCCGATGTATCGAAACTCGATGTCGGTCAGTGCGCGCGCAGCGGTGTCGACCCAGAGCGTGCCGTCAATGTCCACCCGGTCGCGTTGGAGCCGCGTCGGCGCGAACGCCAGCCCGACCTGACGCGGGCGTGCCGGCGAAGGCTCCGCGAGCCGGAAGCAGTACGCAGTCGCGAACGCCTCGTCGAGCAGGACGTCGGCGTCGGGGCCGAACAGCAGCTGCGTGCCGTCGCTGTCAGTCGCGAATCCCGAGTTCACGAACGCTTTCGCCGAGAACGACGCGAAGAAGGAGTTGTCGGCGCGGTCGGCGGTGCGGAGGTCCACGGAAAAGTGCGTAATGCGGTCGCTGAAGTGCTCCAGCCGGCGATCGAAGACCAGCAGTTCCATGCTGGCCGGATTGGCCTCGCGAGCCACCACGGTGGCCAGCAAGCCGGCGCGAGCCTGCTCCCACAACCCGAGGGTTGTTGCGTCGTCGCGTCGGCGTGGGCAGTCGGATCGCTCCTGGACGCGAACGGCAGTGAGCATGGTGGAGACGGGAACCATGCTGACGTCGAACGGTGCAGTGCGATCCGCAGGCGATGGCAACGGAATCGCCCGGGGCTGAAAACCGATGCGGACGACTCGCGCCGATCGCGCCGCGCTCGTGAGCGCGATGCGGTATTGCCCGCCTTCGTCCGAGATGTTGCGGTTGAGAACGGTGCCGGACGAATCCAGCAGCATAACCACGGCGCCGGCGATCGGCTGATGGCTGGCGCTGTCGCGGACGGCGCCGCGGAGGCTCTGCGCCGCCAGCGATCGGTCGAGCGTCGCGAGCAGGAGTGCGACGGTCGCGGTGATGCGGATGAAGCGTTGCGTGCGAGTGATGTCTCCCTGCGGGTCTCACGGCGATGGTCGAGCCATGCTATGCTTGCGAATATGGCGCGTGCCTGGGGGGACTGCCACTGAGCCGTGGTTGAACTCCAGCCTCGCGATAGCAACCGAATCCTCGCATTCGGTTGTCTAAGCTCGAGACGCCGCGCAACCCGGACATCGAGGCCAACACCGTGTCAGACGAACCGCGATCGGAGTTCCTCTCCACGCTCTCGCGCGAGCTGCGGCACGCCGCACGGGTCCTGCTTCGGACGCCCGCGTTTTCGCTGATCGTCTTCATCACGCTCGCACTCGGCATCGGCGCGACGACCGCGATCTACACGGTGCTCGACGCCGTCGTGCTGCGTCCGCTCGCTTATCGCCATGCCGATCGCCTCGTCTCGGTGCTGCATCCAGCCACCGTGCCCGGCAATGGTGAGTCGAAATGGGGACTCTCGTCGGCCGGGTATTTCTATTTCAAGGCGCAGAATCACACGCTCGAGGATCTGGGCGGGTATCGCACGGGCGGGACGGTCATCAACGGCGCGCAGAGCTCGGAGCTGGTGCGAAGCGCGGAAATCACCGCATCGATGTTCTCTACGCTCCAGGCGCACGCCGAGCTCGGCCGGCTGATCGCCCCCGAAGACGATCGGCCCGGCGCTGCGCCCGTCGTCGTGCTGAGCTTCGAGTACTGGCAGCGCCACTTCGGCGGCGACCGCGCCGTGCTCAATACGATGTTGCAGGCCAGCGACGGTGGCCGCGAGATCATCGGCGTGGCCGAGCGAGGACTGACGCTCCCGAAGCCGGGGCCATTTGGGTCCACGTCGGATCTCGCTTCGTTCGGCGTCGACCTGTGGGTGCCGCTGAACCTGGATCCAAACGCGAGGCCACAGAATTCGCATCAGTATTCCGGGATTGGCCGTCTCAAGCCCGGTGTGACGGCCGAAGCGGCGCAGCGCGACCTCGCCGCACTGATGGGCGACTTCACCTCGAGGTTCCCGACCGCCTACACCGCCCGTTTCATGAAGGCGTACAACTTTCGCGTCGGCGTGACACCGCTGCGTGACGAGGTGCTCGGACCCAATCTGTCCAAGACACTCTGGATCCTCTTTGGCGCCGTCGCCGTCGTGCTGTGCATCGCGTGCGCGAACGTGGCGAATCTCTTTCTCGTGCGCATGGAGGCGCGCCGGCGGGACTCGGCGATCCGCACCGCGCTCGGCGCCGATCGCGCGCAGATGGCGGTGCACTTCCTCTCGGAGAGCCTGCTGCTCGCGCTCTCCTCGGGCCTCGCCGGCATACTGGTCGCCCGACTCGGCCTCGGCGTATTGCTCAGGATCGCACCCACCGACATTCCGCGTCTCTCGAGCGTCGGTCTCGGTGCGTCGTCCATCGTCGTCGCGCTGGGCCTGTCGCTGCTGGCGGGCGTCGTGTTCGGCCTGATCCCGCTTGCGCGGACGTCGGTGGACGTCGCAACGCTTCGTGAGGGTGGGCGAGGCCTCACGTCGTCGCGCCGCCAGCGCATGGTGCGACGCGGACTCGTCGTCGGACAGGTCGCGCTCGCGCTGATGCTGCTCGCTTCTGCGGGCCTCATGCTGCGCAGCTTCGCGAACCTCCGCAACGTGAAGGCGGGCCTCGACCCGCGCGGCGTGCTCACGTTCGAGACCGTGCTGCCCTACCAGGAGTTCAAGGAGCCCGAGCAGGTGGCTGCGTTCCAGCGGCAATTCCAGGAGCGCGTTGCGGCGCTTCCCGGTGTGCGCATGGTAGGCGCGTCGGAGATGCTCCCACTGCAGGACTACAACGCGGGTTGTTCGGGCGTCCAGCGAGAAGGGCGCCCGTTCCCGGAGGACGAGAAGCCGCCCTGTGTTGCCCCGCCGGCCGCGACGCCCGGGTTTTTCGAGGCACTGGGGATTCAAGTGCGCGGCAGGACACCGGCGTGGAGCGACGTCGATCCATCCCGCAAGCGGGCGACCGTCGCCGTCGTCACGGCGGCCTTGGCCCAACGCCTCTGGCCGGGCGAGGATGCAATCGGGAAGGGCATTGCGGTCGGGAACGCACAGCGCGGCTACTACCATGTCATCGGCGTGATTCCCGAGTTGCGGGCGCAGGGGCTCGAACAACCGCCCACCGAAGCCGTGATCACGGCGGAGGCGAGTGGGGAAGAATCCTTCGTGGTGAGAGCGTCGAACGGCGACCTGCTGACGCTCCTGCCATCCATCCGCCGCATTCTCACGGAGATGAATCCACGTGTGGCCGTGATGAATCCACGAACGATGCAGTCCGTCGTCGATCGCTCAATGGCGCGTTCCTCTTTCATCATGATGCTGCTCGGCATCGCGGGATCGATGGCGCTCCTGCTCAGCGCGGTCGGCATCTTCGGGGTGATCTCGTATCTCGTGACGCAGCGGCGCGGGGAGATCGGCGTGCGCGTGGCGCTCGGTGCCCGCGCGCCCCAGGTCGTCGCGCTCGTGCTCGGAGAGTCGATGCGGCTGACCGTGCTGGGGTTGGGCATCGGGCTCGTCGGAGCGCTCGCGGGAATGCGCGTCCTGCGATCGCTGCTCTTCGAGGTGAGTCCTACCGATCCGGTCGTGCTCATCGGCGCCTCGGTGGTGCTCGTTCTCACCACGCTGCTGGCGAGCGCCACTCCCACACGGCGGGCGGCGAAGATCGATCCGGTCGAGGCGATGCGGGTGTCGTGAGGAGGGGGCACGGCGAATTCAGGAACCGGGCCCGGGAGGCTGCTGTGCGCCGCGGTCGGGCTCGGGGGTATCGCTGCGGCGGGCTCCGCTCGTAACGCTTCTAGCCGCGCGCGTTCGCACGCGAATCTCTCGCTACTCGCTAAGCCCGCCTCCGCGACACCCCGAGCCCTCCCTGTCGGGGAGCGGCTTGGAGGTGGCCTGATTTGGTCCCGCTCTTGCCCGCCTTCTGCGGTTGGCATCAACGTGTCGCCGAAACATTCGGCATCGCTTAGTGTCAATTGCGTGTACGGACCGTCGCACGCTGGGCGTCACAAACGGAGATCGCCATGTCGATCCTGTCCAAGTTGTGCGTCATCGGGTTCGTCACGGCGAGCGCTCTGGCCTCAACGGCGACGTTCCTGAGCGCACAGGATCTTCGGCTTCGGCTCGTCGACGAGGAGATGCGCCAACCTCTCGGTGGCTTGCTCGTTTCGACAATCAGCACCAGCGGGGCGAGTGGTCCAGCGGTCCTGACGTCCGCTGACGGAATCGCGATCATGCGCATGACGGGCGCCGGTCCGTACCGTCTCCTCATACGACGAATCGGATTTGCGCCATTTACCACGACGCCCCTTTCGACTCCATCAGAATCTGGCACGACGTTGGACATCATCGTGCCGCTGCACCGCATCACGCTCGGCACCGTGCATGTCGTGGGAAACCAGACCTGCTCGGAGCAGACGGAAAGTCCGTCCGCCGGCGCACAGCCCGCCTGGACCGAAGTCCGCACCGCGCTCGAAGCGAGCGCACTGACGCGCGATCAGCGGTTGGTGACCACGGCCGCGCTCCGCTTTCAGCGCGAGCTGCGCCGGGACGGCACGGTGGACTTCGCGGACACGACGCTCCGCGGCCGCTCCGGTGAGCGCCCCTTCTTTGCGCCCGCTCCCGCCGTGCTGGAGCGGGACGGCTACTTCAAGCATCACGACGATGGGTCGGAGGATTTCTATGCGCCGGACGAAGCGGTCCTCTTGTCCGGCGGATTCACGCGGCGGCACTGCGTCAGCGTCCTTCCCGATGTGCGCCACGATTCGGCCGGCACGCAGATTGCCTTGGCGTTCGTTCCGCGCGATCGCGACACCCGTCCCGAAATAAGGGGACTCATCTGGCTCGACAGTGCGACGAGCGAGCTGCGGCGCATCGATTTCGAGTACGTGCGTATCTCGCTCCGGGCGCCGGCGGACTCGATTGGCGGATCGGTGGCATTCGCGCATCTCGCATCCGGCGCCTGGATCGTCTCGGCGTGGACGCTGCGGATGCCGCACTTCCGCGTGGTGGATCGCCGGGCCAACTATACGGTGCTCGACGGATATATCGAAGTCGGCGGGAGTGCCTCGGTGGTGCGCGACGTGGCCACGCCCGGTCCGACGGTAACGCGTCGCATCGTCGGCTCCGTCTATGACAGTCTGGCGCATCGCCCACTGAGCGGCGCGCATGTGCATCTCTCCGATCTCGGGCGCGACGCCGTTGCCGATTCGCTTGGCACGTTCCGTTTCGACAGCGTGGGCGCGAGCGTGCACACGCTGTGGGCCGATCACCCGACGCTCGACGCGCTGGGACTCTTTTCGCTCGGCGCCCGCGTGGACGTCACACCGCAGGTCGTGAGCTACGTCACCCTCGCTATTCCGTCGTTTGAAACGTTGTGGCACCGGGCGTGCGGATCCGCCGCGGTAACTGGCGAACGGGAAGGCTTCGTGTTTGGCAGCATCCACGCCGGCAGCGTCGCCGCTCCGCGCTCCGCCACCGTCATCAACATCACCTGGCGCGCCGACACCGTGCGGGGCGCGCGAGTACCAGCCATGACCGTGAAGGGGGATTCGACTGGCAACTACGTGGCCTGCGGCGTGCCGATCGCGCAGACTCTCGCGATATCGGCGATTCAAGGCGCGATTGCGACGCCCCGTGAGTCGTTTCGGATCGGCGCCGCCCGCATCGCCCGGCGCGACCTCACGTTCTCGCCGACATCGACAATCGCGGAGGGCGTCGTCGACACGTCAAACGGTGTCACGAACGGGACGGCGCACACGCTGCGTGTGGTCTCGACGGAGGGCCGGCCCGTTGTGTACGCGAACGTCAGCGTCGACGGCGGGACGACGCTGATCACGGACCAAAAGGGCGAGATCGGTTTGGGTGCCGGGAAGCTTCAAGCGCTCAGCATGAGCGTCAAGCGAATCGGCTTCACTCCATGGTTCGGGAAGATCGACTTCCCTGATACGTCCTCGGTGCTCACTGTCACGCTGGCGCACGCTGCACAACAGCTGAGCGAGGTACGGGTCACCGGCGAAAAAAACCCATCATCGCCGTTCGTGCAGGGATTCTACGATCGCTGGATGATGCGCCAGAAGGGCGCGCTCTCCGCGACGTTCATCGGCCCCGAGGAGCTCGAGTTCCGGCATCCAAACAATATCACCAACATGCTATCGGGGCTGAACGGCGTGCGGCTCCGGCCAATCTTCGGCCTTGGAGACAACTACTTGGTCGCGTGGTCAACGGACGCCAGCTGTCAGATGGCAATCGTAGTTGATGGAATGCAACAGTATCCCCAGCTTGTCCCAAATACCGGCCCTGGCAGCAGGCCATATACGCCAGCAATCTACGCTGTCTACATAAACCAGCTTCTTGCCGCAAACGACGTCACGGCCATCGAGGTCTATGCCCGCGGCGGCAACATGCCGATCAGCCTGCAGGTCAACGACACTCGCTGCGGCGTCATCGCGTTCTGGACGGGCAGCCGACGGTAGGCTCGAGCGATCGCAGGCGTTTCCCCGCTCTTGCTCGGACGCCTGCAGGGAGGGACCGGCGGTTTCGCGGAGGCGGGCTTAGCGAGTAGCGAGAGATTCGCGCGCGAACGCGCGCGGCTCGAAGCGTTACGAGCGGAGCCCGGCGCAGCGAGACCGACGGGACCGACCGGGCCACAAGAGACCGGGCCACGAGAGACCAGGCCGCTTGATTCCGCGCGCCCCACTCGCGAACGTGAAGAGCGCGCATCACGCCGGCCTCCGAGGATAGCATGCACCGCTGGATCAAACACACCGTCGTCGCCCTGTCCATCTCACTCGCCGGCTGCGCGAGCGGAGGTGGCGCTCCGCCGGCCACGCGATCGATGGAATCGATCCCCTTCGCCTCCGCGCTCGACGTGAACCTCGCGCGGATGACCAAGACGCCGGCCGGGGTCTATTACCGCGATATCGAAGAAGGCACCGGGCCGATCGTGCGCGGAAAGGAGGACCTGAAGGTGCACTACACGGGCTGGCTCTCCAACGGTGTGAAGTTCGATTCCAATACGAATGAACAGCAGCCGCTCACCGTGCCGCTCGGGCGCGGCCGCGTCATCAAGGGCTGGGACGACGGGCTCCCGGGGATGCGCGTGGGCGGACGGCGCCAGCTCGTGATCCCGCCGGAACTCGGCTACGGCTCGAATCGATCCGGTGAAATTCCGCCCGACGCGGTGCTGGTGTTCGAGATCCGCGTGGTCAGCGCGAAGTAGCGGCCGTCACTGCCTCACCGGCGGCGCGCCACGCCGCCGCGAACTCGCGCACGATGTCGCCGGCGGGTCGCACGTCGTGGATGCCGGCGACGCTCTTTCCGGCCTGCCAGTACTCGCCGTCGCCGCTGCTCTTGGAGAGACCGGCCTTCAGGCGGCGCACGGAGTTGAGCGCGTACAGAGTGCGCATCCAGTGCTTCGTCTTGTGCCCCCTGAGCATCCAGCGGGCGAACGGGCCGGCCTTCGTTCCCAGGCGGCGGATGTAGTCGTTGTTGATCACCGCGACGGGGATGCCGCTGAGGCGTTCGGTCAGGGTGATGTCGCTTTCCTGCGCGGTCACGATTGCCTGTTTGTATGCGTCGCTCGCCTTGCATTCGGTGCTCGCGATGAATCGCGTGCCGAGCTGCACGGCCGCGTAGCCGATGGCAAGATCGTCGACGAACTCACGCGCGGTGCCGACGCCACCGGCCGAGACGAGCGGGACGCCGAACGAAGCGAGCGCGTCGAAGAGCTCGGCCGGTGACAACCCGCCGGCGTGTCCGCCCGCGCGGTTGTTCACCGCGATGAGGCCGTCCACTCCACCGTCGATGGCCTTCTGCGCCCACTTCCGTTCGGTGACGTCGTGATAGACCACGCCGCCGACGGCGTGCACGCGCTCGCANNTTCACCATGCGCTCGAAGTAGATCTTCGACGACGCCTCGATGAGCGCGTTGAGGCCGATCGGCTTCGACGTGAGCTGCCGGATGAACCGAAGCCCCTCGCGATATTCGTAGCCGTAGACGTACGTGAGCGAGACCGGCTGCACGATGCCGATGCCGCCCGCTTCGCTCACCGCGGCGACGAGCTCCGGATTGCTGCACGGATACATCGGCCCGCAAATGAGCGGCACCTCGACGCCGGTCTGCCGGAGGAAGGTGCCCTCCGCGGCGACATTCATCGCGTTGTCCGCTGCGGCACGGGCGCCGCGTCCTTCGGCGGAACCGGACCGAGTTTCCAGCGCACCGTCGCGCGGGCGATGAGATCGCCCTTCCGGTCGGTGATCTCGGAGATGAAATCGTACTCTCCCTCGACGGTGAGGTCGGGAAGATTCGGCCTGCTCTCCGCCGTGACCGTCCCGCGGGCCTTCTTGAAGTACTCGATGGTCATCTTCGTCACGATACCGCGATAGCCCGGCGGCAGTGCCGTGGTCATCGCCGCGCCGCTCGCGAATTCGGCGACGTTCATTAGCGCGATCGCGTGGATCGAGCCCAGATGCTGCTCGAGTCGACGGCGCTGCGTGATCGAGATGCGCGCGAAGCCGGGCTCGAGCGTTTCCACACGAGGCGAGACCGACCCCGTGTACGGAATCATCCACTTCACGAGTTGCGTGAAGAGCCAGCGGCCGCCGGGCAGTGGTGAGAGCCTGCGCCATGCGCTGAGCAGTTTGGCGCCGGGGGAATCGGTTCGTGCCATGAGTGAAGCTACACCAAAAAGAGGTTCCGCTGTAGCAGTCACGGTCTGCTAGCTTTCGCAGATGACGGAGATTCCCGCTCCAACCCTCACGCCCCCGATCGCGAAGACCGCACCGACGACCGTCACCCTCCACGGCGACGTGCGCACCGACGAGTACGCCTGGCTCCGCGATCGCGCCAACCCCGAAGTGATCGCCTATCTCGAAGCCGAGAACGCGTATACCGCGGCGATGATGCACCACACCGAGCCGTTGCAGGAGGCGCTCTACACGGAGATGCTCGGGCGCATCAAGGAGGACGACACCGAAGTACCCGTGCGGCGCGATGACTGGCTCTACTATTCGCGAACGGAACAGGGGAAGGCGTATCCGATCTACTGCCGCCGGAAGGACGCTGCGGGCTCGGCGGAGCAGGTGATCTTCGACCAGAACGCGGCGGCTGAGGGTCACCCGTTCTACCAGCTTGGCGGATTCGAGGTGAGTCCGGATCACGACCATCTCGCGCTCCTCGTCGACACGAACGGATACGAGGATTTCGTCCTGCGCGTGAAGGACCTGCGCACCGGCGAGTTCCTTGCGGACACGGCGGAGGCGCTCGGCTTCGGACTCGCGTGGGCGAGCGACGGGCGCACGCTGTTCTACCAGACCACCGATTCGGCGAAGCGCGCCGACCAGGTTTGGCGCCACAGGCTCGGCGATGCGCGAGCGAACGACGTATCGGTGTACCTGGATCCCGATCCGCTGTTCAATGTGGGCGTGCGGCGTTCGCGGAGCGGCGCGTTCGTCTTCCTCACGAGCTCGAGCTTCACGAGCACGGAAACGTGGCTGCTCGACGCGCGCGCGCCGGAGCGCGCGCCGGTTCTCGTGGCGCCCCGCGCTCCCGACGTGGAGTACGATGTCGACCACGGCGGCGACTGGCTTTACTTGTTCACGAATCGCGACGGCGCGCGCGATTTCAAGGTGATGCGCGCGCCGGTTTCCCATCCGGCGACCTGGACGGAGTGGCTGCCCGCGAGGGACGGCGTGTTCGTGGAGGGCGTGGAAGTGTTCCGCGATTTCGCCGTCGTGCTGGAACGCGCGGGCGGGCTTCGTCGCCTGCGCGTGAGCGACTTGGCGAGCGGCGACTCGCACTACGTGGATTTTCCCGAGCCTGCCTACGGCGTGGTCCTGGACGAGAACCCGGAATTCGCGACGCGGACGATTCGGTTCACCTACTCGTCGCTGATCACGCCGGATTCCGTCTACGACTACGACGTGCAGGCCCGTACGCGCGAGCTCCGAAAGCGCGACGAGGTACTCGGCGGATACGATTCGTCGTTGTACCGGGTGGAGCGCCTGATGGTGCCGGCGCGCGACGGCGCCCGGGTGCCCGTGTCGCTGGTTTATCGCGCGCCGCTGGCGCGAGACGGCCGGCGGCCGCTCGTGCTGTATGCCTATGGCGCGTACGGGCACATCATCGAACCCACCTTCAGCTCCGCGCGGCTTTCGCTGCTGGATCGCGGCTTCGTGTACGCGATCGCGCACGTTCGCGGCGGCCAGGACATGGGCCGGGCGTGGTACGACGAGGGAAAGATGTTCGGCAAGATGAACACCTTCTTCGGTTTCATCGACTGCGGCGAGTATCTCGTTCGCGAGCGCTACACCTCGAGCGATCGCCTCGTGGCGCATGGTGGAAGTGCGGGTGGCCTGCTGATGGGGGCCATCGCGAACCTCAGCGGCGATCTCTTCCATGCGGTCGTCGCCGACGTGCCGTTCGTGGACGTGATCAACACGATGCTCGACGCGTCGATCCCGCTCACGGCGCAGGAGTGGGAGCAGTGGGGCAATCCCGCGGAGGCCGGCGCCTATGGATACATGCGGAAGTATTCTCCGTACGACAACGTGCGGCGCGGCGCGTATCCGAGGATGCTCGTGACGAGCGGAGTGAACGACTCACGCGTCGCGTTCTGGGAGCCGGCCAAGTGGGTCGCGAAGCTTCGCACGCACAAGACCGACACCCATCCGCTGCTGCTCAAGATGAACATGGGAGCCGGCCACGGCGGCGCGACGGGCCGGTACGAGCGGCTGAAAGAGACGGCGTTCCGCTACGCCTTCATCATCGACCAGGCGATTCCGAAGGCGTAGCGCATAGACCTCCGCAACTCATAACATCACAGCTTGCGCAGGTGCACCGAGCCGGAGCCGGAGCGAATCCGGATCGTGCCGCTCCCATCGCCGATCTGTCCGCGCAAGCGGTTGCGTTCCATCCGATTCACCTGGACGGGAAAGTCGCTGTCGATGCCGCCGCTGCCCGTGGAGACGTCCACCTGCGCGTTCACCGCGCCGGGCAAGGTCACCGTCACGCCGCCCGATCCCGTGCTCGCGTCGAGCGACTTCACGGGCGAGGCGAAGCCGACGCGAATGCCGCCGCTTCCCGAGCTGAGGCGCACGCGGGGCGCACGAGCGTCGTCCACGCGAATGCTGCCCGATCCCGCGCTGATGTCGAGGTCGTCGGAGGAGAGACCGGAGCCCGTCACGCCGCCCGATCCCGTGGAGACCCTCAGCCGTTTGCCGGCGACATCGTTCGCCGTGATGGAGCCGGATCCGGCCGAGATCCTGACGTCGTCACCGTTTGCGCCGCGCACGTCGATGCCGCCCGAGCCCGTCGCCGCGACGAGATTTCCCTTCGTATCCTTGATGGTGACACGACCGGACGAGGCGCTCAGGCGAAGGTCCGCGCTCACGTGCGTCGCGCCGAGTTCACCGACGCCGATGTACACGGCGACATCCTTGCCGGATGGAACGAGAATCCTGAGATCCGCCCACGCCTCCGTGCCGCTCCCGCCGCCCTTGATCCGGATGCGATGGCCACCCCACCCGCGATCGTCGCGATCGTCCCGGTCGTTGCCGCCCCACGTGCCGTCGCTGTTGATACGGAAGTCGGAACTCGACCAGCGACCGAGGTCCGGATATACGATGTCGTCGTCGGGGAAGCGCACGCGCAGCGTATTCCGGCCGCGCAGCTCGCCGACGTCGATCGTGAGTTTCTTCGCGTCGTGGCCGCCGCGCGTGATCTCGACGACGACCTCGCTCCCCAATCCCTGCTCGACCTGCACGCGGCCGGCGAGATCGTAAATCGCGATGGAGGATCCTGCGAGCGTGCGGTGCTCGGTCTGCGCGGCCGCGGAATGCGCCGCGAACGCGGTAGCGGCAAGCGCGACGCCGGTGCGGAAGGCTATTGAACCGGACATGGTCATCGTGGTGAAGGAGTCGGCCGATGGTGCGCGAAGCGGTGATACTGCTTCGACAGGGGGTTCGGCCCGAAAGGTTTGAACCGATCAACGGGCGGCGATTAGGTTATGGGATCCCCGATCTCGAGGCGCCGGTGAAAAGGCACACCGCATGAGCGAGTCACGACAGCCGGTCCACACGGTGTTCGGCGGCGCGCATCTCTTCCGCGCCGATATCGTCGAGCGATTCCAGTCGGTCGCGCTCCTGTCGCTCGCGGCGTTCGCGCCCGATGCCGCCACGCTCGGCGCAGCGCTCGGACTCGAGTCGGGCGCGCTCGCGGACGCCGTGTTCTCGCGGGTTCGCGAAAAGCTGCTGCGCGAGCCGGTCGAGGACTACCGCATCGATTTCGAAGATGGCTACGGCGTTCGCTCGGCAATGGAAGAAGACGGGCACGCGTTCGGCGCGGCCCGCGAAGTCGTGGCCGGCATCGTGGCGGGCTCGCTCCCCTGGCGAGTCGGAGTTCGCGTGAAGTCGCTCGACGATTCGCAGCGAGCGCGCAGCGAGCGCACGCTGCGACTCTTTCTCTCGACCGTGATCGGCGAGACCGGCCGCCTGCCGTCGAACTTCATCGTCAACCTTCCCAAAGTCACGAGCGCGGAGCAGGTCGCGGAGTTCGCGGCGATTCTCGCTGGGTTCGAGCGCGAGTTCGGGCTCGCCGAGGGCACGCTGCATTTTGAGGTCATGATCGAGACGCCGGAGATCGTGCTCGGCGCGGACGGGCGCTCGCCGCTGCCGCGGTTGATCGAAGCCGGCGGCGAACGTCTCACCGGGGCGATTTTCGGCGCCTATGACTTCACGGCCGCGCTCGGGATCACCGCCGCCCATCAGTCGCCTCGGCATCAGGCGTGCGATTTCGCGAGAAACATGATGCTGGTCGCGCTCTCGGGCTCGCGTATCCGGCTTTCAGATGGAGCGACCGCCGTGTTGCCCGTAGCCGTGCACGAAGCGACAGGCCGCGCAGCGCTCACCGCCGCGCAGATCGAGGAGAACGGTCGCGTCGTTCGCGATGCGTGGAAGGTGCACTACGAGTGTATCCGCCACGCGATGGCGAACGGGTTCTATCAAGGATGGGACCTGCACCCCGCGCAGCTCGTGAGCCGGTACGCCGCCACGTTCGCGTTCTTCATCGAGGGACTCGATGCGGCCGGCGCGCGGCTGAAGAACTTCGTCGCGAAGTCCGCGCAGGCGACTCGCGTTGGAGCAGCCTTCGACGACGCCGCGACGGGGCGGGGACTCGTGAACTATTTCCGGCGCGCAATCAACTGCGGCGCGATATCGGAGGACGATGCCTTCGAGCGCACAGGAGTGCGCGGGCTGGGTTCGTGGACGGAGCTTTAAAGCGTTAACACGGATTACACGGAAAACGGCGAAGGCGACAACTACCGGATAAATCTTTGGGGAAAATGCAACAGCAACGGCAACAGACTTTTGAGCTTGCCCCGATTTAATGGACGCGTGAGTGATAGGTCCTACGCGGCCTCCTGCAACTGTACTTCGTAGTCTGCCGGGCTGAGATATCCCAGCGTGGAATGCCGGCGCTTCCGATTGTACCACGTCTCGATGTAGCGGAAGATCGCGCGCCGCGCGTCCTCCTTGGTGTGCCAGTCGTGCCGCATCAGCAGCTCGAACTCGAGCGTCGAGAAGAAGCTCTCGGCCACCGCGTTGTCGTAACAGTCGCCTGTGCGGCTCATGCTCGCTACCATCCCGTGCGCGGCGAGCTCGGCGCGATACGCCCCCGACGCGTATTGACTGCCGCGGTCCGAATGGTGAATCAACCCCGGCGCGGGACGCCGCGCCTCCCGCGCCATCCGCAACGCGCTGAGCGCCAACTCGACCTCCAGCGTGTCCCGCATCGCCCAACCGACGCAGCGGCGCGAGCCCATGTCCAACACGGTTGCCAAGTACAGCATGCCTTCGCGCGTCGGGATGTACGTCATGTCCGCCACCCAGACGCGGTTGATCCCGACGCCGTTCACATCGAACTGCCGCGCCAGCAGGTTCGGCGCGATCGGGTGGTCGTGGTTCGAATTCGTCGTGCCGACCCGCCGCGCCTTGCGTGGCCGCGCGACGAGCCCGTCCTCGCGCATCAGTCGCGCCACGCGCTTCGGACTCGCCGGCAGGCCTTCCGCCTGCAACTCCAGGTGCACGCGCGGCGCGCCGTAGGTGTCGCCGCTCTCCGCATGGATGATCCGCACGCGCGCCATCAGCACCTCATCGATCAGCGCGTGCCAACTCGGCGGACGCTTGAGCGAGGCATAGTAGCCCGACGGCGACACTTCGAGTACCCGGCACATGAGTCGCAGTTCGAACTCGCCGCGATGGCGAGTAATCACGGCGTACCTCAACGCGACTCCTTCGCGAAGTACACCGCCACTTTTTTTGCGAACGCCTGCTCCTGGCGCAGCACGTCGACCTCGCGCCGCAGCCGGCGATTCTCTTGCTCGAGGGTCTCACCGGGGATCGCGGCCCCACCCTCGGTCCCGAGCCCCTGCTGCTTCATCCACGTCCGCAGCTGGTCGGGCGTCACATCCAACTCGCGACCCACCTGCGCCAGCGTGCCGCCCGCCGCGCGTCGCTCGGTGGCGAGCCGCACCGCTTCGGCTCTGAACTCCGCACTGAACGCGCGCCGCTCACGCCGCCCACTGGCCCCTGCTTTCCGCTTCGATTTCATGTGCCACCTCCGCTCCGAACTTAGAGCGAGTAAGGCGTCCACGAAATCGGGTGAAGCTCA
>PMYN01000065.1 GCA_003171215.1 Gemmatimonadota bacterium | reverse complement strand
ACCGCCAACTGCCGCAGCACGTAGGGCAGGATCCCGCCGTGCTTGAAGTAGTTCAGCTCTTCGGGCGTGTCGATCCTGCTGCGCGCGGTGAACGATTTCACCGTGCCGTCCGCGCCAGCGGCCTTCACGGTCAGCACCGCGCGCGGCGCCATCGCGTCGCTCAATCCCTCGATCGTGATCGTCTCGAATCCGGTGAGGCCGAGCGACGTGCGCGTGGCGTCGTCGGTGAACTCGAGCGGAAGCACGCCCATCCCTACGAGATTCGAGCGATGGATGCGCTCGAAGCTTTCCGCGATCACCGCGCGCACGCCGAGCAGCATCGTGCCCTTCGCCGCCCAGTCGCGCGACGAGCCGGTGCCGTATTCCTTGCCGGCGATGACCACGAGCGCCGTCCCGCTCTTGCGGAACGATTCGGATGCCTCGAAGAACGACGTCGGATCCGCGTTCGGTGCCGTGCGCGTCCACCACCCTTCCATGCCCGGCGTGAGCTCGTTCTTCAGCCGGATGTTCGAGAAGGTGCCGCGCATCATGACTTCGTGGTTGCCGCGGCGCGCGCCGTACGAGTTGAAATCGTTCCGGGTCACGCCCTGCGCGATCAGCCACTGGCCGGCGGGGCTCTTCTCGGCAATCGATCCGGCGGGAGAGATGTGGTCCGTCGTGATCGAGTCGCCGAACATGCCGAGCACTCGCGCGTTCCTCACGGGCTGCACGCCCGGCGGCGTCATCGTCATGCCCTCGAAGTACGGCGGGTGCTTCACGTAGGTGGACGTGTCGCTCCATGCGAAGCGGTCGCCCTCTGCCACGCTGATCGCGCGCCACTGCTCGCCGCCTTCGAAGACGTTCGCGTACTGCTTCTCGAACTGCTCGCGCAGCACGCTCGACAGGAGGATGTCCGCGACTTCCTTCGGGCTCGGCCAGATGTCGCGCAGGAAGACGGGGCCGTCGGTGCCGACGCCCAGCGGCTCCGTGTCGAGGTCGATGTCCATCCGCCCCGCGATCGCGTACGCGACGACCAGCGGCGGCGACATCAGGTAGTTGAACCGCGTCTGCGGGTTCACGCGGCCCTCGAAGTTGCGGTTGCCGGAGAGCACCGCGGCGACGACGAGCTTCCCGCGATCGATCGCGTCGGCGATCGGCTGCGGCAGCGGGCCCGAGTTGCCGATGCAGGTCGTGCAGCCGTATCCGACGAGGTCGAATCCGAGCGCGTCGAGCGCCGACTGCACGCCGGCCTTCGCGTAGTAGTCGGTCACGACCTTCGANNTTGCTCGTGTTCGTGCAGCTCGTGATCGCCGCGATCACGATCGCGCCGTGCTGCAGGCGGAACTTCTCGCCCTGGTGTTCGCACGGAATGCCGGGCTCCTCCGTGTGCACGGGCGCCTCGCCTTCCATCACGGCGACGGCCTTGTCCGTTGGCGGGACCGCCGCGGTTCCCGCCATCTGCGCCGCGAAGGCCTCGGCGTACATCTGCTTCGACGCCGACAGCGGAATGCGATCCTGCGGGCGCTTCGGTCCTGCGAGGCTCGGCACGACCGTCGCCAGGTCGAGTTCGAGCGTGTCGGAGAAGACCGGGTCGGGCGTGGCGTCGGTGCGGAAGAGCCCCTGTGCCTTGGTATACGCCTCGACGAGCTTCACCTGGTGCTCGCTGCGTCCGGAAAGGCGCAGGTACTTGAGCGTCTCGTCGTCGCACGGGAAGAAGCCCATCGTCGCGCCGTATTCGGGGCTCATGTTCGCGATCGTCGCACGATCGGCAAGCGCGAGAGACGAGAGGCCGCTGCCGTAGTATTCGACGAATTTTCCGACGACTTTCTTCTTGCGAAGCATCTCCGTGCACGTGAGCACGAGGTCGGTCGCGGTCGCGCCGGCGGGAAGTCTTCCGTGAAGCTTGAATCCGACGACCTCGGGGATCAGCATCGAAACCGGCTGACCGAGCATTGCCGCCTCGGCCTCGATGCCGCCCACGCCCCAGCCGAGCACGCCGAGGCCGTTGATCATGGTCGTGTGCGAATCGGTGCCGACGAGCGAGTCGCAATACGCGACTTTCTGACGTCCGCCGTCCGTCGTCCCGGCCGCCGTCTGCCCTCCGCCGTCTGCCGTCTCCGTTCCGACGAATACCACCTGGCCGAGGTACTCCAGGTTCACCTGGTGGCAGATGCCGGTCCCGGGAGGAACCACCCTGAAATTCTCGAACGCCGTCTGTCCCCAGCGCAGGAACTGGTAGCGTTCGAGATTCCGCTCGTACTCGAGGTTGGTGTTGATGAGCATGGCCGCGTCGGTGCCGTATTCATCGACCTGCACCGAGTGATCGATCACGAGGTCCACGGGCTGCAGCGGATTGATCTTCGATGGCTTGCCGCCCAGTTTCGCGAGCGCGTCGCGCATCGCGGCGAGATCCACCACGCACGGCACGCCGGTGAAATCCTGCAGCAGCACTCTCGCGGTGCGGAACGCGATCTCCTTGTCGACGCGCGCACGGACGTTCCACGTCGCCATCGCGAGCACGTCCGCGGCCTTCACGAACGCGCCGTCTTCGTTTCGCAGGAGATTCTCGAGGAGGATCTTCAGCGAGAATGGGAGCGAGGCGACCGTGTTGCCCGGGACGGCGTTGAGCGCGTCGAGGCGGTAGACGACGTACGATTCGCCGTCGACGGCGAGCGACGCGCGGGACTTGAAGCTGTTTCTGGTTGTCATGTCTGGGATTCTGAATGTGGTCCGTGCAGTTCTGCCGTCTGCCTTCTGCCGTCTGCCGTCTGCCGTCTGCTCCATCACTCCGGCTCGATCTTTCGTTCCATCGTCAGCGTACGAACGTTCCCTTCGACCACCGTGACCTGAATCGCGTCGGTGGGGCACTGGTGGATGAAATCGCCGTCCGCGCGCGACCACTCCAGCGGCGATTCGAGCACGCGCGCTTTGTTCTCGGCGTCCATCGCCATGAGATCCGGCGCGAGCGTGACGCAGAGCGTGCAGCCGATGCACTTCTCGCGGATGACCGAGAGTTCGATCGTGCGCCGCGGATAGACGCCGCCGGCGGACGACAGCGCCTCGCCGGCGCGGTCGAGCGCGTCGTGCGCGGCCGCGTACCCCGCGTCGATCATCTTTCGGGTGGAGGCGAAGCTGAACCAGTTGTAGTGCCACACCGGCGGCCGCACGAGCAGCAGCGGTGGGCCGGCCCATGTTGCGAGTTGCGAGACCTGCAGCGACTTCATCATGGTCTGCGCGGCGCGCATGTAGATCGCCGCGAACCCCTTGTCCTTGATGCGGCGCGCGGTGGCCATGCTCGAACTGCCCACGTCGGCGCCGATCACGGCGTCCATGCCCTGCACGGCGATCGCGTTCGGCAGGTTGTCCATCACGCCGCCGTCCACGCAGGTGCGGCCGGCGATCACGCGGGGCGGAAAGAAGCCCGGCAGGGCGCACGACGCGTAGACGGCGTCGGCCACCAGGACGTCCTGCAGTCCCGGCAATCCCCAAATGACTTGGGCGCCGCGCTCGAGGTCGACGGTGTTCACGAGCAGCGGGACCTTCAATGAGCGAAACGTCACGGGCGGCACGATGTCGCGCACCAGCGCGTCGAGCGGGTCGGCGAGGTACAGCGACGGCGAGAGCATCCGCTTCGTGACCATGTGCAGGCGGTCGATGCGGAAGAGATCCCGCTTGGTGAGCGCGAGCGCGCGGCGCTCCATCTCGTCCACCGGCATCCCGCTCGCATGCGCCGCGGCGATCAGCGCGCCGATACTGGTGCCGGCCACCAGCGCGGGGCGGATTCCCCGCTCCTCGAAGGCACGCAGCAACCCGATGTGCGCGAACCCCTTCAGTCCACCGCCTCCGAGGACGAGCGCCAGGCGCTCGGGGAAGGCTGTCTTGACGTACGCGGCGGGCGCCGTGGCTGCAGGAGACATCAGACCTGCATTCTAGCCGATTACAACACCTGCGAACAGCGGGTAATCAGTCATTAGTCATTAAGTCGTTGGCCGTTGGTCGTTGGCGATGCCAAGAACCAAGAACCAATGACCAACGACTGATTACCCGGTGTCTATCTACTGCAGATAGCGATAGAGGCCGATGATGCCAATGACGCCGCCGCCAATCATGATGATCGTTCCGGATGTGTTGCCGACGATGGCGCCGACGATCAGCACGGCGCCCCCCACGATCATCAACGCAACGTTGCTACCCACGTGCTCGCGACGCGGTGGCGCGAGCGGCACGGGGCCGCTGGGTGACAGCTGGCGAACACCCACGCTTGCCTTGTCGGCGAGCGGAGCGAGCGACGTCGTCTGCTCGGCGGCTGGTGCGGCGACCGGCGCCTGCGTCGCCGCCGGCGCGGCAACGGCGGGAGCCTGCGGATCGCTGACGGTGGCGTTCTGCGCGGCGCCCTGCGCGGCGAGCGTGCCGGCGGCGGCGAACAGCACGGCGACAGCGGTGATGAAGCGGCGTGAAATCGTCATCTGGATTCTCCTGGTTGTCGTGTCCGAACCCTCTGTTCTATACAACCAACGTACCGGCACGATACCTTGTCGTCACTCGCCAGAAGGGACTAGTCCCATTGACGTATTCACCACCGGACGCACGGGTGCCGGCCGCCACATGAGCGACGATCCTCTCCTCGCCCTCCGCGGCGAGTTCCCGATTCTCGAGTTCACGACCTACCTCGTGTCGAACTCGCTCGGCGCGATGCCGCGCTCGGTGCCGGCACGGCTCGCGGAGTATGCGGAGCAGTGGGCGTCGCTCGGCGTGCGCGCCTGGGCCAAGGGGTGGTGGGAAATGCCGCTCGCCCTCGGCGACGAGATCGCGCCGCTCATCGGCGCCGCGCCGGGCACCGTGGCGATGGTGCCGACTGTCACATTCGCGCAGGCGGTGGTCCTCTCCTCCCTGACATTTTCGCCGCACCGCGACACGATCGTGATGAGCGCGCTCGATTTTCCGAGCGTGCGCTATATGTACGACGAGCTCGCGCCGAAGCTCGGCGCGCGCGTGGTCGTCGTGCCAAGCGACGACGGCATCTCGATCGACGAGCAGCGGATCTGCGCCGCGATCGATGAACGCACGGCGCTGGTGGCCATTTCGCACGTGCTCTTCAAGTCCGCGTACATCGTGGATGCCGCGCGCATTGCCGCGCACGCCCATCGCATGGGCGCGCTCGTCTCGCTCGACGCGTACCACTCCGTGGGCGTGGTGCCGGTGGACGTGCAGGCGATCGGCACGGACTTCCTCACCGGCGGTGTGCTGAAGTGGCTGTGCGGCGGACCGGGCGGATGCTTCCTCTACGCGTCGCCGGACATGTCGGCGCATCACGCGCCCGCGCTCACGGGATGGCAGGCGCACGCGCATCCATTCGCGTTCGAGGGCGACATGGAGTACGCCGCCGGCGCGGCGCGCTGGCTCGGCGGCACGCCGGTCATCCCGGCGCTCTACGCCAACGCCGAGGGCCCGAGGATCGTGAAGCGCGCCGGGATCGCCGCCATTCGAGCGAAGTCGATGCGGCAGACCGCGCGCCTCGTGGAACTCGCCGACGCCCACGGCTATCCCGTGAGCGCGCCCCGGGATCCTTCGCGGCGCGGCGGCACCGTGGCGTTCGACGTGCCGCACGGCGCGGAGGTGGCGCAGGCATTGCTCGCGCGCGACGTGATCATCGATTACCGCCCTGGCGCGGGCATTCGCGTCGCGCCGCACTTCTATACGACGGACGACGAGGTCGAGCGCGCCGTCGCCGAGACCGCGGCCATCCTCGAATCCGGTGCCTGGAAGCAGTTCGAAGGGTCACGGCCGACGGTGACGTAGCGCGGATCGCGGTTGCACCTGCATCTTTCGAAGGCTACTTTCGCCCTGACTCCCACCATCCTCCGATGCCGACCTCTCCACAGAAACTGCGCAAGCAATACGTCAACACCGAGTATCCCAACGTCGTGCTTCGCTTCGAGGACGGTCACGAGATCGTCGTGAAGCGCGGTGTCGGCAAGACGTTCGACATCTTCGCGGGCGAGACCGTGCGTGTGCTCGCGGTATACGACCCCGACGCGCGCGAGCGCGAGCTGGTGATGACGAAGAAGGCGGAAGAGTTCGACAACGCCTGACGGGTTGCTGAAGGCCGTCCACCTCCATCCCGAGGTCGCCGCGGCCCTGCGTGACGGGCGCGCGGTGGTGGCGCTCGAAAGCTCGGTTCTCGCGCAGGGACTGCCCGAACCATCGAATTGCGAAGCCGACCGTCGCATGCGCGCCGCGATTCGCGCCCGCGGCGCCGTTCCGGCCATCACCGGTGTCGTTCGTGGCGTCGCGGTGGCAGGGTTCGATGATGCCGATCTCGAGCGGTTCCTCGCTCGCTCCGGAATTGCGAAGATCTCCGCGCGCGACATTCCGTGGTCGATGGTGCGTGGCTCCGATGGCGCCACGACGGTCGCGGCGGCGCTCTGTCTCTGCGCCCGGGCCGGCCTTCCGGTGTTCGCTACCGGCGGCATCGGCGGCGTGCATCGTGTTTCTCCCGGTGCGGCCTTCGACGAATCGGCCGACCTGCTCGAACTCTCGCGGTCGAGCGTCGTCACCGTCTGTGCCGGCGCGAAATCCATTCTCGACCTGCGCGCCACGGTCGAACGCCTCGAGACGCTCGGTGTAACGGTCGTCGGGTTCCGCACGGACGAGTTTCCCGGGTTCTTCACGGCTCACACGGGTCTGCCCGTGAGTGCCGTCGCCGACTCGGCCGGCGACATCGCGGCGGCCTTCCTCGCCAATCGCGCGCTCGGCCGGCCCGGCGCGTTGCTGGTGGTGCAGCCTCCACCCGCGGCAATGGCTCTCGACACCCTCCTCGTGGAAGACGCGGTCTCGCAGGCGCTCGCGGCGGCCTCGTCGGCCGGAATCTCCGGCGCCCGCCTGACCCCATTCCTGCTCGCCGAGGTGGAGCGCGCGACCGGCGGCCGCTCGCTGGCGGCCAACATCGCCCTGCTCGAAGCCAATGCCGCCCTGGCCGCCGAAATTGCCGTGGCGTTGACGGATTCCCGCTGATATCGTTCCGGAAACGTCCCCGAGCTGGAGGTCACCCGAGCGATGCCCTCTCCGTTCCTGAGTTCCGAGGAGTACGACGAACGCGCTCACCAGCTCTACAACGAGGGCAACTACGACGACGCCCTCGCCACGCTGCGTGAAGGGCTCGGCCTGTATCCCAACGCGACGGAGCTGCACGTCGGCGTCGGGTATGCGAGGGTCGCCAGGGACGAATTCGCGTGGGCGCGCCGCAGCTTCGAGGAGGCGCTCGTCCTCGACCCCGATCACGAAGACGCGCTCGCGGGCCTCGGCGAGACGCTCCTGAAATTCGGCCAGACGTCCGGCGCGCTGAAGTCTTTTCACCGGATCCTCGAGCTTGGCTATCAGGACGACATCGAGCTCATGCTTCAGGTCGGCCGTGCGCTCTTCCGCGACGGCCTCATGGACGAGGCAAAAGAGTATTTCGACACGGCCGTCCAGCAGGTGCCCGACAACGCCGAGGCGGTGGCGATGGTCGGCTACACCGAGCACCGGCTTGGCCGCGACGACGCCGCGATCGCGACGCTGCGTCGCGCGCTGCAGCTCGATCCCGAGTACGTCGAAGCGCGCATCTATCTCGGCAACGTCTTGTACGACCGCGGCGAATACGAGGCGACGCTCTATCATCTCGACCGCACGAGCCCCGACGACCACTGGGACGAGCTCGGCATCTGGCGCCTCATCGAGCTGAAGAAGAGCACGTACCGGCTCGCTGACGACGATCCGGCGCTGCGGCCGTGGGACGACCGCCTCAACGAACTCGCGGGCGAGCCCGATACGATCGACGAGATGCTCGGCGAAATCGAGCAGGCGGTGAACGGCGACGCCGAGCAGGAAGCCAAGGGCCAGCTCGAACTCTTCGGTGCGCTGCTGGCGGACCTGAGCGGGCAGAAGCAGGCCGAGGCGGCGCACCAGGTGACCGGCCGCGACGGACGACGCTACGAAGGAACGTGGGACGAAATCGTCGCCCAGATGCGGGATGCCTGTGCGCAGCCGGCGAAGTCGGTACAGGAGTTCATGCAGAGCGAAGCCCGCCGGGGCCTTTCGCTGACGGGTATACTGATCTCCACTGCCGACGCGGAAAGCTTTGTGCGCGGGAGTGCGGATGCCGGCCTGCTGCGCATCCTGCTCTGAGCCGCCCCATCGACGACTGAGTTCTTCCTTCGACCCGAGGACCGGGCCCTGATCGCATTGCGTGGCGTGTCCAAGACGTACCGTTCGCTGCTGGGGCGCGAGGTGCGTGCGGTCGAGGACGTGACGCTCGACGTCGCGCCGGGTGAGGTGCTCGGCATCGCCGGCCCGAACGGGGCGGGGAAGAGCACGATCATCTCGCTGCTGCTCGGATTCCTGAAGCCCACGAGCGGCACGCTCTCGATCGACGGTATGGAGCCGCGCGCGTTCGTCGAGAAGTTCGGTGTGGCATATGTGCCGGAGCTGATGGCGCTTCCCACGCACTGGACGACGGAGGGTGCGCTGCGGCGGCTCGCGGTGCTCGCGGGCGTGCCGACCAGCCGGCTCACGGCCGAAGTGGACCGCGTAATCGAGTCGCTCGCGATCGGCGAACATCGCAAGAAACGCCTCAAGACGCTTTCGAAGGGAAACTTCCAGCGCGTGGGCCTGGCGCAGGCGCTGCTGATGGAGACGCGCGTGGTGATCTTCGACGAGCCCACGCACGGGCTCGATCCGGTGTGGACGCAGAAGTTCCGCGAAATCGTCGCATCGCTGAAGCGCGCCGATCGCGCGATCATCATCGCCTCGCACAATCTCGACGAGCTCGAGCGGCTGACGGATCGGGTGGCGATCATCGACCGCGGCCGCATCCAGCGCGTGGTGACGGTGAGCGGCGCGTCGGTGACCGCGCTCATGGCGTATCGCGTCCGCGTCGTGACGGGCGGCGATGCGCTCGTCGCGCGTTTCCCCGGCTCCGTGCTCGGCGCGAACGGCGATCTCGAGATTCCACCCGTCGATGTGCCGACGCTCAACGCCGGCCTTGCGGCGGCCATCGGCACGGGTGCGCTGATCTCGGCGGTGATCCCGCGCGAAAGCGCGCTCGAGCAGGCGTTCCACGCCTCTGTCGGGGCTGGCCCGTCGTGAACACGCGCCTGCTGCGCTACTCGCGGTTTCAGCTGCCGGATTTCCTGCTGCAGCGCCTCGTACTGCCGCTGGTCCTGCTCGCGTTCGCGGCCGGGGTGCCGACGTACCTGATGACCAAGAACACGACCCCCGGCTTCATGCAGTCGCCGCAGGGGATTCTTCTCGCGAAGCAGATGTTCGCGCAGGCGATCACGCTCTACCTGCCGCTCGGCGCCTTCGTCGGCGCCGTCGGCGTGATTTCGGCGGACCGCCAGCAGGGCTACTTCCGGTTCCTGTTCTCGAAGCCGGTGAACGTCCTCGCGTACTACGCGCAGACGTACGTGCTGCATGCGATGGTGTTTGTCGCGGTGTTCGGCCTGATCGTCTGGGGATTCAGCGCGTACACGATTCACTTCTCCGTGCACCGTTCGATGGAAGCCGCGGTGCTCACGTTCGTCCTGATCGGCGGCCTCGGACTGCTCCTGGGCGCGCTCACGAGGTACGATGGCGCCGGGCTCATCGCCGTCTACGTCCTGGCGCTCATCCTGCAGCAGCTGATGGCTGCGCCGAGCGGGCTGAAGAACGGCGGGCTCCCCGACTGGCTCGTGTGGGTCGCGAAGGGGCTGCCGCCCGTTCAGAAGCTGGACGTGCTGCGAAACCATCTGTACGCCGGCGAGGCGCTCGACGTGGCGCAGCTCTGGCACGTACTCGGCTACGGAAGCGGCGCCGCGCTCCTCGGGTTCGTGCTGCTGCGCCGGCTCCCGCTCGCCCGATGAGTGCGGCCCGAAGCTTGTTCCTGACGCCGTCGCGGCTCGTCGTGCACACGCGGTACGTGCTGGAGGACTACCTCCTGCTGCGCGCCGCGCTGCCGGTGGCGCTCATTTCGTTGTTTGCCTGGATGATCGCGCGTCAGACGCTGAAGTTCGCCGGGCCCAAGCAGTGGGCCGATCCCCGCTTTCTCGCAGGGATACACTCGGCGTACGGAAGCTTCTCCGCGGTCTTGCTGTACTTCACCATGTTCCTCGCTGTGATCGCGGTCATGACGGTTGATCGCACCACGGGCTACTACCGGTTCTTCTTCTCGAAGCCGGTCAACGTCGTCTCGTACTACCTGCACACGTTCTGCGTGCACGGCGCGGCGGTCTGCGTTCTCCTCGCTCTCCTCGCGCTCGCGTGGGGAACGTGGCTGCCGCATGAATCGCTGCATCGCGCGGCGTATGCGGGCATGATCGCGTTTGCGCTCATCGGGGGTCTCGGCTTCGGCTTCGGAGCCCTCACGAATGCCGACGCGGCCCTCACGCCGCTCTCCTTCATATTCGCGATCTCGGCGCAATTCACCCTGGTCGACTACACGGCGCCGCCGCGGTGGCTCGTGGTTGCGGCGAAGGTCCTTCCACCCGCCGCCGACTTCGAGAAGACGCGCCACCTGCTGGGCGACGCGCATCCGTTCTTGGGCGCCCCGCTCTGGCACGTGCTCGCGTACGGCGCCGGAGGATGGATTCTCGGCCTGATATTCCTCCGCCGGCGCCCGCTCTCGCGATGACCAGCTTGGTTCAGGTACCGTACGCGGGGTTGCTCGACTCCGTGCTCCCGCCGGAATCGGTGGTACGCACGACGCTCGCCAACGGGCTGCGCCTGCTCGTGCGGCGCGACACGAGCGCACCGGTCGTCGCGATCGTCACCTACGTCGGAGCCGGCTATTTCGACGAGACCGACGACGAGATCGGTATCGCGCACGTGCTCGAGCACATGTACTTCAAGGGCACGCCCACCCGCGGCCCGGGTGAGATCGCGCGCGACACGAAGGCGAGCGGCGGCTATCTCAACGCCGGTACGATCTACGACCACACGCACTACTACACGGTCCTGCCATCGGGCGGGTTCGCGGCAGGGCTGGCGATCCAGGCCGACGCGTACGCGAACTCGCTGATCGACGGCGGCGAACTGTCCCGCGAACTCGAAGTCATCATCGAAGAGGCCAAGCGCAAGACCGACAGCGCCGGCGCGCTTGCCACCGAGACACTTTTCGAGCTGCTGCACGACAGGCATCGCATCCGGCGCTGGCGCATCGGTCGCGAGGCGGGGCTGCGCACCTTCACGCGCGAGATGGTCGACGGGTTCTACCGCAGGTTCTATCGTCCCTCGAACACGGTCGTTGCGATCGTCGGCGACGTCGATCCGGCCGAGGCGCGCGCGCTCGTCGAGCGGCACTACGGCTCGATTCCGGGCGGGACCGTCGATCGCGTGCCGGGTCCCTCCGAACCGCCGCACGTCGATCCGTCGTTCCGGTACTCCGAATTCGCGGGCGACATCCAGCAGGCGGAGCTCGTCTTCGGGTGGCGCACCCCCGCGCTGTTGCACGACGACACGCCGCCGCTCGACCTGCTCGCGGCCGTGCTCGGGTCCGGCCGCGCCTCACGCTTCTACCGCGCGGTGCGCGACCGTCGTCTCGCGTCGTCGATCGAGTCGTACGATTACACTCCCGGCGAGGTCGGCGTGTTCGTCGTGCATGCGACCGCGCGGCCCGAGCGCGGGCGAAGCGCCGCGCACGCCGCATGGGATCAGATCCGGCGGGCGCGCGATGGTGAGATCACCTCCGCCGAGGTCGAGCGCGCCCGGCGCGTGCTCGAGGCCCAGTGGCTCCGCCGGTTCGAGTCCATGGAAGGGCAGGCGAACCATCTCGCCAGCTGGGAATTGGCCGGCAACTGGATGCTCGGTGGCGCGTACCTCGATCGCCTGCTGACGTCCGATGCCGACCGCCTGACGGACGTGGCGCGCCGCTGGCTCGCTCCCGAGCGCGGCGGGCTCGTCGCGTATCGTCCCTCGGGCGCGCCGCCGTTCGCGGCGAACGCGGGAGAGATGCGCGACGCGCTGGAAGGCGAGCGCCTCGAGCCTCTCACACCGCTCACGCGTCCGGTCCCGCCGACGCCCGTCCATGGTTCGCGAGCATGGGTTTTCGAGCGCGAGGAGTCCGCGGTGCGCGTGTTCCGCATGTCCGGGGGCGTTCCCGTGCTGGTGCACCGCCGTCCCGGCGCGCTCGTGCACCTGGGATGGTTCGTGCGCGGCGGCGCGGTGCACGAGGCCGCGGACGCGACCGGCCTGACATCGCTCATGACGCGCGTGTCGCTCAAGGGAACGGAGCGCCGCAGCGCGCAGCGCATCGCCGAGGACGCCGAGTTCCTGGGCGGCGTGCTGTCGACCGCCGCCACCGCCGACGGATTCCAGTGGACGATCTCGGTGCCGCGTCGCCGTCTCGACGAGGCCGCCGAGCTGCTCGCCGACGTCGTGCAGCGCCCGTCGTTCAGCGACGAAGGGCTCGAATCCGAGCGCGCCGTCGCGCTCGCGAGCCTCGCGGCGATGCGCGACGACATGTATCGCTGGCCGCTTCACCTCGCGATACAATCGGCGTGGGGTTCGCATCCGTACGGCCGGTCGGTGCTCGGAACGGAGGAATCGCTCGCGGCCATGGATTCCGCTGCGCTGCGCCGCTGGCACGCGAAGGTGGCCGTCGAGGCGCCGGGCGTGCTGGTGTGCGTCGGCGACGTCGGGCCGGACGAGGGCGCATCGCTCGCGACGCGCTTCTTCAGCGGCCTGCGCGCCGCCGAGGGCGAAGCCGTGCCGCCAGCCGTCTGGCCGAACGGCGTCTTGCAGAACGAAGACCGGCGCGACAAGGCGCAGAGCGCGCTCGCCATGCTGTTCGAGGGTCCGGCTCGCGATGACGACGCGCGCTTCACGGCCGGCATGATCGCGGGCGTCGCGAGCGGGCTCGGCGGGCGTTTCTTCGATGAGCTGCGCGATCGCCAGTCGCTCGCGTACACCGTCATGGCGGCACCGCTCGTGCGCCACCGCGCGGGGGCCTTCAGCGCCTACATCGCCATGTCGCCCGAAAAGGAAGAGGCGGCCCGCAGCGGGCTGCTCCGCGAGTTCGCCCGCCTGCGCGAATCGCCCGTCACGGAACGCGAGCTCACGCAGGCCAAGACGTACGCGCTCGGCACGTGGGCGATCCGTCGGGAGAGCGCGGCGGCCGTGATGGGCGACATCGCCGACGCGTGGCTGTTCGGGCGGTCGCTGAGTGAACTCACGGAGTACGAAGCGCGCATTCGAGCGGTGTCGGCCGCGCAGATGCTGCAGCTGGCGCGCGCATACTTCGATCCCGATAGAAGGGTCGAAGGAATCGTGCGCGCAATTCGGTAAGGAATCGTGCGCGCAGTTCGGTAAAGAGGCTGTTGTCTGGGAGCTGTCTCCTGACAGCTGTCAGATGACAGCGATCAGCGGTTCTTCGCCGGCGGATATCCCAGCGCCCGGTTGAGCCAGCGGCACATCGGCACCAGCAGAGCGAAATCCTTCATCACCCTGTCCGCCAGCTTTGGCGAGAGCATATCGGCGTCGCTGTACATGCGGTGCATCGTGAACGAATTGAATCGCAGCCAGCGTTCCGCCGGATGTCCCTCCTCGAACCCGCGCGGCAGTCGTTTGAGCAGGGCTCCCTCCTCGTCGTCCACGAGCCCGCCGAATCGCTTCAGCACTGCGGGCGCCGTGACTGCGCGTTTCCATCCGGCGAGATCCTCACTGAAGTACTCGCGAACCTTCGCGAGCGAGGGACGCGGCGGCATCCAGAGCCCCGCCGCCACCAGCGACGCGTTCGGTTCGAGGTGCACGTAGAATCCCGCACCGCCGTCGATCTCCCTGGCCACGCCGCGGCCCGGCGCGCGATGATAGATCCAGAGCGCCGCGTGCGCCTTGTACGGCGACTTGTCCTTCGAGAAGCGTACGTCGCGGTAGATCCTGAACATCGAGCGCTTCGGGTCGCCGACGAACTCCGGCGCGAGACCGGCAAAGCGCACGTCGAGCTCCTCGATGAGCGCCTTCATCGGATCGGACACCTCGCGCACGAACTGCTCGCGCCGCGCCTCGAACCACTCGCGGCGGTTGTTCTTCTTCAGCGCGCGCAGATACGCGAGCGCCTCGGGTCTGAATCCGCGGAACGATTGCATCGTGAAGGGTTTGGATTCGCTTTCGTTTCGTCTTCGGTCTTCGGTCTCAGCCCCGGTCGAGCCGTCCGCTCCGCGCCTCGCCCGCGCCGAGCTTCCTCGTGAAGACGTCGACCGCCTTCTGCGGATCGCGTCCGGCGGGCACGAGCAGGTCGAGCAGCAGCGTCTCGCGTGCCGGGATCGTGTGCACGGTGACGTGGCCGAGGTCGAGCAGCAGGAGCACGGCGAGTCCGTCGCGTGGAAGCGCCCTCACCATCGGCGGTTCGGCGGTCGAGAGGCCCGCGGCGCCCGCCGCGGAAAGGAGCAACCCCGAGAGTGCGGCGCCGTCCCGGAGGATCGGGGACGTCACGCCGCGAAAATCCGCGGTGCGATGGACGAGCGGCGGCGGACCGTGTGCCTCGACCGCCATCGGCTCAGCGCGCCGGCGGCGGCGTGGCGCCGGCGGGCCGCCGCGCCGGCTGCTGGAACACGCGCGTGAGCGAGCGCGCCCCGGTCGGGCCGACGGAACGAACCGCCGCGATGGCGTCGTCGAGCTCCTCGTCCAGCAGGAACGAGGTGCCCGTCACGGAAATGACGCGAACGTACGTCGGCTGCGCCGTCGAGCGCACGAGCACCTCGTACGACGCCGCGCCCGGAACGGCAGGCCACGTGAGGTCCCAGTCCTGGCCGCCGCTCAGGGTGTCCCGGCGCTGGCGCGCGCTGTCGGGCGGCGCCGGCGCGGCGGCGAGAGCGGCGACCGTGGCGAGGTTGAGTCTGGCGATATTGGCCGCGTATCCGAAGTTCACGAACTTGAATTCGTCGGTCGGGAGGTGCTGCCGCTTGTAGTTCTCGAGGCGCTCGGTGAATCGCAGCGCGGGCGCGCCGATCCGCTGGAACGGCCCGTGATCGCCGCCGCGTCCGAGGCGGTCGAGGCGGAAGGTCGGCCTGACCTCGAACTTCGGGAGGTAGACCTGGCCGAGACCCCACACGTATCGGGCCAGTTCGCCGCTCAGGCTCGGCACCGAATCCACCGCGTAAACGCGCACGCTCGTCGAGTCCGTCTTTCCGTTCTCCGCGACCACGTTGCCGACGATGTCGTCGGTCATGCCGGCGACGATCGTCAACCCGGCGTCCTTGAGGCGCTGCGCGAGGTGCGCGGAACCAAGCGTACCCTGTTCCTCGGCGGCATAGAGCGCAAACACGATGGTTGCGTCGAGCCCCTTTGGATACCGCTTGGACATCACGCGTGCGAGCTCCATCACCGCCGACGTCCCGCTCCCGTCATCGTCCGCGCCGGGAGCGGTGGAGGTCGAATCGTTGGTGCTGGTCCGGCACACGCACGAGTCGTAGTGCCCGCCCATCACGATCACGCGCGTGGTGTCGCGCCCGGGCAGCCACGCGAGGACGTTCACGACGTTCATCGTCACGCGCTGCGGATGTCGTGCGTTCACGATCATCGCCGGGTCGTACTCGACGCGCAGGCAGCCGCTGCACTCGCGGCTGTACGCGCGAAGCTCGCGATAGAGGTACCGCCGCGCCGCGCCGATGCCGCGCGATTCGGAGGCCGTGTCGCTCATCGTGTTCCGCGTGCCGAACGACACGAGTGTGGAGTCGGTCTGGCGAATGCGCGCCGGCGAGACATCGGCGAGCGCGGCGGACAGCGCGGCATCGCGCTTGAGGCCGATGCTGACGTCCGGTGCCTTCTGTGCGGAGGCCGACGCGAACGCCGCCCACGCCGTGGCGGACAGCAGGACCTTGCCGATCATCTGTCGTCCGCCGTCTGCCGTCCGACGTCCGTCAAAACATGCTCATCGCGAGGAACGATCGCAGCGAGTCGTTCGTCGACCGCAGCCGCATGGAGAGCACGCGCACGCAGCTCCAGAGAACCTTGTAGGCGAGCTCGCGATTGAAGTCGAGCAGGAGCTCGAAGTCCGAGCGCGCGATCGTGAGGACCTTGGTGCCGCCGTTCGAGATGGCGTCGGTCGAGCGCTCGCTGCGGTCGAACACCGACATCTCGCCGAACAGCGCGCCGGGCTTGAGCACGGCGAGCGCTTCCTCGCCGCTGCCGGGAATCGTGCGGCTGATGCGCACTTCGCCCTCGACGATCAAGAAGAGCCGGTTTCCCGGCTCGCCCTCCCGGAACACGTATTCGCCCGACACGAACTCCTGGTTGCGGCAGACTTCCGCCACGCGCGCGAGCTCGCCGTCGTCGAGATCCTTGAAGATGGCGACCTTCCGCAGCAGGTCGATCACGTTCGCCATGGAAACCGTTCGGTCGGGGGAATTGGTGCGTCTGGCGAAGCTAGATGGCACCGTGCGCGCTGGCAAGCGCCTGAGGCTCCGTTAGTTTACGGCCATATGGAGCGCGAAACGCTGGCGACCCTGCCGAACCTGATATCGCTCTCTCGGCTGGGCCTCGCCGCCGCCTTCGTGGTGCTCAAGGGGACGAACGCGCGGCTGCTCGTCATCGCCGCGGCGGGCGCGACCGATTTTCTCGACGGCTATCTCGCGCGCCGGGGCGGCAGCACCTCGAAGTGGGGCGCGCTCATCGACCCGATCGCCGACCGGTTCTTCGTCTTCACCGCCGTCTGCGCGCTGCTGTTCGACGACGTGATCGGCACCTGGCAGTACGCAATCCTGATTTCGCGCGACTTCATGACCGCGATCGGGTTTCTCACCGCGCGCGTCATTCCATGGCTGCGCAGCGTGCGCTTCAAGTCGCGCATGAGCGGCAAGGTGGTGACGGTGTTCCAACTGGCCACACTCGCGCTGGTCTTCGTCATGCCGGACCTCGTGAACCCCGCGCTCTGGCTCGTGGGAATCGCGTCGCTCTATTCGATCGGCGACTACACGCTCGCGCTCTGGCATGCACGGCAACGCGCCTAGCGACGGCGTCCGCCGGGCCGTTCGCTGGTTGACGGTGTGCACCGGCGTATTCCTCGCGGCGCCGGCTCCCGCGCTCGCGCAGCCGGATGCGTTCAAGACGGCCGCGCAGTTCGAGGCGCGCCTCGATGCACTCGGCGGTCCGCCCGCCGGAGCGCAGGCAGGGGTCGGCCTGAATGTCGCCGCTGGCTACTACCTCAGGATCGGCGCGGACGCGGCGGCCGGCGCGTCGTCACGCGACGGCGCTGCCGTGGCGAGCGGACGCGTCGACGTCGTGACGCGTTTCCTCCTGGATCCTTTCCATGAGTTTCGGTGGGGCCCGTACGCGGGCGGGGGAGTCACCGCGCAGTGGGACCGCCGCGCGAACTGGCGAGGAGACCTGTTGCTGCTCGTCGGCGTCGAGGGGCCGGCCCGCGCAGGTTGGCGCACGGCGGTGGAATTCGGGCTCGGCGGAGGCGCGCGGCTCGGTGTGGTGCTTCGCCGCGCGCGCTCGAACGGTCGCTAGCGCCGACCCGGCGCGTACCCTCTGCAGCCCGCGCCGCTCCGGCGCGCAGCCTCCAACCAACTACGCGCTGACTGCCTGCTGAGCCGTCTTCGCCGGCTGCGCGAAACGCTCACCGAGTGTCCGCAGGTCCGCGAGTTCCACCGCCGACAACTCGTGGTAGCGCTCCGCCATGTAGGCGAGTGTCTCGTCGAACCATTCCTTCTGATGATCGGGGTGCGAGCCGGCCACCTCGCATCGCATGATGTGCTGGAACAACTCGTCGCGCGCCTGGTCGAACGGCTTGGGTTCCACCGCGACTCGGCGGGGTTTCGTCTTCTTAATATTCATCTATTCGCGTTTGAGGGTGAAGCACGTCACTGAAAGCTAAACGGTCGATGCGGCGGTTCCTATGGGTCACCGGTGCCTCACCGCCGCCTTACCGGTGGGTCAACCGGCCTGCGTCTCCGGGCCGATCCACTCGCGCAGCAGCTCCGCAAGCGCGGCCGGTGCATCCTCGGGCACGAGCCTCGCCGCTCCAGCCATCCGGCGGTGCTCCGCATGCGGAAGCCGCGAGGCAAGCATCGCCGCGACATCCGGCGCCACCCACGAGTCGGAGTCGCCACGCACCACCAGCACGGGCGCGGCGATCTTCTCCCACGATACGTCCGCCAGCGCCTGGTCGTTGATCGCGCGCTCCACCTGCATCAGGTGCCGCATGCCATCGCGCCCGACGAACGGCGCGGCGTATCGCCCCACCAGCGCCGGCGGCATCGCCCCGGCGCGAGCCACGCTCTTCTCCAGAATCGGCCCGAGCAGCGTCGCCGCGCCGAGCATGCCGCGCGAGGCGTCGAGGAGATGGCGCGCGGCGAGCCGCTTGAGCGCCGCGAAGTCGTCGCCTCGGAGCGCGGACGGGTCGCCCGGATTGATCAGCACCATCGAGCGCACCCGCGCCGGGCGCCGCGCCGCGAGTGAAAGCGCCACGGCGCAGCCGAGATCCACCGCGACGACGTCGGCCCGGGCCACGCGCAGCACCGTGAGCGCGCGATCGAGATAGTCGGCCTGCGCGCCGACCCCGTAATCCGCCTCGAGCGACCGGTCCGACTCGCCCCACCCGAACAGGTCCGCCGCGAACGCCGTGACGCGACCGAGCGGCAGGGCAGGCGCGACGTTGCGCCAGAGAAATCCCGAAGTGCCGAACCCGTGCAGGAGCACCACGGGCCGGTCTCCGAATCCGTATCGCTCGACGTGGACCGCGCCCGGTCCGATCGGAATCCGCACGCGTGCAACCTGTCCTCGTGTGCAGTGTACCGCTAGTTTCCAGCGAACGAGAAACTCCCAGAAACGCGCCGGCGAAAGCCCACCCCGTACGCGGCGCACGATCATCGAGAGGAACGCCCGTGGCGAAAAAGCCCGCTAAGAAGGCCAACACCAAACAGTTCGCCGGTGTGCTCACCGCCGTGGCGCTCGTCGGTGTCGCCGCGCTGGGCTACGTGCTCACGCATCGCGGCCCGACGGTGATCATCGTCGACCCGAAGATCCCGGCCGGCGCCGCCGAAGGCCACCTCATGGGCAACCCGAACGCGCCGGTGCAGGTGCTCGAGTTCGGCGACTTCGAGTGTCCGGGCTGCGGCAACTTCGCGACGCTCACCGAGCCCGACATTCGCTCGCGGCTCATCAACACCGGCGTCGTGGGCTTCCGTTTCTACGATTTCCCGCTCTCACAGCACAAGAACACGTTCACCGCGCACCTCGCCGCGGCGTGTGCCGACGATCAGCAGAAGTTCTGGGAAATGCACGATCGCATCTACGCGGGGCAGGACGAGTGGAGCGACTTGGTCTCGCCCAGCATGACGGATCCCCTGTCGATATTCAAGCGATACGCGAAAGAACTCGGCCTCGACGTGAGCGCCTGGGAGAACTGCGTCACCACGCAGAAGTACACGGCGAAGATCAAGGGCAATCAGGCCGAAGGGGTGCGCCGCAACGTGCAGAACACGCCCACCCTGATCATCGGCAACAAGCAGGTGAACGGCGTGACGTACGATCAGTTCAAACAGCTCGTCGACGACGCCCTCGCCGACATCAAGAAGTCGGCGCCGGATTCCGCCAGGAAGCCCGGTGCGGGGAGGAAGGGCGCGGCGAAGTGACGCGGCGCATGACCATCGCCGTGCTGTCGCTGGTCGGCGTTTTTCTCGCGACGTACCTCACGCTCTACAAGCTCGGATACGTCGAGGCGCTGGCCTGCGGCACGGGCAGCTGCGAGGTCGTGCAGGCGAGCCGATGGTCGAGGCTCTGGGGTCAGCCGGTCGCGATCTGGGGCGCGGGATTCTATCTCGCGATGTTCGTGCTGTCGCTCGCGGGCTCGCTCGGCCGGCTTGCCGGGTCGAGGCTCGTTGGCATCGGTTTGGCACTGATGAGCGCATGCGGCGTGCTGTTCTCGGGATGGCTGACGTTCGTGGAGATTGCGTGGCTGCACGCGATCTGCCGTTACTGCGTCACCAGCGCGGGGCTCACGGTCGCGCTGTTCGTTCTGAGTATCGTCGACCTCCGGAAGCCAGCCGAAGCGGACTAGGCCCGCCGCGGCAACTTCGACCGATCCGACGCATCCGCCAGCCTGAGCCGCGGACGCATTTCGTCCGGCACCGGCTCCGTCACGCGCTTCGCCGGGAGCAGGTCCCGCCCCAGCACGACAAGCACGCGCGTGACGATGATGCTCGCGAGCGGCTCCGGAACGCCCATCACCCGGATGTAGGAGTCGATCGCCCGGTCGAACGGCAACTCCTCGGCGAGCGCGTCCACGAACGTGAGCGCGCTCTCGACGTGCGCGCGAATGATCGCCTCCTCTGCGCGCGCCTGCGCGAGCCGCAGCCGGCGCTCGGTGGCCGGCTGCAGCTTTCTGGAGAAGAGCGACTCGGGAAGGAATTTGCTGAACATGGCTTAAGTCTGACGAGCAAGGGCTGCCGTTCGTCAGCCCGCGTGCGCGAGTTTGACGGCGAGGGCAAGGGCGATGATGGTCGCGACTCCCGCGATCGCCCACGGCACCCAGGCCGGAATACGCCACGTGCCGCCGCCGGGCATCACGACCCGCGTGCCCTCCATGGGAGTGACGGCCGCCATCCGCGCGATGTCCATCGCGCTTGCCGGCCGGTCGGCGGGACGCTTCTCGAGACAGCGCATGACGAGCGCCGCGAGTTCGTTCGGCGTGTCGTGCCGCTTCCGGCTGATCGGCTCCGGTTTCTGCGTCGCGTGCGCTGCCATCACCTGCTGCGGCGAGCGCCCCGAGAACGGCGGATGTCCGCACAGCATCTCGTACGTCACGACGCCGAGCGCGTAGATGTCCGCGCGGTGGTCGAGATCGGGATCGCCCGCCGCCTGCTCCGGCGCGATGTACGCGGGCGTGCCGAGGCTCATCCCGCGCTGCGTGATGCGTCCGGCCAGCTCGTCGTTCGTCGCCGACGCGCTCAGCGCTTTCGCGATACCGAAGTCGAGCACCACGGCCTGCCCGTGGAAGAAGAGCACGTTCTCCGGCTTCATGTCCCGGTGCACCACGCCCTCTTCGTGCGCGTAGGCGAGCGCGCTCGCGACTTCCTCGAGGATGCGCGACACGTCCGCGATGGCCATCCGCCGTTCGCGGCTCATGCGGTCGCGAAGCGATTCGCCGTCCACGAACGGCATCGTGTAGTAAAGCGAACCGCCGGCCTGTCCCGCGTGGAGCAGCGGCACGATGTGCGGGTGCTGCAGCCGCGCGGCGAGCATGATCTCGCGCTTGAAGCGCTCCGCGCTCAGCGTGGCCGCGAGTTCCGGCGCGAGGACCTTGATGACGACCTTGCGGCCCAGCGCATTCTCGTTCGCGAGGAACACGCGCGACATGCCGCCGCGCGGAAGCTCGCGTTCGATCGTGTACGCCTCACCGAGCGCTCCTTGCAGTTCCTGCTGCAGAAGTGGCCGCATCGTCCTCCGCCGTCAGAGGTGTATCAGCCCTCTTTGTCCTCGTACTGCTCCTTCAACAGTGCCACCACACCGGGGTCCGCCAGTGTCGTCGTGTCGCCCAGCGCGCGTCCCTCCGCGATGTCCCGCAGCAGCCGCCGCATGATCTTCCCCGACCGCGTCTTCGGCAGGTCCGCGCTGAAGATGATGTCGTCCGGCCGGGCCAGTGCGCCGATCTTGTTCGCGACGAACTCCCGCAGGTCGTCGCGAAGCGAGATCGAGGTCTTGATCCCCTCGCGCACGGTGACGAACGCGGCGATCGCCTGTCCCTTGATGTCGTGTGACTTCCCGACGACCGCCGCCTCGGCGACCGCGGGGTGCTCCACGAGTGCGCTCTCGACTTCCATCGTGCCGATGCGGTGTCCCGCCACGTTCAGCACGTCGTCCACGCGACCGAGGATCCAGAAGAAGCCGTCGTCGTCACGCTTCGCACCGTCTCCGGGGAAATAGAGCTCCGGGCGGTCCTTCCACTTCGTGAAATACGTCTCGACGTAGCGCGCGTCGTCGCCCCAGATCGTGCGCAGCATCGAAGGCCACGGCTTGGTCAGCGCGAGCAGGCCGCCACCTACATCGATACGCTTTCCAAGCGAGTCGAGCAGGTCGGCCGTGAATCCGGGCAGCGGCTTCGTGGCGCTTCCGGGTTTCGTGGACGTCAGGCCGGGGAGCGGCGAGATCACGATCGCACCCGTTTCCGTCTGCCACCACGTGTCCACGATCGGACAGCGCCTGCCACCGATGTGCTCGTGATACCACATCCACGCCTCGGGATTGATCGGCTCGCCGACGCTCCCGAGCAGCCGCAGCCGCGAGAGGTCGTGTTTCGCCGGATGCACCGCGCCCCACTTCATGAACGCGCGGATCGCCGTCGGCGCCGTGTAGAGGATCGTCACGCCGTGGCGTTCGCACAGATCCCAGAAACGGTCCTTCTCGGGCCAATCGGGTGCGCCCTCGTACATCAGGCACGTCGCGCCGTTCGAGAGCGGGCCGTACACGAGATATGAATGGCCGGTGATCCATCCCACGTCCGCCGTGCACCAGAACACGTCGTCGTCCTTGAGGTCGAACACTTCCTTCGTCGTCGCGGTCGTGCAGGTGAGGTAGCCGCCGGTCGTGTGCACGATGCCCTTCGGCTTTCCGGTCGTGCCCGACGTGTAGAGAATGAACAGCACGTCCTCCGCATCCATCTGCTCGCACGCGCACTCGGCGCTCGCGGTGTGCAAGAGCCGGTGGTACCAGTGATCGCGCCCTTCCTGCATCTCGACGTATGCCTCGCCGATCGGGCCGCCCGCGCGCCGCTGCACCACCACGACGTGCTTCACGCTCGGCGCCTCCTCGAGCGCCTTGTCGGCGTTGCGCTTGAGCGGAACGACCTGGCCGCGGCGGTATCCGCCGTCCGAGGTCACCAGCACCTTTGCCTGCGCGTCGTTCATCCGGTCGCGAAGGGACTCCGGCGAGAAGCCGCCGAACACGACTGAATGAATCGCGCCGATGCGCGCGCACGCGAGCATCGCGATCGCGGCCTCGGGGATCAGCGGGAGGTAGATGCCCACGCGATCGCCCTTGCCGACGCCGAGCGACTTGAGGACGTTCGCGAACTGCTGCACCTCGCGGTACAGATCCCAGTAGGTGAGCGTGCGCCGGTCGCCCGGCTCGCCCTCCCATATGATGGCGGCCTTGTTTCGCGCGCCGCCGCGGGCGTGACGGTCGACGCAGTTCGCCGCGACGTTGAGCTTGCCGCCGACGAACCACTCGGCGTGCGGCGGCTTCCAGTCGAGCACCTTCTTCCAGGGCGCGATCCACTCGAGAGCGCCGGCCATCCTGGCCCAGTACGCCTCGGGATCACGATCGGCTTCGGCGGCGACGCCCTGGCTGTTGATGAATGCCTGGGCGCGGAATGCGTCCGAGGGCGGGAAGGACCGCGTTTCAGTCAACAGAACATCGATATCGGACATGACGGATGGCAGAAGGCAGAAGGCAGAAGGCAGACGGCGGATTGGACGGCGGACTGCAGGTCGCAGGGTCGAGCGAACTAAAGATGGCACACGCCCGGCGCCGCGATTAGCGGTCATGGCATTCTGCCCCCTGCCGTCCGGTCTGTCGTCCGCCGCCTGTCGCCTGCCGTCCGTTGTGATAGTTGTGCGACATGCTGAAATACTGCGAAAAAGTGACACCGTATGCAGAGTGCACTTCGAGTCGCGCAAACCGGCAGCGATTCGCTGCGTCACACTGTGATAGTCGTGGAAGTCAATGCATATCAATCAGTTACAACGCTGCCAGGATTGGCACGGTTCTCGCTTATCTCAGGGGCAGGATTGCAGTTCGCTTCACCACGAAAAGGGCACACCCGTCGCGAGGCGGGGCCGCAAAGCCAGGAATCTCGAAGGTTCATGACGAGATCGTCCGGTTGCCGAAGGAAGAAAGAGAGGAGCGACGCATGCTCCTGTCGGCGAACCGAATTCCAGGCAGCGCGGTGTGCTCTCGCCCCCAAGCGGAGGAAGGCACACATGTTGGTTGCCCAGAACTACAGCGAAGTCCTGATGGCACCGCCGCATCTCGATGCCGGATCGCGACTCGACTTCCGGCGAGCGGCACTCGAACATCTCGAGCGCGTGTTGCAGCGCAACGAGACGCGGGTCGTGATCGACCTGCAGCACACGACCGACATCGACGCCAGCGGCCTTGGTGTGTTGGTGCTGGTGCAGAAGCGGGCGCGAGAGCGGATGATAGCGACGAAGCTGCTGCACGCTCCGGCGTCCGTGAAGCAGATGATTTCCCTGACGAAGCTCGAGTACCTGTTCGAAATCGAGGACTGACCCCCGCGCGCCCGTCGGCGCCGCCGGCGCCTGAACGAGCCCGCTAGCGGCTCCCCTCGAGCCGCCGCCGGCGCCACGCCGCTAGCGCCGATTCTCCGGGCAGGCGCGTCTTGATGCGCACCGTTCCCATCACGGCGGATCCCGTCACTCGAATCACCGGCGCGTCCGGCGGCGCGAGTCCCTCGCTGTGCGCATCGTCGAACTCGCCCATGAGCGCGAAGCCGTCGCACTCCACTCGCAGGTCCGGCGGAACGATCAGTTCCACCTCGCCCATCACGACGTTGAGCTCGAAATGCGTCTCGCCGTGGAGGATGAGCGCGTCGCGCAGGTCGAACTTCGCGTTTCCCATCACGCATGTGACCTTGTTGTGCCGGGCCGGCGTCCACTGGCCCGTCTTCCTCACCGTGGACATCACGACGAGGTGCCGTTTCTCCGCCGGGTCCGGTCGTCCGTCCGGCGCGAAGGCGTAGAGCGGCGCCGAAGGCACGACGTCCGGTGGCAGAGCGGGGAGGCCCGCGACGAGCGCGCGCAGCTCGGCGCTCGTGGCGGCCTTATACGCGTGCTCGCACCGGATCTCCAGCTCTTCGGTGCTGAGATTGTCGTGCGCGAACTGCGTGCAGAGTGTCTGGATCACCCGCTCGCGGTCGAGTTCGATCTCGGACATCAGGAGCCTCTCCGGAGCACCAACGCGGCATTGATGCCGCCGAAGCCGAACGAGTTGGACATCACGTGTTCCACGCGAGCCGCGCGCCCCGCGTGCGGTACGAAGTCGAGATCGCACTCGGGGTCGGGCGCGTCCAGGTTCACCGTCGGCGGAATCCATTCGTCGCCGAGCGACAGCGAGCAGATCGCCGCCTCGAACGCACCGCTCGCGCCGAGCGCGTGGCCGTAGTAGCCCTTCGTGCCGCTCACCGGGATGCGGCGCGCGTGCTCGCCGAAGACCTGCTTGAT
>PMYN01000036.1:4578-4782 GCA_003171215.1 Gemmatimonadota bacterium | reverse complement strand
CGCTGATCGCGAGCGGAAACTCGGGCGATCCCGCGGGGGGGAGCCGCGAGCACGCCATCACCGTCGGGCCGCGCGGCGTCATCGCCGTGACCGGAGGCAAGCTCACCACGTATCGCTCGATGTCCGAAGAAGTCGCCGATCGGGTGCAGACGTACCTCGGACAACCGCGCACGCCGTCGGTCACCGCCACGCGAGTTCTTCCCG
>PMYN01000036.1:1596-4471 GCA_003171215.1 Gemmatimonadota bacterium | reverse complement strand
CTCGGTTGGGATGCCAGCGACGTGGCGCGCGCGCTTGATGATTATCGTGCCGAGGTGGCGCGGCTATTCACGATCGATGAGGTGGAAGCGCGGGGCTAGAGCAGCTCGTCCGGCTTCGCCTGATGAATCGTGATGATCTCGACGATCAGCAGCTTCCGCGTGCGGGCGGGGAGCTTCAGCACCACCAGGTCGCCCTTCTGCTTGTTGAGCATCACGCGCCCGATCGGCGACGACATCGTCACCTGCCCTTCGTCGAACTCGACCGAATCGCCGAAGATCAGGTGATAGGTCTCCTTCTCGTTCGAGTCCTGGTCGTGCACGGTGATCTTCGAGCCGAGCCCGATGCGGTCGGTCGGGATCTGTGTGATGTCGATTTGCGACAGCTTGCTCAGCCGCATGGTGAGCTGGCCAAGGCGTGCCTGCACGAGGCGCTGGCGCTCGAGCGCGGCCTTGTACTCGGAGTTCTCGCGCAGGTCACCCATCTCCACGGCGCGCGAAATTTCCGCCGGCAGCGTGACGTTGAGCTCGATGCGGAGCTTTTCCACTTCGTCGCCGAGCTTCTGTTTGAGGGCTTCGATCATCGTGCGGCGCGGTTGTGTCTGGGAGATGCGACAATAAAACGCCAGCGCCCGGCCGCGTTTCACAGGGCCGGGCGCTGCTGCTCCTTCAAGACTACTACCGGCGCCGGTGTCCGGCAATCGCTCCAGCTATTCTTCGGCATGCTTCGCGAAGAACGTCATGACGACGTCACCCGGCTCACCTTCGAGTCGTGGTGGAGCCGTTCCATGGGGTTCAGCGTCAGCGCGTACGCGGTGCGCGGCGTGCTGGTCGACACCGCCTTCCACGATGTGCGCGCGGATCTGGGCGCGTGGATCGGCGAGAACAAGCCCGATGGCGTTATCGTCACGCACTATCACGAAGACCACGCGGGCAACGTCGAGTTCCTCGCGGCCCGCGGCGTTCCGATGTGGATCGCGCCGGCGACCCTCGCGAGAGTGCGCGCGCCGGAGGCCATCCTCTGGTATCGCCGCTGGTGCTGGGGCGCACAGGCGCCGCTCACCTCGCCGGTGACCCCGTTCGCGCATCCGTCGCTCGAGGTGATCCACACCCCGGGTCACTCGAGCGAGCACCACGTCGTATGGGACGCCGAACGCGAGACGGTGTTCGGCGCCGACCTCTTTCTCGGCGTGAAGGTTCGCGTGACCCACCCGTGGCCTCGAGAAGATGTGCGCGCGCAGATCGCGTCCATACGCAAGGTGGCCGCACTCAAGCCGAAGCGGTATTTCGACGCCCACCGCGGGCTCGTGCCCGACGCCGTCGCACAGCTCACGGCGAAGGCCGACTGGACCGAAGAAACGGTCGGGAAGATCGACGCGCTCATCGATCGCGGGCTGGACGATCGCGAGATCGTGCATTCGCTCTTCGGCGGAGAGGACAGGTGGAGCCTCGTCACCAGGTACGACTATTCGCGGCGCAACTACGTCGGCTCGGTGCGCGGAACGCACGCCAGCCGCTGACGGCGGCTACAACGTTTTCGCGAACTCGGCCTTGAGCCGCGACATCAGCGCGCCGCGCTGATCGTACAGCCGCCTGAGTTTCCGCTTCTTCCGCTTCGCGAGCGCGTAGCTCGTCAGCAGCGGCAGCGCGATGGTGGAGTCGAGGTAGCACACGACGGCATCGGGCAGCCGGTCGGGATCGATCTTCCCCCAGCTCACCGCTTCCGCCGGCGTCGCGCCGCTGAGACCGCCGGTGTCCGGGCGCGCGTCGGTCACCTGCAGGAAGAAATCGTGACCCTTCTCGTCGATGCCGAGCACTTCCTGGATCTGCGGCTCCGTCTGCAGCGCGAAGTTCTTCGGGCTTCCGCCGCCCATGATCATGATCGCGCTCTTCCCGCCGCCGCGCTTGGCACCCAGCACGATGGCCGCCGTCTCGTTCACGTCCTGGTTGGGATCGATCACGCAGGTGTAGCCCTCGAGCGCGAGCGCCGCGACGTTCATGCCGATCGAGCTGTCGCCGGGGCTCGACGTGTACACGGGCACACCGCACGTGTGCGCGGCGCTGAGCAGCGACTTGCTCTTGAGCCCGAGCACCTTCTCGCGCGCCGCGACATACTTGCCGCACAGCCAGTGGAACTCGGCGCTCGACATCGAGCGCTGGAATTCCGGCGCGCGGATGATCTTGCGAAAGAACGCGTCCGTCGAGAGCAGCACGTCGTAGTCGAAGAAGATGTCGTAAATGCGAACGACGCCTTCCTCGCGAAGCACCACGTCGCTTTCCGTCGGGTTGCCCCGGTGCATCGAGAGGCCGAGCCCGAAGTGCGCGTCGTGATACAGGTTCGCGCCGGTCGAGATGATCCAGTCCACGAAGCCCGCCTCGATGAGCGGGATCAGGCAGCTCATCCCCAGCCCCGCCGGCGTCAGCGCGCCCGTGAGCGTGAGGCACACGGTGACGTCCTGTTCGAGCATCTTGTCGGCGTAGAGCTGGCACGCCTCGCGAAGCCGTCCGGAGTTGTACGCCTGGAACGTCCCCTCGATGAGCTGCACGACGCTCTCGGTGCCGTCGATGCGGCGCGGGTCGATCTTCTTGCCGCGCAGGAACCGGTTGGCTTCCGCGGACACGTGCTTCTTTCCGGCTGCCTCGCGTTCCTCGGCCGCTTTCTTCTGCGCGCCCTTCGGCCCGGCTGCGTTCGCCCGCGTGCTCTCGTCGTTCGATCCGTGGCGGGACGCCTTGAACCCGCCGCGCTCGCGCGCACTCGCGGTCTTCGGCTTCTTCATGCTCATACCTTTGCGCGCTCCTCAGCCGTCTTCGTCTGTGCCTTGTAGGCCGCCGTCACGATCTTCACGACTTCCTTCGGATCGTCCGTCACCGTCATCAG
>PMYN01000036.1:0-1570 GCA_003171215.1 Gemmatimonadota bacterium | reverse complement strand
CCCGTCTGGATGAGCGTGATCGCCTCGAACAGCTCGTCGAGCGTGCCGAAGCCGCCCGGAAATATGACGAACCCCACGCTGTACTTGATGAACATCGTCTTCCGCACGAAGAAATAGCGGAAATTCACGACCGTATCGACGTACGGGTTCGCGCCCTGCTCGAACGGCAGTTCGATGTTGCATCCGATGCTGCGGCCGCCCGCGACTTTCGCGCCCTTGTTCGCGGCTTCCATTATCCCGGGGCCGGAGCCGGTGATCGTCGCGAAGCCCGCCTCGGCCAGCAGCCGTCCGACCTCGACGGCCGCCAGGTACTGCGGATCGTCGGCTTGCGTTCGCGCCGAACCGAAGATCGTCACCGCCTTTCCGACGTTCGCGAGCTTGTCGAATCCCTCGATGAACTCGCCCATGATGCGCAGCACGCGCCACGTGTCGCTGCGCGTGAAATCGTCAGGATGCGGAAGCGCCTGGAAGAGCTTCTCGTCTTCGGTGGTGTACGGCTCGTACTGGTCGCGTATCGCGTCGTCGATGCGGCGCTGTGGCTTCGATTTCCTCGCGGCCGGCGCTCGCGCGCCCTTCGCATCTGTTCTTCGTGGCATCCGAGCAGTTTACTTTCCCGCGTGACTTCCCGCGAGATGGCGCGCTCGTCCGTAGTGATCCTCGTGGCCGATGGCGTGCGTCCCGACACGCTTGCCGCCGCGATGCGCGCCGGGGAAGTCCCCGCCCTGGCGCGATTGGGCGCGGACGGCGGCCTGCACGTCGTCACGTCGGTGTTCCCGTCGGTGACGGGCCCGGCGTACACGCCGTTCCTGATGGGCCGCTACCCGGGTCCCGTGGGCCTGCCGGGGATCCGCTGGTACGATCGCGCCGCGAGCGCGACGACGCTGCTTCCGCGCGCCCGCAGCTATGTGGGCAGCGAGTTCCGGAAGGTGGACCGCGACCTCGATCCGCTCGCACCCACGCTGTTCGAACTCTCGGGCTCCAATGTCGCCGCGCTCAGCGTGATCGGCCGCGGACTGCGGCCGCGCGACCGCGAGGGACACACGCTCGGATTCGCGCTGCGCGCCGCCCGCGTCCACTTCAGCGGCAACGTGCGCGGCTGGCTCGCGATCGATCGCGACATCGGCGCCCGTGTGGCCCGGCGAATCCGCGCAGAACGCCCGCAAGTCGCGTTCTGCGCGCTCACCGGCATCGACAAGACGTCGCACGCCGAAGGTCACGACGCGCCCGTAGTCCGCGATGCGCTCCGCAAGGTGGACGAGACAGCCGCGCAGATACGCGACGACGCCGAGCGCGACGGCCGCTGGGACGCGATGCACCTCTGGATCGTGAGCGACCACGGTCACTCGGCCGTGCGCGCACATGAGGATCTGGCGGGGCTGATCCACTCGTGGAAGCTCGGCGTCATCGCGCACCCGTGGATATACGGAACAGGCCGCGACGTGGCGGTGATGGTCAGCGGAAACGCGATGGCGCACCTGTATCTCGAGCTCGGCAGCCGCTCGCGCGCGCGAGCCTCGTGGCCGTCGCTCGAGAAGAAATGGGCGTGGCTCGCCGAGCGGCTGCTCGAGCG
>PMYN01000085.1 GCA_003171215.1 Gemmatimonadota bacterium | reverse complement strand
TCCACGAAATCGGGTGAAGCTCACCCCCAGTATTTGCAGTTGTCTATCCGCGGTCATCCGCGAAATCCGTGGAAAAGCTTTGCAGTTGCGTTTTCCCATCCGATCAAATCCGCGCAATCCGTGGTACAGCCGTCGGGTTCCCCTGCCACGCGTTCCTAGCCAGATTTGACGCATGACAGACTGGCGCCGAATCGCCTATCACGCGCTCGTCTCGCGTGCGCTGGACGACGTAGAGGAAGCGACCAACCGGAACCGCCGTTCCGTGCCTGAAGAGCACCTCGTGCCCTATCAGTTCTCGGCGCGCGGCCACGACGTGGCCCAGGCAATTCTCGGATCGTTCATCGACGGACGGCACGATGCGGCCGGCGCGTACTACCGATCGCGCCCGCTTCTCCTGTCGCTCGGCCTCACGCTCGAGGACGCGCTCGCGAGCCCGCTCGGGCGCACCGGCGGGTTCAGCAGCGGACGCGACATCGGTGTGGTGTGCAACCTTCCGAGCACCACCGGTCCGGTCGTCCTGCCGATGGCCGGCGACGTGGGCTCGCAGTACACGCCTTCCGCGGGATGGGCACAGTCGATCGTCTATCACCGCGATACGCTCAAGGACGATTCGTACAAGGGATGCATCGCAGTGGCACTCGGCGGTGAGGGATCGGTCGCGACGAACGGATTCTGGTCGTCGCTCACGATGGCCACCACGCTGAAACTCCCGATGCTGTTCTATATCGAGGACAACGGGCTCGGCATTTCGGTGAAGGGCGAGATGCAGACGCCGGGCGGCGACATCGCCAAGAACCTCACCTGCTTCGGGAACCTGCTCGTGCGCAACGGAGACGGCACGAACCCGGTGGAGAGCGAGAAGCTGCTGGCCGAGGTCGTGAAGCACGTTCGCAGCGGCACGGGGCCCGCGCTGATCAGGCTCACGGTGCCGCGGCTCGCGAGCCACAGCGGGCCCGACAACCAGAAGGGCTATCGCACCGAGGCCGAGATCGCGGCCGACGCCGCACGCGATCCGCTGCCGAAGCTTCGCGCGCATCTCGTGCCCGGCATTCTCTCGGAAAAGGACTGGAAGAAGCTCGAGGCCGAGGTGGCGCGCGATGTGGGCGTGGCGCTCGAGGGCGCCCGCGCCCGTCCTGCGCCCGCCGGCGACAAGGTCAAGCGCTTCGTGTACGCGGAGACGCGCGAGGCGGGCGACGCCGAGACGATGGGCGGACTCTCGGAAAAGGAGATCGCCGCGCTCGGCGGCACCGAGACGGCAGCGGCGGAGGGCGAGATGCTGCGCTTTGCCGACGCCGTGCGCCGTGCGCTGCGCACCGAGCTGGAGCGCAATCCCAAGGTCGTCGTGTTCGGCGAGGACGTCGGCGTGAAGGGCGGCGTCCACCTGGTGACGGAAGGACTCCAGAAGAAGTTCGGGCGCGAGCGCGTCTTCGACACGAGTCTCTCGGAAGAAGGGATCATCGGTCGCGCGGTCGGGATGGCGATCGGCGGCCTGATGCCCGTCGCGGAAATTCAATTCCGGAAATACGCCGATCCTGCCACGGAGCAGCTGAACAACTGCGGAACGCTGCGCTGGCGCACGGCCAACCGGTTTGCAGCGCCGATCGTCGTGCGCATGCCCGGTGGCTTCGGGAAGGACGTGGGCGATCCGTGGCATTCGTTGAGTGCGGAGGTCGTCTTTGCGCATGCCATCGGCTGGCAGGTAGCGATGCCGTCGAATTCCGCGGACGCGATCGGGTTGCTGCGCGCGGCGATGCGCGGCCGGAATCCCACCATCTTCTTCGAGCACCGTTCGCTGCTGATGACGAGCGACGGCAGCGCGCGATATCCGGGCGACGACTACGTGGTGCCGTTCGGCCGCGCGAAGACACTGCGCGATGGGAACGACATCACCGTCGTGACCTGGGGCGCGATGGTGCATCGCTGCGTTCATGCGGCCGAACAGTTCGGCGAGAAGGTGGACCTCCTCGACCTCCGCACGATCGCGCCGTGGGACCGCAACGCGGTGCTCGAGTCGGTGAGGAAGACCGGCCGCGTGCTGATCGTGCACGAGGACACGCTCACTGCCGGCTTCGGCGCGGAGATCGCCGCGACCATCGCGCGCGAGGCGTTCTGGAGTCTCGATGCGCCCGTGGACCGGCTCGCGGTGGAGGACGTGCCGATGCCGTATCACGAGAATCTGCTGAGCGCGGTGCTGCCGAGCGTCACGACGATTGCGGAGAGGATCGACGTGCTGCTGAGCGTCTGACCTGAAGTTCGTGCGGGTGGCGTGACTGTGTCCGTGACGACGTTATTGTTGTTAGGCGGACAACTTTTGGAGATTCAGTGAACGAGAAGCTCCAGGTGACCACCGAGTTTTGGAAGCACGCCGAGCAACAGGTAGCCGCCACGGTGGCGCGTGCAGACGAGGCTCTGAGGTTCAACCTCGGCGGCCTTTCTGCATTGACCGTTTGGTTGGCCACCCATCAGCCAACCGAACCACTGTTCGCTTTCTTCCCGCTGGCGATGGGCATAGTCGGCGCCGGCTACCTGACCCACCTGCATCTGCGCGCGGCGCGGTACCAGGCCGTGGCGCGCGAACTTGCCAACACCCTAAGGCTCCTCGTCGATGTTCCGACATCCGACTGGCCCTATGCCGACCGTTTTGCGCCCAAGAATATCTTTGCAGCAGGTCACCCTGTGACAGGTCCACTGTTCGGTATCTTGGCCACGCTGGTGCTTGCCAGTGTCTATTCCTACGTTCTTCTGTCACTTCGGTAGCGTGCGATGTCGTTCGATGCGAGGTAGACGCACGACCATCGATCCGTCCGACGTCAACATCAAGGGAGTGGCGATGAAATGCCTCGTGGGCCTCACCGCAGCGATCATCGCGACGTCCGGCGCCCCCCGAATGACGAGCGCGCAGGCGCCCACGGACCGGCGCGACAGCACAGCATTCCGGCGCCGAGCAGCTGACGACGCCTGCCGAAAGCTTCCCCTCCGGATTCAGGCGTTGGGCGGCGCGAGCGGAGAGTACGAGATCCATCGGGATCCGGTCTCCGGTGAAGAATGCACGTACCGATACTTGCCCCTGGAACCAGTCGCGCTGATCGTCGACGATCACCTCTACTGTCCGGAGTCGAAGCCCCCGAAGAATGGCGAGTGGCCGGCCAGCTGGCCTTCTATCGAACCAAGCGCGGTCTTGAGCATGGCGCTCACACAGGACAGTCTCGCCCTGGCGCGGGTTCGCTGTTCGGTCACCCTCCGAGGCCTGCTCACTATCAATACGAAGAAACGACACCCGAAGCCGTGAACCAACGCGGCGGTGGCCCAACCTTGAGAGCACGCATGGTGTCTTGTTCAACACATCTCCTCGCCGCGTTCTTGGTGTTCGCCGCGGTGTCTCCGCCGGCTGGCGCGCAGTCCAGTCCCGCACGCGGAGTCGTCGACGGTGTCGTCACCGACACGAGCCTCGTGCCGCTCGCCGACGCCGTCGCCTCGATCGTCGGCTCGGGCATCCAGGTCGTCACCGGCGCGAACGGCCGTTTCCGGATACTCGGCCTCTCGAGCGGCCAGCACTACATCCTGATACGCCGCCTCGGCTACCAGCCCGTGACCACTGAACTGCGCACCGAAGAGGGCGACACCGTTCGCGCGTCGTTCGCGCTTGAACGACTCGCGACCGCGCTCGACACCGTGTTGGTCGCAACCAAGCGCCCTTCGCCGCGCATGGCGGAGTTCGAGGCACGGCGGGTGCTGGGCGTCGGCCAGTTCATGACCGCGGCGGAGATCGACAAGCTGAACGTGGTAGCGACCGACGATCTCCTCCACCGCCTCACGCCGAACCGTACGCGCCCCGCCAGGAGACTGGGCCCGGGAGCGGTGTGCGCGCGTCAACAATGGTACCTCGACGGCGTGCTGCTCCCGGCCTCGACGACAATCGATGATTTGCCGTCACCCAAGGACCTCGCCGGGATCGAGTTCTACGCGAGTCCGGCGACGATTCCACTGCAATACAAGTCCACGAGCGGCGGGGGATTTTGCGGAGTCGTCCTCATGTGGACGAAGGACGGGTATTGAGCGCGGTCGACGTCTGACCCGAGGTTCGTGCGCGGGCTTGATCGATCATACGAAACGCGATCAGGTGAACCACCGTGTGGTGTTCGTGCTGGGCCTCGCGGCGCGCTCCCAAGGGAACGACGCAACGAGCGCGTTTATGCGGCGAGTGTTCGCAGTCCAACGCGCGCCATGCGCGTGGCGTGATTGTGTCCAACTGGTTGCTGGCGCGGCGATTGCGCTTCATACTCGAACGGGCGGCGCGCGCGATATGCTGCGGGCAGCGCCCGGATTGCGCCCGCGACGCAGGATAACGCGACTGCCTAATTCTTGTTAGACCGCCGCCAAGGGGACCGTTTCCGAAATCAATGAACGTACCTACTGAGCAGTTGGCGAAGTTGCGTGCACGGGCTGAGCGGCTCCTCGACCTCTTCCTGAGCCTCAGGGGTAAGGTTGCAGTCCTCCATCCACTCGCGTTTGACGGAGACCTGTCCCGACGGGTGGGCTCTGGTCCTCGCGCTCAAGCCTTCTTGATTCTCCGTAACGCGCTTCTCGAAGCATGCGTGCAGAATCTCGTCAAGGTGACGATCGATACCGATGTGCGCGTACCAAGCATCGCGAATATCATGTCTAGCCTTGCATCCGGATCAATCCGCTCGAGCTTGGAGGCTGCGTACTGCGTACCACCGATTCCCGTTCGGGTCGGTAGCAATGAGCCTATGCCGAGAGAGATAGAAGACCGGCTTCTGGCGCGCGAGACCGCCAGCCTCCGACGTCAGTTCGCTGATGCCTGGACAGACTTAAGCGAACGATGGCAACGCATCGAGGCGGATGGCCGTCTCGGCGCGTTCAAGACCTGGAGAGACAAGGTCATTGCTCACTCCGAGCTTCAGCACAAGGCGGGGACATACGCCCCACTTGATCTCGCTGAGCTTGGGCTCAAGTGGGGCGACCTCGAGGCATTGGTTACGGAGATCGAGCAGTTGGTGTCCGGAGTTGGAATCGTCGTGCGTGGAGCGGCCTTTGCTTGGCAGGATCTTGACGCGCAACTTCTCAAGGCCTCGACCGAATTCTGGAGTCTCATCGGCGCGCGGACGGTCTAACCAAGGCGTTGGGCCGACAAGAGACGTTAGGATATGTCAGACTCTTCCTCGAGTGGGGTCGCATGAAGCACCGCATGGTTCGCGTTGAGCACTTCACAGACGGGTCAACGAGGCGGATCGACCATGAGGAGATGCCGCTTCCAACAAACGATCCGTATGTCCGAACGCGGCAGAGAGCCACGGGTAGCGACTCATCGCAGGAGATCGTTACCGGGTTCGCCCCGGCACAGAGCCGACCATTGACTTACCCCGTCGGCCTGCCATTCCTTGAAGGCCGACCTGTGTCGACGACGGAGTCAACTGACCCTCGCTATCCTCCCGGAGCGCGCTGGCGATGTCAGGATCCAGACGTCCTGGTCGAGGCGCTGATCGAGGCGAGTTGCAGTGACGGATGGGCGCTCGCATCGGATCCGCCAGCTGAGTCCATGATGCCGCCGAATGTCGTCGCCATGCTCAGTAGGCCTGGCAAGACTCGCTTCTTCTTGAGGTTCGAGCGCGACGAAGTGCGTGTCATTCAGCTCTTGGAGTTTCCAGGAGCTTGGCCGCCGCCGGGGGCGCAGGTGCGAAGGGTGCCATAGGCTCCGCGCGCCCGTGGCATCGACCTCCCGCGGTCCAACGAGCGCTGAAACTGTCGAGGACATTTCGGAATGCGGGCTATGCCCGCATCTTGTTGAGCGTCCTTGCAGTTTAGCTGAGGCGTTTGACACGCGAATTCCCATTTCACCGCCGACCCACAATGCCGACTATCGGAGATGCAGCGCGCGGACGGTTCTTGTTGATTCTCGTAATTGGCAGCTTCTGTATGACGATGCTCGCCATTGATGTTGCGTCGTGGTGGAATGCCGAGGAAATACATCTATTCCGGATGATCGCACGACCTCTCATTGTCGCCGCGTTGGGCGCGTTCGCACTCGGAGGGAATCGTTGGGCGAGGGGACTACTCGCTGGATGGCTTGGTCTGATGGCCGTCGCGTTCGGAGGCGGTGCAGTGATGATCGGCGCGGCGGGAAAAACCATAGGGGTGCTAACTTTCCTCGTCGCAACTGCGATGGCAAGTGGGACGGCGTTTCTCTTTACATCGCCGGACATCAAGCGCTTCTATGACGTAGCTGATGCGCGCCGCACGAAGGCGGCGCCGTCGATTCCTGTTGCCTAACCTGGCGTTTCAG
>PMYN01000155.1 GCA_003171215.1 Gemmatimonadota bacterium | reverse complement strand
CGTCGATCAGCAGCACGATCAGCGTTACCTCCGGATGATTCTCCGCGATCGCATTCGCCATCTTGTGCAGGAGGATCGTCTTTCCGGCTCGAGGCGGTGCGACGATCAGGCCGCGCTGGCCCTTGCCGAGCGGGGAGATGATGTCGAGCAGGCGCATGGAGATGTCGCCCGACTTCGTTTCGAGGCGGAGGCGCTGGTCGGGATAGCGGGGCCGGAGGCTGTCGAACGGCACGCGCTTCTGCACCAGCTCTGGATCCATGCCGTTGACCGACTCGATCTGCAGCAGCGCGAGGTACTTCTCCCATGGCTTGGGCGGCCGCACGCGTCCGCGAATCGTATCGCCGGTCTTGGTGTTGAACCGTCGTATCTGCGTCTGCGAGACGTAGATGTCGTCAGGGCCCGCGAGATAGTTCCAGTCGGCGCTGCGCAGGAAGCCGAATCCCTCGGGAAGGAGTTCAAGCGTTCCCTCGGCGCGCAACGCGACGTCCGACTCGAGCAAGGCGTGCTCGATGCGGAAGATCAGGTCCTGCTTCCGCAGGCCCGAAGTGTTCTCGACGCGAAGTCCTTCGGCCATGACCTTGAGGTCGGCGACGGACTTTCGTCTCAGTTCGGAAATGTCCACTGACTACGGTGACGGGTGAGGGGTGAGGAGTGTGGGGGAGGGTGACTGCGCCCGACCGTGACTGCGCCGGAGGGTGATTACCGCGAGGAGAAAGAACATGCGCGAGGCGGGATTCGAACCCACGACCTCTGCCTCCGGAGGGCAGCGCTCTATCCAGCTGAGCTACTCGCGCCGTTCAACGGCTGAAAAACGGGAAGCGTGCAGACCCGCGGGCGCGGTCGCTTCCTTTTTGATGAGGACCCCAAAGGTATCCGTTCCGCCACACCTAAACAAGGATTCGAGCGCAACACTTTCATGCCAGCTTGACAGTGCGCGACCGCGAAGCTGTGAGCGTCTCCCGTGTCATATCGCGCCTAGCGGCGCGGGCCAACCCGCTCCCTTCTCGATGAAAATTCTGGCGCTCCTTCCGGATGATGCCCGTCACCTGTTTGAGCGCTCGCTCACGGTTACTCAGCGTCTCACCAAGGCCGGCGGTGCGGAGTCCGTCGCGTCCTGGCTTCGCGAGGGCCGCTGCGACGCGCTGGTGCTCGATCCGGGGCAGCTGGACTCCGGGGATTTTGCGGTCGTGATTGACGCCGTGAACGACAGTGGCGTCCCGCTGATGCTGTACACCGCGCTCGGGCCGGTGGCGGCGCGCCGGATCGTCCAGGCCGTGGATGGGGCTGCGCACGAGCTCGTGCTGCGCGGGTCCGATGACGTGCCCGAAGTGCTGCAGCGCAAGCTCTTGGCGCTCGTCGCGCCGTCGGCGCCGGCGATTCTACTCAGTCGGGCGGCGTCGCACTTTCGCTCATTTCCCGACCGGCTTCAGACCGTCTCGGTCAGCCTCTTTGGACGCAACGCGCTGCCGCGCTGGGTGAACGGCCTCGTGCGGGAGAGTGGGCTCGCGCGCCGAAGCGTGGACCGCTGGATGCACAAGGGAGGCATCAGCGGCGCGGCCCGGCTTCTCGACACCGCGCGCCTTGCTCGCGTATGGGAACCGCTCGTCGAGCGAGGCCTGGACGTGGAAGAAGTCGCCGTGCATTGCGGCTACGCGCGGCTGCGTCTCCTCACCGCCCACACACGCCGCATCATGGGCGTCGCGCCGCTCGGCCTCCGCGACCACTTCACGCGAGAGACGTTCAGCAAGCGTCTGGCGGACGCGCTGATCGACTGAAGCCGGAAGCCCGGAAGCCGGAAGCCGGAAGAGCGACGAGCGTTCCGGCTTCCGGCTTCTGGCTTCCGGCTCAGTTCGGAAGCACCGCGCTCTTCGCCGCCATGAGCTGATTGAAGGTGGCGAGGTCCTTCTCGTTGAAGGCCTTGAACGCCGCCTTCGCACGCTCGAGATCTGTCTCGATCCCTGCGAGCACCTGGAGCGACGCATCGGTGGGACGGAATTCCGCGCCGCCGGCGACATCGCCCGCGCCGGTCCCGATCTCACCGGACAGCCAGATCAGGTTCAGGTATACATGGAATGGCTCCACGTAATACTTGTCGTCGCTGTAGAAGTCGGAGTTCGAGAGCAGGACGAGCTCGATGTCGAGCAGCTTCTTGTCGATCCCGCGGAGTGCGACCTTCAGTTCCGGTTTCGCGGTGTCGCCCTTGAGGCGGTCCTCGATCTGCCGCCGCATCTTCTCGATCTTGTTGATGATGTCGGCCGCGGCGTCCATGTCGTCGCGGACCTTCGTCTGCGCCTGCGTCGATGCCGCGATGTCGGCCTCGGTCGTGACCAGTTCCGGATCGCGGATCACCGTGAACGACTGCACGGCGGATTTGCCGTCGGCCGTGACGCGCGCGCTGTACTTGCCGTCGAGCACCAGCGGACCCGTCGCGATCGGACCCTGGATGCCCCAGTGCGTGATGGGGCGCACGTCCTTCCCCTTGAAGCGGGGCTCCTCCCATATGTGCGGATTGTCGGGCGGCGTCGTGCGCAGGTCCACGCGCACCGGCGGATCGCCGCGCAGGTCCCACGTCACGAGGTTCGGCCCCCCGCGACCAATGGCGCGCATCGTTCGCACCACCGTGCCCTTCACGTCCATGATCTCGACCTTCACCGAGTCCTTCGGCGCGGCCTTCAAGTTGTAGACGAGATCCACGCGTCCCGCGCGCGCCTGCCGCACGCCCGGACGCGGCTCGAAAAGGAACACGTCGGCGTCCGCGACGACCTTGTCCTGCTGCTCGAGCGTCGTGATGTCGTGGAGGATGTGGATGCCGCGTCCGTATGTGGACACGACCACGTCGTGCGAATTCTTCTCCACCACGATCCAACTCACCGGCGACGCGGGAAGTCCTTCCTGGAACTGCTTCCAGTGCGCGCCGTCGTCCATCGAGTAGTAGAACGCGTTGCCCGTTCCCGCGAAGATCATCCCCTTGCGGTTCGGATTTTCCGCGACCGAGAGCGCGTACGCGAGCGGATGCTTCTGCGGCAGGCCATCGCTGATCTTCTTCCACGTCTGGCCGTAGTCCGTCGTCTTGTAGAGGAACGGCTCGCGGTTGTCCATCATGTGGAAGTCGATCGCCACGTACGCCGTGGCCGGATCGAACGGCGACGGCGCGATCTGCTTCACCGTTCCCCACGCCGGCAGGCCGGTGATGTTCTTCGTGACGTTGTTCCACTTCGCGCCGCCGTCGCGCGTGTACCAGAGCTGGCCGTCGTTCGTGCCCGCCCAGATCAGCCCCTTCTGGATTTGCGACGGCGCGATCGCGAACACGAGTTCGCCGTAGAACTGGCCGAGATTGTCGGGAACTATTCCGCCGGAGGAGACGATCCTGCTCGGATCCCTCGTCGAGAGATCCGGGCTGATCACCGTCCAGCTCTGTCCCTGGTTCGACGTCTTGAAGATGACCTGGCAGCCGAAGTACATCGTGTTGTGATCGAACGGATCGATCGCGAGCGGGGGCGTCCAGTGGCAGCGGTACTTTGCCTCGTTCGGCGGCGAGTCGAGCGTGTGCACCCAGGGGCTCACCGAACGCGCGCGCTTGGTGCGGGCGTCGTAGCGCGTGACCGTGCTGCCGTAGCACGAGGCCCAGATGATGTTCGGGTCGGTGTAGTCGGGAATGGTGAATCCCGATTCGCATCCGCCGAGCGCGCGCTCCCAAGTGGAGCCGCCGAAGCCGCGTCCGCCGCCGCCGCCGAATCCCACGGCGCCCGCGGTATCGGGCGCGGCGCCGCGACCACCGCGACCGCCGGCCGTCGTGTCCGTTGCTGCGGCGCCGCGGCCACCGGTCGCGGGCGCGGCGGCCCCGGCGCCTCCGGCTGCGCCGCCACCGCGACCGCCCCGGCCCGCGGGCGGAGCCGCGTGGCCGCCGGTCGTCGGCAGCGCCTCGGGCACGTCACTCGGCCCGCGCATCGTGCTGTTGTCCTGCCGATTCGTATAGATCCAATACGGCGCGCGAGTGTCCACCGCCACGTGATACATCTGTCCGATCGGGAGTGCGACCGTGATCGACGTACGCATGTGATCGGTGGAGACGCGTGCGCCCGCGTCGTCCGTCAGTCCGATGTGATCCGGATTCTTCGGGTCGATCCAGATATCATGGTTGTCGCCGCCCCATGGCACGGTGGCGAACGTCACGCCGCCGTCGGTCGAATGGAAAAAGCTGCTGTTTGCGATGAACACTTCGTTCGCGTCGCCTGTTCCCACCTTGATGTTGATGTAGTATCCCGCACGCCCGATGAGCGCGCGCATCCAGTTCACGGCCTTCCACGTCGCGCCGCCGTCGTCCGAGCGCCACACCGATCCCTGATCGGCGGTCTGGATGAGCGCGTACACGCGTTTCGAATCCGTCGGAGCGATGGCGACGTCGATCTTCCCGAGCGGAGACTTGGGCAGTCCGGGATGCACGACGTGGGTCCACGTCGTGCCCGCGTCGTGCGACACGTAGATCCCGCTCGACGGCCCGCCGCTGTACATCGCGTAGGTGTGCATCACCATCTGCCACATGCCTGCGAACAGCGTATTGGAATCGTGCGCGTCCAGCGTCAAGCCCGAGCATCCGGTGTTCTCGTCGACGAAGAGCACGCGCTGCCAGTTGCGTCCGCCATCCGTCGTGCGATAGACGCCGCGCTCTTGTTGCGGGCCCGTGCCGCGGCCGAGCGCGCACACATACACGACGTTCGGATTCGTCGGGTGCACGAGGATCCGCCCGATGCGCCCGACGTCGCCGAGTCCGGAGTTCGTCCACGTGGCGCCGGCATCGGTGGACTTGTAGATGCCGTCGCCCATCACGTCCACGTCGCGAATCGCCCACGCCTCTCCGGTGCCCGCCCAGACGATGTTCGGGTCCGATGCCGACACGGCAAGCGCGCCGATCGCCATCGCGGTCTGCTTGTCGAAGACCGGAGAGAAGGTGTTGCCGTCATCGGTCGATTTCCAGACGCCGCCGGAGGCCGCGCCGATGTACCAGATCCGCAGGTCGCCCGGCACGCCCGTGATCGATGCGACGCGGCCGCCGAACGACGGGCCCATCATCTGGAACTGCAGCGGCGGCGGCGCCTGTCCGCGTCCACCGCCTCCTCGCCCTTGCGGGAACGCGGCGGCGGGAAGGACGGCGAGCGCGAGAAACGCGCGGCGAATTCGACCGATATGGCGGCTGCGGCGGGTCGTGATCGACATCACAAATATCCTCTAGGATGGAACTGGATGAGCCACAAAGGTGTCGCTCCGTAAGGTCTGCGTCCACCGGTGGCGCACCACACGGCGGTTCCGGCGCTGGAATCGCGTGATCCTCACCTCGACGGCCTACGCCGTTCGCGCGATGGTCGCTGGCGAATCCTCCGGCTACGCTTCCATTGCAGGCACCGAATTCACGGATGCCTCCCAGCGTGCCGTGATCGCGGCGGCGTCGTCATTCCTTCAGGAGATTCGGATGTCTACCCAGATCAAGAAGCTCAATCACAAGCTCGACTCGCTGGCCGACAAGGCCAAGGGCGGGGCCGAGAAGCTGGCCGACAAGGCGAAGGGCGGGGCCGAGAAGCTGGCCGGCAAGGCGAAGGACGGCGCTGAAATGCTGGCCGACAAGGCGGCGGACCGGGCCGAGAAACTCGCGGGCAAGATCATCGACTCTGCCAACGACGTCGCACATGCCGCGGCCGAGAAGGCGCGTCAACAGACGAAGAAGGCGGGCGGGAAGCTGATCGAGGCCGGCGAGAAGATCACCAAGCTTGCGAAGTGATCGCCGAGCGCTGCACACACTCACGGAGGTTCAGGTCATGAAACGGTCATTGATCGTCATTGCATTCGCATCACTCTGCTCGTTGCCCGTCGCCGCAAACGCGCAGGGTCTCGGCATCCTCGGCGGGCTCTCGTGGGGCAATGTGCCGCCCAACGGCGTATCGCCGGGTGACTTGAAGGCGAACTCCGGTTTTGCGGTCGGCCTCGCGGCCGAGAGCGGCGGCGTTGTCGGATTCGGCATCAACGGGCTGTACGCGCAGCGCGGGTTCACGAGTTCGCTGACCGGGAGTTCGTCGAAGCTCGACTACATCGACGTGCCGGTGTACCTCCGGTTGTCGATCCCGAATGACATGATCACTCCGTTCGCATTTGTCGGCCCGCAGGCATCCTTCGAACTGGGCTGCGAGGGCGGTAACTGCCCGTCGGGACGTCCGAA
>PMYN01000151.1 GCA_003171215.1 Gemmatimonadota bacterium | reverse complement strand
TTCGCATGCTCGCGACACCGGAACGCATCCGGGCCGAGCTCGGCGGCGAGGAGACGATCGAGATCGGCGTGCTGCGCGCGCTCTGGCGGTCGACGCGGGGCGCGATCGCCGAGGGCGCGATCGTGGATCTCGATGCGCTGCCGCCGGGACTGGCCGGTCCGGGCGGCGCAGCGGACGTGCTCGACGCGCTTCAGGATCGGCAGTTCGTGATATGGTCCCGTGTTGGCGAAGGACTCGTCGTCACCGACCGAAAGGCGCCGGTCGAGCGCTGGCCGATCGACTGGGAGACGCTCGACCGGCGCCGTCGCGCGGAGACGTCACAGCTCGACGTCATGCAGAAGTATGCGTACACCGACCGCTGCCGGCGCGGATTCGTGCTGCGCTATTTCGGCGACCCCGCGGCGACCAACCGGTGCGAGCAGTGCGACAACTGTCTCGCGCTGAAGCACGAGGCAACGTCGTCGAGTGCGCCCGCAACGGCCTTGCGCAAGAAGGCGCCGCGCGGACGCGGCGGCGACAAGAAGGCCAGCAGGGAATCGCCGCCGGAGCTCGAAGAGCTGACCGACGATCAGCGCTCGCTGCTCGACGCCCTCCGCGTGCTGCGCACGTCGATCGCCCGGCGCGAATCCGTGCCCGCATACGTTGTCTTCGCCGACCGCACGCTTCGCGAAATGGCGCGATCGCGGCCGGTGACAGCCGGTGCGCTCGCCGACGTGTACGGCGTGGGCCCCGCGAAGATGGAGAAATACGGGGAGGCGTTCCTGACGGCGATCCGGGGAGACTGATCGCTGCCGCCGTCGGGCCGTTACGACGCCGTTACCGTGCCGCGACGAGCCGCCCAACTTATATTCAGGGCCATGAGAGATTCCCTGTACTTCACGGAGCAGCACCTCGCCGTCCGCGAGATGGTCCGCGCGTTCGCGCGCGACGAGGTTGCGCCGGTCGCAAAGCGCCTGGACGACTCCCAGGAATTCCCCTGGGAAAATGTGCGGAAGATGGGCGAACTCGGCCTGCTCGGCATTCCCTGGCCGGAAGAACTCGGCGGCGCCGGCCTCGACATCATCAGCTTCATCATCGCGATCGAAGAGCTGGCGCGAGTCGACGCCTCGCACTCGATCACGATTTCCGCGCATACGACGCTGGGCACGTCGCCGATCGTGAATTTCGGCTCGACGGAACAGAAGGAGCGCTACGTTCCGCTGCTCGCGTCGGGCCGCGTCATGGGCGGCTTCGGCCTCACCGAGGACACGGCCGGCAGCGACGCCGGCGGCACGCGAACGACCGCTGTCCGGAAGGGCGGCCACTTCGTGCTCAACGGCTCGAAGCGCTTCATCACGCACGCGGGCGTCGGTGAAGTGTTCGTCGTCACGGCGGTCACCGATCCGGCGGCCGGCACCCGCGGCATCAGCTCGTTCATCCTCACGAAAGAGACCTGTGACCTCGCGCGAGCGACGGAAGTGGGCGTCGGACATTCACCCGACCTGAAGCCCATGAAGGGCTTCACGAGCGGAAAGAAGGAGGACAAGCTCGGCTGGCGTGCCTCCGACACGCGCGAACTGTTGTTCACCGACGTCGAAGTCCCGGCGGAGAACCTGCTCGGAAAGGAAGGGCAGGGATTCGTCAACTTCATGCGTACACTCGACGCCGGTCGCATCGGCATCGGGTCGCTCTCGCTCGGCCTCGCGCAGGGCGCGTTCGACCTCGCGCTGCAGTATGCGTCCGCGCGAAAACAGTTCGGCAAGCCGATCGCCGAGTTCCAGGGCGTGCAGTTCCAGCTTTCCGACATCGCTACCGAACTCGAGGCCGGCCGGCATCTCGTATATCATGCCGCCTGGCTGGCCCAGAACGGCTATCCATTCTCGAAGGAAGCGGCAATGGCCAAGCTCTTCTGCTCCGAAATGGCGATGCGCGCCACCACGAAGGCCATCCAGATCCACGGCGGCTACGGCTACACGAAGGACTATCCGGTGGAGAGGATGATGCGTGACGCCAAGATCGGCGAGATCGGCGAGGGAACGTCCGAGATCCAGCGGATCGTCATCGCCCGGCACCTGCTCAAGGACCTCGTCGCGATCTGACCGGCCTGCCTGAAGCGGCCCGGCAACATCAAGCCATTGCGAACGGCAAGTCATCCCATTTACATCTAGGCGAGCGCGTTGTGTAGCGCTCTGCCCCGGTCCGTCTTCTTCTGCGACCCAGCGGAGGTCGGACCAGACAGTCTCCTCGTTCTTCGTCGCCTCTCCACCGGAAAGGATGCCGAACGCACTGGATCGCACGCCAAGCCGCACTTCTTCGTTCCCCGCGCTCAACACCAAAGCTGGTTGCTTCGGGCGCACGGAACGGGCGGCAGGAGCGTGGACGATCACGCGAAATCCCGGAGACACCTCCAGTCGTGACGCGCGACGGACCCGCCTTGAAATGGCACGAGTTGCCATCGCGGGCCAGTCGCTCTTCCGCACACCATTTATCAGCCGCATCGCCGCGAACGAATTGAACGGAGCCGGGTCGCCGTTCGCGCGCCTTCATGCGGTATACGATGAAACGAGAGATTCTGATCAGCGCGACGCAACGCGAGGTTCGCGTAGCGATTCTGGAGGACGACCAGCTCGTTGAGATGCAGGTCGACCGTCCCGAAGCCAGACGGATGGTCGGCGACATTTACTGGGGCAAGGTGGACGCGGTGCTTCCTGGCCTTCAGGCGGCATTCGTCGACATCGGCACCGACAAGGCTGCGTTTCTCCATGCGTCCGACCTCGTGTACGACGAGGGCGACGAGGATCCCGACGACGACGATGACGACGCCGAAGAGGCGGACGTCGCGGAGCCGTCGGCCGACGCGGACCAGCCCGACGAAACGGACTCGCCGTACGCCCCCGAGGGCGGCGCGACCGTAGTGGTGGCATCCTCCGAGACGCCCGCCAAGGGTGGGCGCGAGAACGGAGGCGGAGGTCGTCGTGGCCGCGGACGTCGCGGTGGGCGGAGCGGTGGCGGCGGCGGCAGCGGCGAAGCGGCGGGCGACATTGCGCCCGCGGTGCCTGCCTCCGGTGGTGGTGGCGGTGGTGGCCGCCGCGGCGGCGGACGTCGTCAGCGCGCAGAGCCCCCGCAGATCCAGGACGTCCTGAAGCGCGGCCAGTCGATCATCGTCCAGGTCTCGAAGGAGCCCATCTCGACCAAGGGACCGCGCGTCACCGCGCAGGTCTCCATCGCGGGCCGATTCGTGGTCTTCATGCCGTTCGCGTCGCGCGTGGGCGTGAGCCGGAAGATCGGCGAGCGCGCCGAGCGCCAGCGTCTCCGCGAGCAGGTGCAGAAGGTGCTGCCGAAGAACTCCGGCGGCGTGATCGTGCGCACCGTGGGCGAGGACATCACCCAGGAAACATTCCAGAACGAGATCACGACGCTCATCAATCAATGGGCGAAGATCAACAAGAAGACGAAGTTCGTCGGCAATCCCCCGAAGCTGCTGCACCGCGAGACCTCGCTCACGCGCAGCATCATTCGCGATCTGTTCTCGGAAAAGATCGACTCGCTCACCGTGGACTCGAAGCAGATCTTCAACGAGATCGTCGAGTACCTGCAGGGGATCGCGCCGGAGCTGGTCGATCGCGTGAAGCTCTACGAGGAGAAGGTGCCGCTCTTCGACAAGGCGGACATCGAGACGGAAATTCGTGACCTGTTCAAGCGCCGCTGCGACCTGCCGAGCGGCGGATACATCATCATCGAGCCGACCGAGGCGCTGGTCTCGGTCGACGTGAACTCGGGCCGTTTCGTCGGGAAGAAGGATCCCGAGAAGACGATCTTCAAGACGAATTCCGAGGCGGCGAAGGAGGTCGCGCGGCAGATGCGGCTGCGCGATATCGGCGGCATCATCGTGTGCGACTTCATCGACATGGAGACGCGGCAGAATCGCGAGCGCGTGCTCAACGAGCTGCGCACACACCTCGGCCGCGACCGCGCGCGAACCAAGGCGTTCGCCGTGAGCGACCTCGGCCTGATCGAGATGACGCGCCAACGCGTACGGCAGAGCCACCTGCAATCGATGACCGAATCGTGCCCGACGTGCAACGGCACCGGGCGGGTGTTCACGCCGGAGACCATAGTGCGGCGGATGGAGCGCTCGGTGAGGCGGATCGCGGTGGAGGGGCGGAAGGACAACCTGGTGGTGAAGCTCCACCCCGACACGGCGATCTACCTGCTCGAGAACGAGCGGGACTTGCTGAAGAAGCTGGAGAAGGGGCTCGGATTCTCGCTGGAGATGAGGGACGATCCGCTGCTTCGACCGGACGAATTCAAACTGGTGGTGAAGGGGGCGGGGAGGGACGTCACCCAGCAGTACGCGGTGGCTTGAAACGGCGACGGGCGACGAGAACTACAGCGAAGAGCGACGGGTGAGGTGCGATCTGGGGAAGAGCGACGGGTGACGAGCGAGGAGCACGACGGTCTCCTCGCACCTCACTCGTCGCTCTTCACCAAGGCGCCCCTCACCCGTCGCTCGTTCCTGTAGGTATCGTCGCTCGTCCCTCTTCAGTCTCCCCCTTGACCCCCAACCTCAATCAGGCTATTATCTTAGGCTCGCATCTAATCCATTCGTCATAAGGCCGTTTTCATGTCCTACGCCATTATCAAGACCGGCGGCAAGCAGTTCCGCGCCGAGCCAGGCAAGACGCTCCGCGTCCCCACGATGCTGGGCGACGCCGGCACGAAAATCGAGTTCAACGAGGTCCTCCTCGGATCGGATGGCAGCGCCGCGAAGGTCGGCGTGCCACACCTCAAGGGCGCGAAGGTCACCGGCGAGATCGTGAAGCACGGTCTCGGCGAAAAGATCGTCGTGTTCAAGTTCCGTCGCCGGAAGAACTACGCCAAGAAGCAGGGGCACCGGCAGGGCTTCACGGAAATCCGCATCAACGACATCAAGCTCGGATAATCGGAAGATAAAATGGCACATAAAAAGGGCGTAGGCTCGACGCGCAACGGGCGCGACTCGAACCCGCAATACCGCGGCGTGAAGAAGTTCGGCGGCGAGCGCGTGCGCGCCGGCAACATCATCGTGCGCCAGTGCGGAACCAGGTGGCACCCCGGCAACAACGTGGGCCTCGGCTCCGACTACACGATTTTCGCTCTCGTCGACGGCATCGTGAAGTTCGAGCACAAGAGCAAGACGCGTTTCAAGATCTCCGTCTACCCCGCAGAGGCAGCGACCTCGGCAGCGTAACGGCCACCGCGGAGGCTTCTTACCGCATGGCTCTCTGGGACAAGCTGTCCACCGAACTCCGCAGCGCCGGCAAGGCCGCGCGCGGAGCGATCGACGAAGGGAAGCTTCGGCTCGAGCTGTTTCGCGTGCGACAGCTCGCCGACAAGGCCGCCCAAGCGCTCGGCTACGCCGTCCATCAGGCGCATCAGAGCGGGAACGAGCCCGCCCCCGACACCCTGCAGCGTCTCGAGGCGACTCTCACCGAGCACGAGGCCGAGTCGAAGCGGTTGGAGACTGAACTCGCGTCCAATACCGCCCCGCCGGAAGCACCGCCAAAGCCCTGAGTACCCCTAGGCGGCTGGAGTTTCGGCCGGTTCAATCGACAGCGCCTCGTATTTCCGCAACAGGGCGAGGCGCTGGTCGTCCAAGTCGAAGATGTCGGTCACGCCCTGCATGTACTGGCAGCTGGCGCACGTGGGCAGTTCGCCGCGCCGTCCGCTGAGATGGAGCTGGCGAACTCGCGATAATTCCCGGCCGTTCCAGATATCGCCGACCGGCGTGGTCGTCGCGTTGCCGACCAGTAGCCCGTGAGCCCAGTCGTCGCAGCAGGGCGACACGCTGCCGTTGAAATTGATGGCCAGCATCTTGAAGGGCTCAGGGCAGACGATGCGCTCCTTCTTCAGCGGCGTGACCCCATCCATCCCCACGGACGGATTGAGGCCCAAGGTGAAGTCCTTCTTCTCGGAATGGCTCCATCCCATGATATTCTCGACTCTGGCCACGTCGGAAATGGGATTGAAGTCACGCCTAAACTTCTCTTTTTCCTCCCCTGACAACCCGACGTCGAGGATCTTCACCAGAATTCGCAGCTTGTGTTTCCGGCGATTCCGCTCCGAGTAAAGGTTCGCAACGTTGTCGACGATTTGCTGGTACTTGGAATAAGTCCTGACCAAGTTCTTGTATCCCTGATCGGAGACGTGCTCCACCGAGACGCGGATTGTGTCCAGCCCCGCGTCCAGCAGGAGCGTCGCCATCTCGTGCGTCAGCAGCGACGCGTTGGACGTGACCTCGATGCTGGACGCGACCTTCGCGGCCTTTGCGTATGCTATCATCTCACCAATCTTCTTGTTGAGCAGGGGTTCGCCGTCCTTGTGCAGGGAGATGTAGGTGATCTGGCCGTTAAAGATCTTCAGGTCGTCGATGATCTTCGTGAACAATGCGAAGTCCATGAGGCCCTTCGGACGGCCTACGCTCTTGAGCAGGTCGTTGTCGCCCGTGGGACAGAAAGTACACCGGAAATTACAGGCATTGCAGATGTCGATCATGACGTTCTGCGGCGCCGAAAGGGGCAGCGCCCTGGCGAGGTTTCCGAAACGCCGGACAATGTACCGTCCTACGGGGTTTCGCCGAAACAACGCCTGGCCCAATCGGGACTTGATTACCCAATAACCGACTCGGGTGATGACGTTCTGGACTGTCATGTTTGGCGTGCCGTCGCCTGAGAAATGTTCGTTTGTGCACCGTCGGGCCAGGTCGAACAATCATACTGGTGGGCGCGAATCTCGAGCTAGGGTTTCTTGTACGCCGGCGGCTTGGTCTTGTACCGGTCCGTCAGCTCTTCCTGCCTCGTGCGCTCCAGATTCTCCACGCCGCGCACGTACACGTGCTCCGCGACCGTGGCGAACTCGAACGGGTCGCCGCTCCACACCACCACATCGGCTTCCTTGCCGATCTGCAGCGAGCCGACGCGATCCGAGACGCCGAGCACTTCAGCCGGCACCAACGTGACGGCCTTCAACGCATCGTCCCACGTCATGCCGTACGCGACGGCGTTGCCCGCCTCGTAACGCACGTTGCGAGCGTTGTAGTTGTCCTCGCCGAGCCCGCCGCCGTCGCCGACGATTATCACCTGCACGCCGGCGGCTTTCAGAAGCGCAAGGTTCTCCTGACGGTGCCCGAGCGTGGAGAACGAGCCCGGGATGTTGTTCATCGCGCCCGCCATCACCGGCACATGTGCCGCGGCAATTTCCTTCGCCGCCTCCCACGCTTCCGCTCCGCCCTCGATCACGAGCTTGAGGCCGAACTGCTTCGCGATGCCGAGGGCCGCACGAATGTCGCTCGCGCGGTTGGCGGAAATGATGATCGGCATCGTACCGGCGACTACCGGCGCGAGCGCCTCGAGATCCTCGCGTGAGGCCGCGAGCGCGCGGACCGCACCGTTGTCGTACGCGGCCTTTCGCAGGCCGTACACTTTCGCGTCCGAGAGCACCTCGCGCAGGTGCGCGAATGTCTCGGCGCGTGCCTCGCCGCCCTCGCCGAGTTCCGCAACCATTGCGATAGGCCCTTTCACGAGCATCGAAGCCACCGACTCACCGTTCAGGTCGATCACCGCGGCGCGTCCGCCGATCAGGTTGCCGCGCGAAGGCGCCACCATGACCGTGGTGATCCCGTCCTTTCGCGTCGGCGGAATGAAGGTCGAGGCCGGATTTATTCCTTCCCAGGCGTTGAAGGACGCCGAGACGCCCTTCTCGCCCTTTGCGTGCGAGTCGTTGTACCCGCCGCTTCCCGGATTGCCCTCGGCCAGGCCAAGAGTCGTCGCGGCGTTGAAGAGGCCGGGCGTGACCCATTTGCCGGTCGCGTCGATGCGGGTCGCGCCGGCGGGGATGGTCACGTTCGCTCCCACGGCCGCCACTTTTCCGTTCGTGATCAGGACAGTGCCGTGCTCGATTTTAGGCCCGCTCACCGGGTACACCGTGCCGCCGGTGATGGCGATCGTCTGTGCGCCGGCGGTCGCCGCGCACGCCAGCATGCAAACCAACCCTCGCACGGCCGCGCGTGTCATCGTGATGGCGCGCATTAGCGTGACCCTCCGTTGTTGACCGGCACGAATCCGAGCTCAAAATCCGTGCGCCACTGTTGGCGCGGATCCGTGCGGTCGAACAGCATCGCGCCGTCGATCCACACTTTTTCCGCGCGCGTGTAGACCGAGAACGGATTGCCCGACCAGAGCACCACGTCGGCATTCTTCCCGGTCACGAGCGAACCGATCTTGTCCTCGAGTCCGATGGCCCATGCGGGATTGATCGTCATCCACTTGATCGCGTCTTCCTCGGTGACGTTGATTCCGATCGCGCGGCCGGCAGCCATCGACTTGGCCGCTTCCTGGTTGAGCCGCTGCGAGCCCGACGCGTCGTCGGAGTGCATGATGGTGATGCCGCCGGCGGCGTGCACGATCGCCATGTTGGCGCGGACGCCGTCCATCATTTCCATCTTCATGCCGCCCCAGTCGGCCCACATCGAGGCTGCGATCCCTTCCTTCGCGAGCACGTCGGCGATCTTGTACGCCTCGATCGCGTGGTGGAACGAGCGGATCTTGTAACCGAACTCCTTCGAGACGTCGATCAGTTGCATCATCTCGTCGGCCATGTAGCAATGCTGGTGCACGAGGATGTTGCCACGCAGTGCCTCGGCGAGCGTCTCGAGGTTGAGGTCGCGCGTTGGCGGGTCGCCTGTCTTGTCGGCGAGCCACTTGTCCCAGCGGCGGCGATACGCCTCGGCCTGGATCCACGCGGCACGATAACCCGCGACGTCGCCCATGCGTGTCTGCGGACCGCGCGTGGAATACACGCGCATCGGGTTTTCGCCGCACGCCATCTTGAGCCCGTACTTGGCACCCGGAAATTTCATTCCCTGCACGCTCGGGCTCGGCACCATCTTCAGGATCACGCTGCGGCCGCCGAACAGGTTGCCCGACCCCGGCAACACCTGAATTGTAGTAACTCCACCAGCAAGGTCGCGCGGAAATTGCGGATCCTGCGGCCACACCGAGTGCTCCACCCACACGTACCCGGTGACCGGATTCACGAGTTCGTTCGCGTCGCTGCGCGCCCAGACGTTCGGGGCGGCGTTCGCGCCGAGGTGAGAATGGTCGTCCACGATGCCGGGCGTCACGTACTTTCCGGCCCCGTCGATCACGACGGCATCGGCCGGCGCGTTCACCGTCGCGCCCACCGAGACGACCTTCCCGTCCTGCATGAGAATCGCGCCGTTCCGGATGAGCGGACCGGCGGCCGTGAAGATGTTCACGTTGCGAATCACGGTCGGGCGCGATGGATACGGCGTATATGTGCTTGGGAACGGATTGGCGTTCGGCGCGGAGAGCGCGCCGGCGCCGGGACCCCTCTGTGCCGCCGCGGACAGCGCCGAGAGCAGCAGAGTTGGGAGAAGAAATCGCATTCGCATACCGGTCTGTTCCTCTGACTGCGGGGTGGCTTCGGGGAAACTCCACCGCGAAAGTACGCGGCGCGACCAAATCAGGCCAGAGGAGACAAACGGCGACGGGCGACGGCATGAACGGCGACGAGCGACGGGTGAGGGGGCACAAACGGCGACGAGCGATGGGTGAGGGGGCACAAACGGCGACGAGCGACGGGTGAGGGGGCACAAACGGCGACGAGCGACGGGTGAGCGGCGATTGGGTGAAGAGCGATGCGTTAGGGGCGACGCGAACGTCTCCGCGCTCCTCACTCGTCGCCCTTCGCCAGGTCGCCGCTCACCCGTCGCCCGTCGCCGTTCGTCCCGTCGCCCTCTCGCTAGCGCCCGAGCGTGCTCCTGCAGAGCGCGACGTCGTTCGTGCAGAGCGCGTCCACTCCGAGCATCGCAAGCTGTCGCATCATTGATGGGTCGTCCACTGTCCACGCGATCAACCGCCCGCCGCGCGCATGCACCGCATCCACCATCTCGCGATCGATCAGTTCGGCGGCCTGCCAGAGGTCGCGCGCGTCGACACTCGCCATCGAGTCGGTGGGGACGATGTGGTAGCTCGTTTCCAGGACACCGCGCGCGAGCGCCGGCGCGAGCCGCCGCGCGACGGCGACCTGGCGATGATCGAACGCGTGCACGGCCGCCGCGGACCCCCGCTTCTCGAGCAGTCTTACGGCCGCGTCGGCGGTGCCGGGGCCCTTCAACTCGCAGTAGACCGTGAGGCGGTCGCCGATGGCTTCGATAACCTGCGCCAGCGTTGGAATCGGCTGCCCTCCCACGCGAAACGCGCGAAGCTCCTCGAGAGTCATTGATCGAATGTCGCGATGCGCCAGGGCGGGGCTCGGCGCGTCGTGAGGAACCGCGTCGTGATGGACGAACAGGACGCCATCGGCGCTCAGATGGACGTCCAGCTCGATGCCGTCGGCGCCCAGCTCGACCGCCCGTGTGAACGCCGCCACCGTGTTTTCGGGGCGTTCCCGCGAGGCACCGCGATGGGCGATGATCTCGATCGGCGGCATGGCGGCTCCAGTGGGGTGTGGGGCTCCGGAGAGGTCTGGCGGGCCTGCGGGGCGGAGAGATTCGCGACTCAAGTTAACGTCCGGGTGTAACCGGCGTCTCAATTGGTGACCGAATGGATGTCGAGGGCCGGATGGACGATGGGTCGGCTGACGTAGCGCTCATCGAACGATGGAAGGGTGGAGACCAGCGGGCGGCAGCCGAGATCGTGCGGCGGCACGCCCAGGCGCTCGCCCGGTTCGCCGCGAGTTCGGGCGAACGCGAGGAACTGGATGAGCTCGTGCAGGACACGTTCGTTCGCGCATTCAATTCGCTCGAATCGTTTCGGGCGGACAGCACATTCCGAACGTGGCTGTTCACGATCCTTCGGCGGCTGGTGCTCGACCGCAAGCGCTCGGAAAAGCGGCGCCGTAATCAGGTGGAGCTCGATGAGGGTCACGCCATTCAGGCGTACGACGCGCTCGACGCGCTGGTGGCCGACGAGACGGCGGTGCGGGTCCGGCAGGCGATCGAACGTCTTTCGCCGCTGCAAAAAGAGGTGTTCGTCCTCCGCGTCACGGAGGGGATGGCATATGGAGAGATCGCGACACTGGTGGGAAGCACGGAGGGTGCGTGCCGTGTGCACTACCACAACGCGATGCGATCCGTAAAGGAGTTTCTCGATGATGCATGATTGCGCGGATGGAGACATGCGGGACCTGCTCCCCGGATATGTGCACGGTGCGTTGTCCGCGGCGGAGCGCGCGACGGTGGCCGCTCACCTCGAGACGTGCGCAGACTGCGTGGCCGAGGTCGAGCTGATCGAAACCGCGTCGCGGGCAGTTCCCGCTCCGAAGGTCAATCTCGGCCGGATCGTGAAGGCGCTCCCGGCGGCACCGCGCGGTGCGCGGCGGGGAGTGGCCGCCGGCCGCGCGTGGCGCGTCGCCGCCGCAATCGGAATCGTGGCGATCGGCGCGTTCTCGGTGATCGCCCTGCGCGGATTCTTCGGCGCGGCGCCGCGTCAGGCGGCCTCGGTGCCGGCACCGGCCGCCGGCACGGCGTTGGCAACGACCGATGCTCCGCATGCACCGATCGTCGTGGATTCACCCGTTCGCGTCACCTCGCCGGCAGTGTCGTCGAAACCGCGGTCCGGAATCAGTTTCGGCGGCGGAATCTCCGATCTCACCGACGACCAGTTGAACACACTGCTCGGCGAGCTCGACGCGCTCCAGGCGCTGCCGAGCGCCGAACCCGAAACACACCTCTCACCGATCGTGCCAATGGCCGACGGAGGTCACAATGCGCGTTAGACTCGCAACTCTCTTGATTCTCGCCAGCGCGGCGACGCTCTCGGCCCAGGGACGGGGTGGACGAGGCGTTCGTCAGGCGCCGCCGGTCGGCGACTCCGTCTTCACCAATCGCCCGGATCGCGCGAACTTGGAGCAGCAGGTGCGGGAACGCATCGCGCAGGTCACGAAGGAGCGGCTCGGCGCGACGGACCAGCAGATGGCGAAGCTCCAGGAGACCAACAAGAAGTTCGACGAGAAGCGCCGGCTCGTCGTCGACCAGGAGCGCGACGTTCGCATGTCGCTGCGCGACGAAATGCTGCGCCCGGACTCCGCCCGCCAGGCACAGGTCGCCACATTGCTCGACCGGGTCATCAAGACCCAGCGGCAGCGCGTCGATATCATGGAACAGGAACAGAAGGAGCTCGCCGGATTCCTCACGCCGCTCCAGCGCGCGAAGTACTTCGCGCTCGAGCAGCAGGTCCGTCAGCGCGTGAACCAGATGCGGCAGGCGCAGATGCAGGGGCGTGGCGGACGCATGGGGCGCGGACAGGGTCAGCAGATGCCCGGGATGATGCAGCCGGGGCGCGGGCGTGGAGGACGGGGGGTTCAGCCGCCGCCGCCGCAGCAGTAAGTTCTTGCCAGTACGTCCATCGCCGGGATGGCGGAACTGGCAGACGCACGGGACTCAAAATCCCGCGGGGTTCACACCCCATGAGAGTTCGATTCTCTCTCTCGGCATAGAAAAAGGGCCCGCATTTGCGGGCCCTTTTTCAGTCTGACAAGTCTCACAGCGCTCAGCTGACCGCCGTCGTCTAAGAGCTTTGCCTTCACGGCTCGCAGCTGCTTTTCGTTTTACTGCGGCCTCCCAATCGCCGCCCGCAACGCCGCCAGCGCCGGCGGCGACCCCGTGAACAGATCCTCCGGATACACCCTGTTCCGCGCCATCGCCGCGTAAATCTCCGCCTGCTCGTACTTGTTCAGTCCGAGTCCGGCGAGATACTGCAGCCGAAGATTCTTGTCGAGGTTGAGTTGCGCATCGGCGAGCCAATCCTTCAACTGCGGCGCCTGCGCCGTGTACGTCCCGAGCAGGTCGATCGCGGAGTTGATGCCGATCTCGNNCGGCTCGGCCTGGCGCCCCATCAGCACCACGTCGTAGCCCGCGCCGTTGTAGTTGTTCGCCCACACGATGCCGCCCGGGAACGCCTGCAGGAAGCTCGCGATTTCGCTCTTGACCGCGGGAGCCCCGGCTTCGTACAGCTGCACGAACACGGTGACGACGCCGCCGGGATTCAGGTGCGACTTCGCGAGTTCCCAGAACTCCTTCGTGTAGAGATTGGCGGCGCCCTTCACCCACGGATCGAACGGATCGGATGTGATGGCGTCGAACTTCTCCGTGGTGGTCCCGAGAAAATGGCGCGCATCGTCGATCACGACGTGCACCTTCGGGTTCTTGATCACGTTGTAATTGAATTCGCCGAAATACTTCGACGCTACCTGCGGAACGAGCGGCTCGATCTCCGCGATCGTCACTCGCTCGACCAGCGGACTGATGCTCACGGCTCCGGCGGTCACGCCGGCGCCGCATCCGATGACGAGCACCGAGCGTGGATGCAGCGGCACGAGCGTGGTGAAGTGCCCGAGCATGCGCTGCAGCCGCATATCCTGCGGCTCGCTCGAGGCCTGGACCTTCCCGGCGTTGTGATAATTCACGACGCCATTCGAGAGCACAGAGACGGCCGGCGACGAATTCATTCCCTCGCCCACATACACGAAATCGCCGTGGTTGAAATAGCGCGGCGAGCTGAACCTGCCGTACGCGACGAGCAGCGCCGGAACCGGCGCGACGTCCCATGCGAGGAACACCGCGCAGAACGCTGTCACCGCCGCCCACACGACGCTCCTGGTGGCGAATTGCGCCTTGCGCGAAGACTCCACAAATACCGGAACGAGCATCAGCCCCGCGCCGATCGCCGCGAGCACGATCAGCATCCGCTGCGTCTGCTGCGTGCCCACCGCCGCGATGATGACGAGACTGGTGACGAGCGCGCCGACGATCGCTCCAACCGTGTTCGCCGCATACACGCGGCCCACCATCCGCCCCGCGTCCTGTCCCGGTGACGCGACCGACGCGAGCGCGAGGGGGAAGCTGGCGCCCCAGAGGCAGGCGGCGGGAAGGATCGCCCATGCGCAACGAACGAAATCGATCTGGAACTGGAACCACGGGCGCGTCGTCAGCTCGGGGTTCGTCGGCCAGTACGGAAGCTGGGATGTGACCTGCCATGCCGTCCACGCGATCGCGGCCATGAGCGCGAGCTGCACGAGGCCCAGCGCCAAACGCGGTCGCACGAGCTGACGTGCCGCGTACGAACCCACGCTGCTGCCGAGTCCGATCCCGATCAGAAAAACCGAGAGAATGATCGAGAAGGTGTACGTCGTTCCGCCGAGCAGCAGCGTGAAGAGGCGCGTCCAGACGACCTCGGCGCCGAGCGCCGTCATGCCGGACAGCGCGATCGCGGCGTACACGAGGTTGGTGCCCGCTGGCGTCTCGTCGGTCGCCACGCGCGCATCGCTTTCGGCAGCGCCGGACGGCGTGACGCGCGAAAGATAGAACGCGCTCGACGCCACGATGATGTTCAGCGCGACCGCGACGAACGTCGTGGTCTGCACGTCGTACTTGCGCAGAAGATAGAAGCCGGTGACCATGCAGCCGAGCACCGCGCCCGCGGTGTTGCCGCCGTAGAAGAATCCGAGCCAGCTCACCCCGCGAGGCGTCGTTTCCACCCAGCGTGCGATCGCTGGCAGCGTCGCCCCCATGGCGAAGGTCGGCGGCAGGAGACAGATCGCCGCGACCGCACCGCGGAGCAGGAACCCGGGCATGCCATGGCCGGCAATCGAGAGGTACACCGAGCCCGCGATCGGCAGCAGCACGAGCGCGAGCAGCCCGAACGCGCCCACGCCGAGTTCGAGCGCCGCGTACACCTTGAGCGGATGGTGCCGGCGCGAGATCACGCGTGACAGCGCGAGACTGCCGATGCACATGCCGCCCATGAAGGTCCCGAGCAGCACGCCGAGCGAGACGGCCGACGATCCGACGGAGAGCTGCAGCATCTCGAACCACACGATCTCGTAGATCAGCGCGGCACAGCCGCTGCCCACGAACAGGACCAGGAGCAGCGGGAGATATCGATGTGATGCCGGCATCGCTGCCGGCGCGCTCGCAGAGGCGATGGTCATGTGTGTCGAAACGCAGTTCGGGGGCCGATCGTTGGATGATCGCTTGCAGATTGTTCGAGACTTGCCTGCAAAGGCGGGCTCAGCCGAGGTTGTAGAGCTTCGCGGCGTTGCCGCCGAAGATCGCGGCGCGGTCCGCCTCGGACACCTGGATCGCGTTGAGCGACTTCATCATCGACGGAATGCTGCCGATGGCATGCGGATAGTCGCTGCCCGCCAGGATGTGATCCGCACCGGCGAACTTCACCGCCAGCTCGATCGCGCGCGGGTCGAAGTTCACCGTGTCGTAGTACCAGGTCTTCAGGTACTCGCTCGGCGGCTTCGTGATGTTCGCGCGGCACTCGGGAAACGCCTCGTAGCCGCGATCGAGTCGCTCCGCGAGGTAGGGAAGCGCGCCGCCGAGATGGCTCGCGACCCACTTGATGCGCGGGAAGCGCTCGTGCACGCCGCTGTAGACCAGGTGCGCCGCGGCGACCGTTGTGTCGAAGAGGAACCCCACGAGCGGCATGAGCCAGTACTCCTTCATCGCATCGACGTTGATCGGGTTCGTCGGGTGGATGTGGAGCACCGCGCCCAGTTCGTTCGCGGCCTCGTACAGCGGCCAGTAGCGCTCGTCGGCGAGGGCGACGCCGTTGACGTTGCTGAACAGCATCGCGCCGGGAAACTTCAGCTGCTCGATCGCGCGGCGGAACTCGACCACCGACGCCGTTGGATCATTCAGCGGGAGCGTCGCGTACGCCGCGAAGCGCGGGCTCCGTTCCTGCACGTCCTTCGCGAACTCGTCGTTGACCATGCTCGCGTACTTCACGGCGCGCGCGGGCGATTCGACGTGTGTGCCGGGCGTGGTGAGCGACACGATCTGCGTCGTCACCCCTTCCTTCTCGAGCACCCCTTGCCGGTAGGCGATGTCGCGATGTCCAGGCACCGCGGTGTTGTAGTCGCCCGGATAGTGAAGCTCGGGGTTCCCGTCGGCGTCGATCTTGACGGTCACGGCGCTCTCACCGGAGCGGAGGGCCGCCATGTAGCGGGGCGGATAATAGTGATTGTGGACGTCGACGACTCTCACGTGCGCGGGCTCCTAATCAGACGGCAGATGGCGGACGGCAGATGGCGGACGGCGGACGGCGGATGGCAGATGGCGGACGGTAGACGGCGGACGGCAGACCTCAGACTGTGGCAGCTCTTCTGGCCCAAATGTAGTAGACGGGAAGCCCCAGCAGAACGAACAGCAATCCACCTGCGCTCTCGAGCGGCTGCGCCACGACCTGATTGAGGACGATGGCCCCGGTCGAAACGACGAATAGGGCGGGCAGAAACGGATACCCCCACACGCGGTAGGGCGGGGCGTAGCCCGGGCGCCGACGCAGCAGGAAAAGCCCCGCGGCGAGCATGCCGAAGAAGATCCACTCGGTGTAGACGACGCGCGTGAACAAGGCGCGATAGGAACCCGTCGCGACGAGTACCGACGACCAGGCCGCTTGCAGCGCGATCGCGCGGTGCGGGGTCCGGAATTTCGGATGCACACCGCCGACCCACTTGAACAGCAGGCCGTCGTGCGCCATCGCGAGGTAGACGCGTGGGCCGGCGAGAATCACGCCGTTCATCGCGCCCAGCGTAGAGAGGATGACGAGCGCCGACATGATCTGTGCTCCGTGCCCGCCGACCGCCGCGTCCGCGAAATCGGCGGCGACGCGCGACGACTGCGCGACCGTCGCGAGTGGCAGCACGCGCAGGTACGCGGCATTGAGCGCGACGTAGAGGGCCGTGACCGTGAGCGTGCCGGCCACGAGCGCGCGCGGAATCGTGCGCGTCGGATCGACGGTCTCCTCCGCCGCGTACGACACCATGTGCCATCCACCGAACGCGAACAGGCCGGCGATCAGCGCGAGCACGAACGCGCGGCCGGAGGGCAGGGCGGTCGCGGCGGCCGCGTGGCCGGCGAGCGCGCCGTTCGTGTGCCCCGCAACCGTGAACGCGATCCCGATGATCAGGACGATCGCCAGCACCTTGATCGTCGTGAACACCGCCTGCACCGCGCTCCCCTCGCGCACGCCGCGGTAGTTGACGGCGGAAAGCAGCAGCACCGCGGCGACGGCGACCGTGCGCGTTCCGGCATCACCGAGCGGGACGAACGTGCCGACGTAGCGCGCAAAGACCATCGCGATCACCGCCGCGATCCCCGAATGCATCGTCCAGAACATCGCCCAGCCCCAGAGAAACGCGACCGCCGGCGAGTACAGCTCGCGCAGAAAGACGTACACACCCCCGGTACGAGGCCACGCGGACGCGAGTTCCGCGATCACCAGCGCACCGATGAGAGTGAGCGCTCCGGCCGCGGCCCACACGACAAGCACGCCGATCACCGATGGCACCTGCGCGGTGACCGCCGAGGGCTGCACGAAGATCGACGCGCCGATGATGATGCCGACCACCATCGTCGTAGCGCGGAAGAACCCGATGCTGCGACGCAATTCCATAGGGTGCGGTTAATAACGTTTGGGGCAAGCCATGCGCTACCAGCGCGCTACCACTCCTGTCGACCTTTCCCCACGGGCGGTATGTTCGTGCCCGCATGCGCCGCCTCGCATTTCCGCATCCGCTCACACTGCTCACCTGCTGCGTGCTGCTCGCCGCCGCGCTGAGTCATGTGCTGCCCGCGGGCCGCTACGACCGGAAGGACGATCCGGCGACCGGACGCAGCGTGGTCGTCGCCGGCACGTATCACGCGGTGCCCCGCACGCCCGTGGGATTCTTCCAGACGCTGGTCGCGATCCCGAAGGGACTCATCGACGCGGCGTCCGTGATCTTCTTCGTGTTCCTCGTGGGCGGAGCGTTCACCGTCGTGGATCAGACGGGCGCACTCCGCCAGGCGGTCGGCGCGCTCGTGCGCCGCCTCGGCACGAACGACCGGATCGTGATACCCGTCGTCAGCCTGCTGTTCGCGGCCGGCGGCGCGCTCGAGAACATGCAGGAGGAGATCATCGCGCTCGTGCCGGTGCTGCTGCTGCTCTGCCGGCGGATGGGCCTCACGCCGCTCACGGCGGTCGCGATGAGCCTTGGTTCCGCGGCCGTCGGTGCGGCGTTCAGTCCGATCGACCCGTTCCAGGTGGGGATCGCGCAGAAGCTCGCCGGACTTCCGCTCCTCTCCGGCGCGGCGTTCCGCGTGGTGTTCCTCGCGATTGCGCTCGCCGTCTGGATCTTCGGCACGATCCGCCACGCATCGCGCACCCGCGATCCCGTGCCTGCCGACGCCGGGCCTGGAGCCCTCGAAGCACTCGATGCGCGACGGATGGCGGTCCTTGCGCTCGTCATCGCGGCCTTCGTCGCGTTCGTCGTCGGCGTGATGCGCCTCGACTGGGACTTCGACCAGATGGCCGCGCTGTTCCTCCTCATGGGCGTGCTCGCCGGAATCGTCGGCGGGCTCGGCGTCGGCGGAACCGCGGACAGTTTCGTCGAAGGGTTCAAGTCGATGGCCTTCGCCGCCATGCTGATCGGCTTCGCTCGCGCGGTGTTCATCGTGCTCGACCACGGACAGATCATCGACACGATCGTGCACGCGTGCGTCACCCCGCTCGCGACGCTGCCGGTGTCCCTCGCGGCGCTGGGCATGATGGCGCTCCACACGGTGATCCACGTGCCGGTGCCGAGCGTGAGCGGGCAGGCGGTGCTCACGATGCCGGTGCTCGTGCCGGTGTCGGACCTGCTGGGCCTCTCCCGGCAAGTCACGGTCCTCGCCTACCAATTCGGCGCCGGGCTCTGCGAACTGCTCACGCCGACGAACGGTGCGCTGATGGCGATTCTCGTCGCGGCACGGGTGCGATTCGACGAATGGCTCAAGTTCGCCGTGCCGCTGTATCTCGCGCTCCTCGGGCTTGGCGCGGTGGCCGTGATCTCGGCGATCGCGAGCGGACTGCGCTGAGCGGCGAGGGGAAGACGGGGCAGAATATTCGCTGGGCTGGTAACGGGCGCGTACCATCTCGCCGCTCGTTCGCAAACGACATAATGCGAGTGGACGGTTAGCCACTAACTGTTGGTCGGTGATCGGTTAACGAATCAGCCCTGACATCGTGCCGCTCGACGCGGTTCGATGCCAGGGCTGATCTTCTTACCAGTTAACCGACCAACAGAAGGCAGTTAACTCGCCGTATCGCCTCTATTTTTCGTTGAACCACCGATCCTCGAGCACCTGCAAGGTCTTGGTATAGTCCTTCCCGCCGACGGACAGCTTCACGGTGTACGTCCCCGGCGTGATTCCAGCCGCGCCGCCGCGGCCACCGCCGCCACCGCCGCGCCCCGCTTCGGCCGGGGCTGCGCACGTCGGGTCGACGGGACCGGCGACACCTCGACCACCGCCGCCGCCACCCCCGCCAGCACCGCCGGCAGCACCAGCG
>PMYN01000142.1:32220-49280 GCA_003171215.1 Gemmatimonadota bacterium | reverse complement strand
GCTAAGACATCGCAGTGGTGTGGTACCCATGCCCCATCGAAAAGGTTCGCGGCCTACGGATTCGGCGGGAACCGCTTCGAATTCGCCCGCGTCCAGATCACATAGACCTGCTGCTTCGGATCGCACCCGCGCACCTCGATCGAGCCCGTCACGTCGGACTTCGGCGGATACACTTCCACCGCCTCCACCTCGTCGGCGAAAAACGCCGTCAGCGGCCAATCCTTGAGAGCGCGCGCACCATTGATGATCACGCACCCATCGGGCATCGGATGCGAGAGCGTGCCGCCATAGCGGCCGCCGGTCACCGAATAGCGGATGGCGTTCGCGAGGTCGGTCGTACCCTGCTGGTCGAACTCCTCGCGAGACACCACGTACGACTTCTCGCTCTTCCACCGCATGCGCTGGTCGAGCTCCTTGTACACGAAAGTGTCCTTGCCGAAACCGCTCTTGGCCATCACCTCGACCGGCGAGAGGCTTTGCGCCAGCCGCTTCATGCGAATGCTGTCGGTCTTCGAATTCACCATCTGCAGGGTGTGCAGCTGGGGAGCGAAGCCGATCTTGCGCACCCGCGCGATCACCGTCCCCTGGCCGAATCCTTCCACGGAGAAACGCCCGACGGCATCGGTGCGCAACTCGCGCGACTTCCCCGGCACCATCACGATCGCGCCCTCGATCGGCGCGCTGCGCTCGTCGAGCACCGTGCCCGTGTACCGGAGCCCGTTCGTCTTCTCGAACACGCGAATCGAGTCGAGCACGCGCGGAATCGCCACGAGCGCGATGGCGGGCGACGCCGTCGCGCGCGCGCCGACTTCGACCTTCACCGACTGCGGCCGGTACCCGATGCGGCGGATCTGGAGGGTGTACGAGCCGGCGGCGACCTGCGTGAAGACGAATCCACCATCGTCCTCGCTGAGCGCGCGGCGCGAGCCGGGCACCAGCTCGACCTGCGCATCGACGACCGGCGCGCCAGCCTCATCCAGCACGCGCGCTCGAATCTCGCCCGTGCCCTGCGCGCGCGCCGGCGAAACGGCCAACACGGCTGCGATCGCGAATCCAACAATCATACGCATGGGTCTCATCATTCCTTCGGCTCCCTCCAACGGCGAATTGCGGCTTCCGCGGCGTCGTCCGCTGCGGGCGACGGCGGGCGGCCCCGCACCTGGCCATCCGGCTCGTGTTCTTCACTGAAGATCGGCGCGATGACCCAGACCATCGCGGCCACGGCGAGCAACGCGCCAATTGCCAGCGGCGTCACGTCGCGTACTCCGATGGCGGCAGCCAGAAGAGCAGCAGCCCGCCGAGTGCCAACAATACACCGCCAATCCAGGCGAGTTCGACGAGCGGCTTGAAGCTGATGCGCAACACCGCGCGGCCCTCGCCGGCATCGGACAGCACGACGAACAGGTCCTGTGCGATCGTGCTGCGAATGCCCGGCACCGTCTGAGCCGGATAGATGTCGAGCCCCCCCGCGCCGTAATACTGACGGCTCTCACTCGCCACGAAGGGCTGGCGCACGCCGTCGCGCGTCGGAAGCAGCGCCAGGGCGATGACATCGTCGCCCTGGCGCTCGAGCCGGCTCGTGCCCTGGCTCGTGAACGTCCATGCATGTCCCCACGCGTCCTTCGCCCGATATTGCTCGCCATCGTTGATCTGCACGTTGTAATCCTTCGCGAGCGGACGCGCGGCGAACACGATGAGGCAGAGCGCCGCGCCGCCGGCCGCGAGGAGCCGGCCCGCCCGGCGCCGCGTCACGTCCGCGTGGGCAAGGGGCGTTCGCGCGCCGAGCCGCAGCTCGGCAGCGATCAGAAACACCGTGAGCACCAGCCAAGCGATCGCACTCGTGATCACCGCCGGGCTGCCCGTTCTCGCCGCGCGCAGTCCCGGCGATACGTAGGCCCAGCGAGCCCCGAGGAGGATCGCGGCGGACAGCAGGCCCCACGGCACGAGGACCGATCCGCGCACTCTCGCAAACAGCGTCTCGTCGAACCGCCGCCGTATCAGCGCCGCGATCACCATCGCGAGCGGCGAGGCCGTGCAGGCGGCGCCGAGCAGCATCAGCGGCGGCTGAATCGCCATCATGGGATGGCGCAGGATCGGATCGAGACCGCGCCCGTCTTCCGGCGCGCGCGCGACCAGCGCGAACGGATTCGCCTTGAACGCCGTCGCCGCGAGCGCCGCGGAAAGGATCAACCCGAGCGTCGCCACGGTCCAGGCTCCGCGGGCGCGATCCGCGTCGCGGCGCACGCCGATCATCGCCGCGGTCGATCCCACCGCAGCGACCATGAGCGACGCAAGCAGCAGCTCTCCTCCGCCGCCCGACCAGAACGCGCAGAGCTTGTAGAACGTCTCGACGTTCGAGCTCGAATGCATCGCGACGTAGCGCACGGAGTAGTCGTCACCGAGGAAGGCCGTCCCGAGGCCGGCCGCCGAGGTTGCCGTGAAGAGCAGTGCGGCGCACAATCCGCGCGCGCCGCTTTTCGTGAGCGCCTCGCGGCGCATCAGCGCCCCCTGAACGGCGAGTGTGGTGCACCACGCCGCCATCAACAGCGCGATCCAGAGGGAGAGCTCGCCAAGCTGCGTCAATGAACGCTCAACGATCGATCCGTCGCATCATCACGGCGCCCGACACGAGGCCGATGCCGTCGGCCGTGAGGTCGCGATAGCTGAAGTCACCGTGGTGGTGGCGATCCCACAGTTCCTTGCCGACGCCCGCCGTCGCCGTGACCGCGGCCGCGCCCCAGCTCGCCTGCGCATAGCCCGCGCCGCGCGCGCGAAACGTGGTGTGTGCCCAGCTCTGTATGATGAGCGACGCCGCGAAATGCTCGAGCTTGTCGACCGCCAACCACGGATCCGGATCCTTGACGACCGGTTGCTTCGGGCCGCCGGTCCAGAGGGAGAACACGAGAACGAACTTCACGCTTCCGTGTCCCGTGCCCATCGAACCGCGGCGCGAACGGCACGGTGCCAGCCGGACGTTGCCGCTTGCGCCGCCCGGGATCCCTCGCCCGGCGTGAATCGCGTGTACTTCCGCGACTCGATGAATGCCTCGGCGTTCGGCCACACGCCCGCTGCGATCCCCGCGAGCGCGCCCGCGCCCATCGCCGTCGTCTCGATCACATCGGGGCGCTCGACCGGGACGCCGAGCACGTCGGACTGGAACTGCATCAGCCAGCCGTTGTTTGTCGCGCCGCCGTCCACGCGCAGCACGTCGAGCGCCGCGCCGCTCGCCGCGCGCATGGCGCGGAGGACGTCCGCCGTGCCGAAACACATGGCTTCCAGCGCGGCGCGCACCAGGTGTTCGCGCGTCGTGCCGCGCGTGAGGCCGACGATCGTCCCGCGCGCCTGCGGCTCCCATTCTGGCGCGCCGAGGCCGGTGAGGGCGGGCACGAAGTAGACGCCGTCGTTCGACGCCAGCGAGCGCGCCATCGCCTCGGTTTCGCTGGCGCGACCGATGATCCCGAGCCCGTCGCGCAGCCACTGCACCGCCGCTCCCGCGATGAAGATGCTCGCCTCGAGCGCATAGACCGGATCGCCGGTCGCGTCGCACGCGATCGTCGTGAGCATCCCTCCGCCGCCGGCAGGCCGCTTCGTTCCCGTGTTCAGCAGGAGAAACGCGCCGGTGCCGTAGGTGTTCTTGCTGGTGCCCGCGTTCCAGCATCCCTGCCCGAAGAGCGCTGCCTGCTGATCGCCGGCGACGCCGAGGATCGGGATTTCGTGACCGAGGTGCCCGGCCGCCGCCACGCCGAAACTCCCGCTCGACCGCCGGACTTCGGGGAGGATGGATTCCGGCACCGAGAACAGCGTGCAGAGCGGCGCGCTCCACTTCCTGGTGTTGATGTCGAAGAGCATCGTCCGCGACGCGTTCGTCGGATCGGTTGCGTGCACGGCGCCGTTCGTGAGCTTCCAGATCAGCCAGCTGTCGATCGTGCCGGCCGCAAGCTGGTCGTGCGCGCCGTTCGAGGCGCCCAGGCGATGCTCGAGCATCCACTCGAGCTTGGTCGCGGAAAAGTACGGATCGGTTACAAGCCCCGTGGCGTCGTGAATCGCTTCGCGCTGTGGCGCGAGCGCGAGGCACCGCGCCGCGGTGCGCCGGTCCTGCCAGACGATCGCGCGGCCGACGGGAACGCCGGTCGCGCGATTCCAGAGCACCACGGTCTCGCGCTGGTTCGTGATGCCGAGGGCGCTCGGCACGAGCCCGCTCTGCGCAATTGCCTCGCGCGCGGCGTCGAGCGTGCGCGTGAAGATCTCGTCCGCGTCGTGCTCGACCTGCCCGGGCTCCGGAAAGTGCTGCGTGATCTCGCGGTAGCCGCGCCCCGCGACGCGGCCGTCCGCCGTGATGATCAGGCACGTCGTGCCTGTGGTGCCTTGGTCAATCGCGAGAACGCATTTCATACGTGAAGGAATATGGCGTGCGATAGACGCCCTTGTCGGTGATCACGCCGGTGATGAGTCCGGCGGGCGTGACGTCGAATGCGGGATTGCGCACGGTCGCGTCCGCCGGCGCGACGGCGCCGCCGCCCGCGAACCGCACCTCGTCCGCGCCGCGCTGTTCGATCGCGATCGCGTCGCCGCTCGCGGTGGCGCGGTCGATGGTGGACCAGGGCGCGCAGACGTAGAACGGGATGCCGTGGTGCTTCGCGGCGACCGCGACGGCGTACGTCCCGATCTTGTTGGCGGTGTCACCGTTGGCGGCGACGCGATCGGCGCCGACGAGCACGACGTCGATTTCGTGTGCGCGCATCAGGCTCGCCGCCATGGCATCGGTGAGGATCGTGACGCGGATGCCGGCGCGACCCAGTTCCCACGCGGTGAGCCGGCTTCCCTGGAGGAGCGGACGCGTCTCGTTGGCGAAGACGCTCACGCGGCGGCCCTCCCGGTGCGCGACGTACACGGGAGCGAGCGCGGTGCCGATGCCGGCGGTGGCGAGGGCGCCGGCGTTGCAGTGCGTGAGCACGCAGGTGCCGTCGGGGATGAACTGCAGGCCGTGCGCGCCGATGGACTCGCACATGGCGCGGTCTTCGTCGAGGATGTTCGTGGCCTCCTCGCGCAGCAGGGTGAGAAGTTCGGCGGAACCCGCGACGGGATTGGCCCCGGCACGAGCGGACATGCGCGCCATCGCCCAAGGCAGGTTCACGGCGGTCGGGCGGGCGGCGCCGAGGATGGCGGCGTGAGCCTGGATCCGCGCGCGAAAGAGGACGCCGGCTTCGTTCTCGAACGGGAGGAGCGAGATCACCAGTCCGATCGCCGCCGCGACGCCAATTGCGGGGGCGCCGCGGACGGCGAGAGTCGAGATGGCGTCACGGATTTCGTCGAGGGTTCTTAACTCTCGCTCGACGAACTCGACTGGAAGCCTTCGTTGGTCGATGATGCGGAGTGCGCGGCCATCGACAGACCACTGGACTGCACGGATCGGTTCCACGGAGGGAAACTTACAGACTGACGCGGGAGGCGGGGTGGAATGCGGAATGCGGAATTTCGACCCGATGCAGAGTGCGGAAGAGGAATGCGGGGTGGAGGGATGAGACGTGAGTAGAGATGAGTGTTGAGCGGTATTGAGCTGCGAGAAGCGTTGAGGTGTGCGTCTCGCCACTCCCCGCTACTCACCTCTCGCCTCTCCACCCCGCATTCCGCATTCCTCTTCTGCACTCTGCATCGGGTCGAAGTCCCGAATCCCGCATTCCTCTTCCGCACCCTGCATCGGGTCGACTCTCACCTCTCCAGTCTCTCGTGCGAACCCCCACCCGCGCGCGTAGATTTCCGTCATGGCTTACGAACTGCTGCTGCTCGAAATTGAAGATCGTATCGCGACGGTAACGATCAACCGGCCGGACAAGCTCAACGCGCTGAACGACGCGATGATGCGCGAGATCGGGTCGATGATGGACGAGCTCGCGGCCGACATGAAGGTGGGCGCGATCATCATCACCGGCGCGGGGCGCGCGTTCGTCGCGGGCGCCGACATCGCACGGCTCGCGGCCGCACCGGCCGGCGACCTCGAGAAGTTCGCGCGATTCGGACAGGCGGTGTTCCGGCGCATCGAGCTCTCGGCGAAGCCCGTCATCGCCGCCGTGAACGGCTTCGCCCTCGGCGGGGGATGCGAGCTCGCGCTCGCGTGCCACGTTCGCGTGGCGTCCACGCAGGCGAAGTTCGGGCTCCCGGAAGTGAAGCTCGGGCTCATTCCGGGATACGGCGGCACCCAGCGTCTCCCGCGGCTCATCGGCCGCGGCGCGGCGCTTCAGCTGATCCTCACGGGCGACACGATCGACGGCGCGGAAGCCGCGCGTCTCGGACTCGCCAACGCGGTGGTCGAGCCCGACGCACTCCTCGGCGCCGCGCGCGCGATGGCCGCGACCATGCTCAAGAACGGGCCGGTCGCGCTCGCCCGCGCGATCGAAGCGGTGGACGTGGGACTCGACACGGCGCTCGAGGACGGCCTGCGCCTGGAGGCGCGGCTCTTCGGCTCGCTCGAGGCGACCGCCGACATGCGCGAAGGCACCAGGGCATTCCTCGAAAAGCGGCCGCCCGAGTTTCGCGGCGCCTGACGTGACGCAGGCGTCGCGCGTCACGCTCGCCTCGATCTCGATCCGCGACTTCCGGAACATCGAGCGCGCGGACCTCGCGATTCCGTCGGACGGCATCGCGCTCGTCGGCGACAACGGCCACGGCAAGACCAACTTTCTCGAAGCGATCGCGTACCTCGAACTGCTCCGCTCGATGCGCGGCGTACGCGACCGGGATCTCGTGCGCTTCGGCGCGGCGGCGTTTCACATCGCCTCCGAGTCGCAAGGCACCACGGTCCACCGCGTCGGCGTCGGCGTGGAACGCACCGGAAAGAAGCGCATCACGCTCGACGGCGTCGACACGCCGCGCCTGACGGACGCACTCGGCGCACTCCCCTCCGTGTGCTTTTCGCCGGCCGACATCGCCCTGATCGCCGGCGCGCCCGCCGAGCGGCGCCGGTATCTCGACATCGCGCTCGCACTGAGCTCGAAACGTTACCTCGCCGCGCTCCGCCGGTATCGCGCGGCGCTCGCACGACGCAACGCCGCGCTGAGAGAGGCCGCGAGGCCCGGCGCCCGTTCCTCCAGCGTCGCCGCATGGGAACCGGCGCTCGCGGAGCACGGCGCCGTTCTCGTGGAGGAGCGGCGCGCGTGGGTCGCGGACGGCGCGGCCGAGTTCACCCGGCTGTGCGACGAGATAGGAGAGCGGGTGCCGATGCAGATCGCGTACGAGTCGCCGTTGGTGGACGTGCCGGACGTGCGCTCCGGGCTCGCGGAGGCGCTTCAGCGCGGCCGCGAGCACGATGCGCGGCGCGGGATCACGCACGCGGGTCCGCATCGCGACGATCTCGCCGTGACGCTCGGCGCGCGGGATCTTCGCCTCGTGGGATCGGCGGGCCAGCAGCGCACCGCCGCGATCGCGCTGCGCCTGCTCGAGGCCGCGACGTTTCGCACCCGCGGCGGCGCGCAGCCGGTGCTCCTGCTCGACGACCCGTTCGCCGAGCTCGACCGCAAGCGCGCGTCGCGCGTGCTCGCGCTGCTCGAGGAGAGCTCGGCGAAGGGGCTCGGCCAGACGATCCTGTGCGTGCCGCGCGAGGACGAGATTCCGCGCGCGTTCACGCGGCTCGAGCGGTGGCGCGTGCGCGACGGCGTGTTCGTATCCGCGGGCGCGTCCGACGCTGCGGGCGTTCCAGCCGCGCCGGACGCGCCGGTCGCCGCCCGATGAGTTACGAGAAGCGAAAGCCGCGCGCGTTCGGAGACCAAGGGCGGCCTGTGCCGATCGCCGACGTGCTCAAGGGATTTCTGCGATCGGCCGGGCTCGATGCGCGCGTCGAGCGCGCGCAGGTGCTGGTCGAGTGGGCATCGTTCGTTGGGCCGCAGATCGCGAGCGTGACGGAGCCGCGCACGGTGACCGAGGACGGCACGCTGTTCGTGGGCGTGAAGACGCACGGGTGGATGACGGAGCTGTCGATGATGGAGCGCTCACTGCTCGCGAAAATCAACGCGCGGACGGGGCGCGATCCGATCCGGAAGATCCGGTGGGAACTTCTCCGGTAAGTCGTTGGCGGGGTGGCCTTTGCGGCATGCCTTTTTCATTGCATTTCAGAGGTACGATCGTTACTTTTCGGGATCGGTAAGGCGCACCTGATTTCGGTATTTATTCGCGCCCCAATTCCCGTCGTTTTTCGCCCAAACTTCTCCCCACGCAATGGCAAAGACGAACGACGCCGCCGCCTCGAGCTACGACGCGTCAGACATCCAGGTACTCAAAGGCCTCGAAGCGGTTCGCAAACGTCCAGGGATGTACATCGGCAGCACCAGCTCCCGCGGACTTCACCACCTCGTCTACGAAGTAGTCGACAACTCGATCGACGAAGCGCTGGCCGGCTACTGCGACAACGTACGCGTCGTGATCCATCCCGACAACGCGATCACCGTAGAGGACAACGGCCGCGGAATCCCCGTCGACATTCACCCGGTCGAGAAGATCCCGGGCGTCGAGCTCGCGATGACGGTGCTTCACGCCGGCGGCAAGTTCGACAAGAGCAGCTACAAGGTGTCGGGCGGGCTGCACGGCGTGGGCGTCAGCGTCGTGAACGCGCTCTCCGAAACATTGAAGGTGTGGGTGAAGCGCGACGGGCACGAGTATTTCATGGAGTTCCGCCGCGGCGACACCGTGCGGAAGCTCGAGATGCTCGGCAAAGTCGCCGGAAAGGAATCGGGCACCAAGGTGTGGTTCAAGCCCGACCCCGAAATCTTCACCGAGCTGGTGTACGACTACACGATCCTGCAGTCCCGCCTTCGCGAGCTCTCGTACCTGAACAAGGGTGTGACGATCTCGCTCACCGACGAGCGGCCCGGGCAGGAGAGGTCCGAGACGTTCCACGCCAAGGGCGGCCTGAAGGAGTTCGTCGCGTTCCTCAACGGCAACAAGAAGAGCCTGCACCCCGAGATCCTCTATCTCGACATCGAGAAGGACGACGTCGGCATCGAACTCGCGCTGCAGTACAACGACGGCTACAACGAGAACGTCTTCTCGTTCGTCAACAACATCAACACGCACGAGGGCGGCACGCACCTCACCGGCTTCAAGTCGGCGCTCACGCGCACGATCAACGCGTACGCCGCCAAGGGCAACGCGCTGAAGAAGTCCGATTTCACGCTCTCCGGCGAGGACGTGCGCGAGGGCCTCACGGCCGTGCTGCACGTGAAGGTGCGCGAGCCGCAGTTCGAGGGCCAGACCAAGACCAAGCTCGGCAACTCCGAGGTCGAGACCGCCGTGAAGACGGCGGTGAACGAGTGGCTCGGCGGCTTCCTCGACGAACAGCCGCGCGTCGCGAACATCATCATCGAGAAGGCGGTCAGCGCGGCCCGCGCGCGCGAGGCGGCGCGAAAGGCGCGCGATCTCACGCGCAAGAAGTCGGCGCTCGACGTCGGCAACCTGCCCGGCAAGCTCGCCGACTGCTCGCTCAGCGATCCGGCGATGTGCGAGATCTATCTGGTGGAAGGCGACTCGGCGGGAGGAAGCGCCAAGCAGGGGCGCGACCGCATGTTCCAGGCGATCCTGCCGCTGCGCGGAAAGATCCTCAACGTCGAGAAGGCGCGCATCGACAAGATCCTGTCGAACGAGGAAATCCGCACGATCATCACCGCGATCGGCGCGGGGATCAAGGACGAGTTCTCGATCGAGAGCGCGCGTTACCACAAGATCATCATCATGACCGACGCGGACGTCGATGGCGCGCACATCCGCACGCTGCTGCTNNCTGCTGACGTTCTTCTACCGGCAGATGCCGGAGCTGATCGCGTCGGGTTTCGTGTATATCGCGCAGCCACCGCTCTTCCGCGTCGCGAAGGGAAAGGAAGAGTACTACGCGTACGACATGGCGGAACGCGACGAGATCGCCAGGCGCATGGGCAACGGCGAGGGCAAGACGTCGCTGAACATCCAGCGCTACAAGGGCCTCGGAGAGATGAACCCGGATCAGTTGTGGAAGACCACGATGGATCCGGAGACGCGCACGATCCTCAAGGTGAACGTCGAGGATGCGTTCATGGCGGATCAGATTTTCCAGACCCTGATGGGCGATGAAGTCGAGCCGCGACGGTTGTTCATTGAGGCGAACGCCAAGTTCGCGTCGAACCTGGATATTTAGGAACAACAAACAACTTTGCCACGGATTATCACGGATAACGAACGGCGATAACTCGCGGATCAAGCTCAAAAAGGGGGAACTGCCACGACGGCGCGCCGCAGTGGCAGTTCCCCCAAGATTTATCCGCGAATATCCGGCCGTTGATCCGGTAGTTTCCGTGGCAAAGCTGTTAATTCGTGCGAACCCGAACCTTCGTGCCCCACGGATCCTTCACGGTTCCACCGCTCGAATCGCGCTCGACAGGATGACCCGCTGATTCGACGCTCCCAAGCGCGGCATCGGCATCGGCGGCGGTCGGAACCACGACCTCCCACTCCAGCAGCCGCGCGTCGCCGTCGCCCGCCGCGGGCTGGCCCGCCGCCCACGTGTTCGTGCCGAGATGGTGGTGGTATCCGCCCGCCGCCAGAAACAGCGCGCCGGGATAATTCCACACCATCTTGTCGAAGCCGAGCCCCTCGTGATAGAAGTGCGAGGTGCGCTCGATGTCGCCGACGTGAAGATGCACGTGGCCGATCACGGTTCCCTGCGGCAGGCCGGTGAACGGCGCATCGCCGCCCGCCGCCATGAGGCCTTCCGCGTCGAGCGGATCCGTCGCCATCGCGACCTGACGGTCGGCCGTCTTCCAGCTCGCGCGCGGACGATCGGCATAAACTTCGATTCCGAGCCCGTCGGGATCGGTCAGGTAGAGCGCCTCGCTCACGAGATGATCGGCCATCCCGACGTGCACGCCGAGCGCGGTGACGTGGCGGAGAAAGCGGCCGAGCACAGCTCGGTCAGGGACGAGGATCGCGAAGTGGTAGAGGCCGAGGAGGCCCCGGCGCGGGACCGGTGAGGCGCCGGGCCGTTCGCGAAGCCCCACCAGCATCGAGTCGTCGCCATGGGCGCCGAGCCGGGCCATTCCGTCGCTGCGGCTGATGGTCTGGAGGCCGATGACGCCTTCGTAGTATGCGATCGAGCGGGCCAGGTTGGAGACCTGGAGCTTGACCGGCCCGAGGCGCGTCGCCTCCGGGAGACGGTAGCCTCCGGGCGCGACGCCGTAGTCGAGGCTCATGCTACCGGCACTTCATCGCGGCATGGCAGTCGAGCCAGCCACACCGGCGGCGCCCAGCGCCGCCAACTTCACGAACTTCACGAACTTCGCCATCGAGTGCCTCCGGGATGACAGAAAGTTGCATTGATCCGCGAGAATCCGGCAGTGATCCGGCCGTTTCCGTGGTTCTGCCGCAGGGCTAAGCCAGCCGCTCGACCCCGTCCGCGGTCACGCGATGCGAGATGAGCGGCAGGCGCGGCATGTCGCCGTCGCCGACGACGAACGCCGCATCGAGCGCCGCGCGCCCGGCCGCCGCGCATGCCGCGTCGCGTGCGAGGATCGTCGCGAGCGGCTGGCCGCGCGTGACACGATCGCCCGGTTTCGCGAGGAGCTGGAAGCCCACGGTGGGATCGATCAGGTCCGCCATCTTCGTGCGCCCGCCGCCCATCGCCGTGATCCCCTTGCCCACCGCGCGCGGCTCCACGCGCTGCACGACGCCGTCGCGCGGCGACACGTACGCCTCGCGGAGCTTCGCGGCGGGAACGACGAGCGAGGGATCGTCGCACACGCCGGGATCTCCGCCCTGCGCGATGACGATCTCGCGAAATTTCTCCAATGCTTTTCCGCTCGAGATCGCGCGCTCCAGCCGCGTGCGCGCGTCGGCGTGATCGTCCGTCACTCCTCCGAGCACGAGCATCTCGGCACCGAACCGCAGCACCAGCTCGCGCACATCCGGCGGACCGCCTCCCTTCAACGACTGCACGGACTCGATGATCTCGTTGGCGTTTCCGCACGCGACGCCCAGCGGCGAGTCCATGTTCGTCAGCAGCGCCACCACCGGACAGTCGTGACGCGCGCCCAGGGCGATCATCGTCTGCGCGAGCGTCAGGTGGTCGTCGAGCGACGGGAGGAAGGCTCCCGCGCCGGTCTTCACGTCGAGCACGAGCCCGTTGAGTCCTTCGGCAAGCTTCTTGCTCATGATGCTCGACGCAATGAGCGGAATGCTTTCCACCGTCGCGGTGGCGTCGCGCATCGCGTACAGCGTGCGGTCGGCCGGCGCGATCTCGCCCGTCTGCCCGATCAGCACGCAGCCGATGCGCTCGACCTGGGTCGCGGCCTGGGACAGCGAGAGGCGCGTGTGGAATCCCGGAATCGACTCGAGCTTGTCGAGCGTGCCGCCGGTATGGCCGAGGCCGCGGCCGGAGACCATCGGGACGGCGACGCCGCACGCAGCCACGAGCGGGGCGAGCACGATCGATACCTTGTCCCCGACGCCGCCCACGGAGTGCTTGTCCACGCGACGCATCTTGAGGTGCGAGAGCTCGAGCTTCCGCCCGCTCTCGAGCATTCCTTCCGTGAGCGCGACGGTTTCGTCGTCGGAGAGGCCGCGGAAGTAGATCGCCATGAGCAGCGCCGACACCTGGTAGTCGGCGAGCGTGCCGGCCGCGAGATCGTGCGCGAACACATGCCAGTCGGCGGCATCGATGTGACCGCCGTCACGCTTGCGCTCGATGAGGTCGCGCAGCGTCATTGACCCGGCGCTGCCGGAGTGCCTACATTCTGGAGCTGGCGAGGGGAAAAATGCCAGAGCCAACAATTCCCGGAGCCGTTGCGCATGTGGACTCGTTGGAGGGTGGCCGGCCTGCTGGCCGTGGCGTTCGCCGCCGGGCCGCGGGCCGGTGCGCAAACCGCGAGCGAACGGATCGCTCAGGGTGACCGCGCGTACTCCGACCTGCAGGCCAGGACGGCGCTCGATCAGTATCGCCTGGCGCTCTTGATCGAACCTAAGAGCTACGAAGCATTGTGCAAAGCGTCACGCGTCGAAGTGGATCTCGCCGAGGGGCTCGACGCCGGCCCGGATCATGACTCACTGCAGGCGAACGCGCAGCGGCACGCGGAAGCGGCGATCGCGGTGAATCCGCGGAACGCCGAGGGCCACTTCGCGCTGGCCCGCGCGCTCGGCCGCAAGGCGCTCAGCCTCGGCACGATGGACCGCATCCGCTACGCCAAGCTGATCCGGCAGGAGGCGCTGGCGGCGTTGAGGTACGATTCCCTGCACGCCGGCGCGATTCACGTGATGGGGAGCTGGAACGCCGAGATCATGCGCGTGAACGGGTTCGAGCGCGCATTCGCCAAGCGGTTCCTCGGCGCCGAGGTGTTCGGCGAGGCGAGCTGGGAGGCCGCTCAGCGGCTGATGGAGAAGGCCGTGCGGCTCGACCCCGACCGGCTGGTGCATCATCTCGACCTCGGCTCGATCTACGCGGACCGGGGCGACAAGGCGGGCGCGCGCGAGCAGTTCCTGCTGGTCATCCGCGCACCGCTGCGCCAATTCAACGACCCGCTCTACAAGAAGAAGGCGGCCGAGCGCCTCAAGAAGCTTTGAGAAGACCGGCAAGATCCTCGCGACAACCATGAAGCAACCGTGAACAGGCCATGACCGACGACACCAACGAGAAACAGGTCGCCCAGCTCGAGGCGCGGCTCAGCGAGCTCACCCGCGAGCGCGACAACCTCGCCGCGGTCGTGGACATCCTCCAATCGATCAGCGCATCGCTGCACTTCGAGGAGATCCTGCAGACGATCGCCCGAAAGCTCGGTGAGGCGTTCGGACTCGACCGCAGCTCGATCTTCCTCGCGGGCGAGCGCAGCGAGGTGCGCCTCGTCGCCAGCTACGAGGATCCGTCGATCCGGAACCTCGTGGTGGATCTCGACCGCTATCCCGAGCTGAAGCGTGCGTTCGAGTCGGGCGAGACGGTGTTCGTGCCCGACGCCATGAAGGACCCGATGTTCCTCGCCGTGCGCGACGAGCTGGACCTGCGCAAGGTGCGCTCGATCGTCGTCGTGCCTATCCGGTGGCGGCAGGAGGTGATCGGCGCGATTTTCCTTCGCACCGAGCGCGACTCGACGCCGTTCAGCGAAACGGACGTGAAGTTCTGCCAGACCATCGCCGACCTCACGGGGAAGGCGCTGCGCAACGCGCACCGGTTCGAGGCGATGCTCAAATCCTCGGGCGAGAAGCCGAGCGACCAGCACCGGTCGGAACTGCCCGCGATCGCGCTGCTCGCGTTCCTTCGCCGCCTGCTCGACCGCTACGCCGCGAGTGAGAGCCACGTGTGGGCCGAGACCCTCCTCGCGAAGGCGAGCGACGAGGAACTCGAGCGACTGGTGGGCGTCACGCTCCAGGTGATCGAAGAAGAGGCCAAGGGGTGACCGTTCCCAAGCGCGATGCGGAGCGCAGTGCCGTGCTGCGGCGCACGCTCGAGCAGGCGTCGTACGACTATTACGTGCTCGACCGGCCGACGATGCCGGACCGCGAATACGACACGCTGTTCCGCGAGCTGCAGGACCTCGAGCGCGCACAGCCCGGGCTCCGCACGCCCGACTCGCCCACCATGCGCGTGGGCGCGGAGCCCGCCACGAGCTTCGCGAAGCACACGCATCTCGTGCCGATGATCTCGCTCGCGAACGCGTTCAGCGATGAAGAGGTCGCCGAGTGGGACGCGCGCGCGACGAAGATCGCAGGAACGGCCGTACGCCAGAGCGGCTATTCCGCGGAACTGAAGATCGACGGCGCCGCCGTGAGCCTCACGTATCGCGACGGCGTGCTCGTCACGGGCGCGACTCGCGGCAACGGCACGGTGGGCGAAGCCGTCACCGCGAACCTTCGCACGATCCGCGAGATCCCGCTGCGGCTGCGCGGAAGCGAGAAGAGCCATCCGCCGCTGATCGAGATTCGCGGCGAGGTGTACTTCCCGTTCGACGCCTTCGAGCGGCTGAACGACGAGCGCACGAAGGCGGGCGAGCCGGTGTTCGCGAACCCGCGCAACTCCGCGGCGGGCTCGCTGCGCCAGCAGGACCCGGCGGTGACCGCCGCGCGTCCGCTCCGGTTTTTCGGCTACGCCTACGCCGTTCCCGGCGCAGGCGCCCTGCCATTCGAGACGCAGTCCGAACTCCTGAAGACACTCGGGTCGTGGGGTATTCCGACCGCACCGCACCACAAGCACTGCCGCACCCTGGCCGACGTGAACGCCTACGCGCATGCAGTCGAGACCAAGGTGCGCGGCGAGCTGAATTTCGGCATCGACGGCATCGTCGTGAAAGTGGAATCGCTCGCGCTGCAGGCGGAGCTCGGCGATGCCGGCCGTGAGCCGCGCTGGGCGATCGCACGGAAGTTCGCCGCCGACATCGCCGAGACCAAGCTGCTCGCCATCGAGGTGAACGTCGGCCGCACGGGCAAGATCAATCCGTACGCCGTGCTCGAGCCCGTCGAAGTCGGCGGCACGACGGTGAGCCGCGCGACGCTGCACAACTACGAGCTGATCAAGCAGAAGGACCTGCGTGAGGGTGACGTGGTGATGCTCAAGCGCGCGGGCGACGTGATTCCACAGGTGATCGGTCCGGTTCCCGAGAAGCGCGACAAGCGGCATCCGCCGCCGGTGCCGAAGATCCCGACGCACTGTCCGGCGTGCGGCACGAAGGTGCGCGCATCGGAGAAGGACCTCTTCTGCGACAACGATCGCTGCGAGGGACGCCGGCTGGAGGCCATCGTGCACTTTGCGTCGCGCGGCGCGATGGACATCGACGGGCTGTCGTACGCGCGCATCGAACAGCTGCTCGACGCGGGGCTGATTCACGACATCGCGGATCTCTACGACCTGAAGGAAGCGGACATCGCGGCGCTCGAGCGCTTCGCGGAGAAGAGCGCGCAGTCGCTCGTCGAAGCGGTCGAGGCCTCGAAGAAACAACCGCTCTCACGATTGCTGTTCGGACTCGGGATTCGGCACGTCGGCGCGGAAGCCGCCGCGCTGCTGGCGAGAAATTTCGGGAAGCTTGGCGCGATCGCGAAGGCCGGCGTCGATGAGATCGAGGCCGTACACGGCATCGGCCCGACGATCGCGGCGTCGGTCCACGAATACTTCCGCGACGAGCGCGTCGCGAAGCTGATCGAGCGGCTGCACGCCCACAAGCTGACCTTCGCCGAGCCGGCGCGCGCCGCATCCGGTGATGCCTTCAGGGGCCTCACAGTCGTCATCACCGGGACGCTGCCGACGCTCAGCCGGCCGGAGGCGAAGGCGATGATTCAGGACGCAGGTGGCCGGGTGACAGACTCGGTATCGAAGGCGACGAGCCTGCTCGTGGTCGGCGCGGATGCGGGAAGCAAGCTCGACAAGGCCAGGGAACTTGGCGTGCAGATCATCGACGAAGCCGAACTCTTGCGCCGTCTCGGGAAGTAGAGGTTTCTTTCACCGTCATGGCAACCAACGTGGACCTTTCATCGTCGCAACTGCTCGCATTTCCGCGCGCGTCGCTCGGCGCGCTGCGCGCTGCACTCATTCGTGACACCGGCGGCGCGTTCGCGACGTTCCTTCAGGAGGCGGGCTATGCCGGCGGCGATGCGGTGTTCGCCTCGTTCCGCGGCTGGCTCGCGGACCGCGGCGTGGGCGCGCCGGAGTCGCTCGGTGTGGACATGTTCCAGGCACAGGCCGCCGAGTTCTTCCGCGAGATGGGATGGGGCTCGCTCGAGATCACGCCGCTGCACGACGTTGTCGCGATGGTGGACTCGGGCGACTGGGCGGAGTCGGACGGCGCGGGCGGGCTGCCGTATCCGGCGTGCCACTACAGCACGGGATTGTTCGCCGATTTCTTCGGAAGGACCGCCGATGCGCCGCTGGCGGTGCTGGAGGTCGAGTGCCGCTCGAGCGGGAGCCACCAGTGCCGGTTCCTGGTGGGGTCGGCGGAGGTCATGCAGCACCTGTACGAACGCATGGCGGCGGGGGCGAGTTACGACGAGGCGGCGGCGGACCTCGCCTGACCACAGCGATGAGATGGGAGTAGACGGGAGGGGCGAGATTTCGGCCCGATGCGGAATGCGGA